>CAZYPM010000001.1:0-58344 GCA_964649205.1 uncultured Steroidobacteraceae bacterium
GGAGGAGCCGCCCGGCACCTTGCTGCCGTCCCAGGGATTGCGCACCGGCCCGAAGAAGCTGGTTTCGTTCGACGAGCCCATTGCGAACTCGTCCATGTTGGTCTTGCCGAGCAGCACCATGCCGGCGGCGGCCAGGCGCTCGACCACGGTCGCGTCGTAGGGCGCGACGAAGTTCGCGAGCATGCGCGAGCCGCAGGAGGTGAGGACGCCGCCCGTGCAGAAGATGTCCTTGTGCGCGACCGGCACGCCGGTGAGCGGGCCGCCCCCGCCCTGCGCGATCACGGCGTCCGCGCGCTTCGCGTCCGCCAGCGCCCGCTCCGCCGTCACCGTGACGAAGGCGTTCAGCGCGCCGTGCGTCTCGTGGATCCGGTCCAGGAAGAACCGCGTCACCTCGACGCTCGAGAACTGGCGGGTGCGCAGCCCGCGCCCGAGCTCGGCGGCGGTCGCGTGCTGCGGGTTCACTCGATCACCCGGGGGACCAGGTAGAGGCCGGCCTCGACCGCCGGGGCGTTGGCCTGGTAGTGGTCGCGGTGGTCTGATTCCGTGACCTGGTCGTCACGCAGGCGCTGGACCTGCCCCTCGAGCGGGTGGGCCATCGGCTCGACGCCCTCGGTGGGCGCCGCCGCGAGCTGTTCGACGAAGGCGAGGATCGCCGACAGGCTCTGGACGTAGACCGGCAGCTCCGCCTCGGAGATCTCCAGGCGGGCGAGGTGCGCGATGTTCTCGACGTCGCGGCGGGTCAGCGTCACGAGCGCCCCGATGCAGGAAAATGAGGGAAAAACTTGACGGAAATCATACACGTCGCCTTGTGGAATGTCGCGCCCGCAGGCTACACTGCCCGCCCTCGTTCCGTCGTCTTTACCGGTACTTAGCCGCACATGTTCAAGAGCCTCCGGGGTTATTTCTCCAGCGACGTCTCGATCGACCTCGGCACGGCCAACACCCTCATCTACGTCAGGGGCCGCGGCATCGTGCTGAACGAGCCGTCGGTGGTCGCGATCCAGGACGAGCCCGGACGCGGCGGCAAGACCATCGTCGCGGTCGGCGCCGAGGCCAAGGGCATGCTGGGCCGCACGCCGGGCCACATCACCGCAGTGCGCCCGATGAAGGACGGCGTGATCGCCGACTTCACCTACACCGAGCGCATGCTCCAGTACTTCATCGGCAAGGTGCACGGCAACCGCTGGCTGCGTCCCTCGCCGCGCGTGCTGATCTGCGTGCCCTTCGGCTCGACCCAGGTCGAGCGCCGCGCGATCCAGGAGTCCGCCGAGGGCGCCGGCGCGCGGCGCGTGGACGTCATCCCCGAGCCGATGGCCGCGGCGGTCGGCGCCGGTCTGCCGGTCAACGAGGCGCGCGGCTCGATGGTGCTCGACGTCGGCGGCGGCACCTCCGAGGTCGCGGTGATCTCGCTGAACGGCATCGTCTACGCCGAGTCGGTGCGCATCGGCGGCGACCGCTTCGACGAGGCGATCATCAACTACGTGCGCCGCAACTACGGCATCCTGATCGGCGAGGCCACCGCCGAGCGCATCAAGATCGAGATCGGCTCGGCCTACCCGGGCCAGCAGGTGCGCGAGATCTCGGTCAAGGGACGCAACCTCTCCGAGGGCGTGCCGCGCAGCTTCACGCTCAATTCGAACGAGATCCTGGAGGCGCTGCAGGAGCCGCTGCAGGGCATCGTGCAGGCGGTCAAGAAGGCGCTCGAGCAGACCCCGCCCGAGCTCGGCGCCGACGTTGCCGAGCGCGGCATCGTGCTGACCGGCGGCGGCGCGCTGTTGAAGGACATCGACAAGCTCCTGATGGAGGAGACCGGCCTGCCGGTGATCATCGCCGAAGACCCGCTGACCTGCGTCGCGCGCGGCGGCGGCCGCATCCTCGAGCTGTCCGAGGAACACCCGGGGCTGTTCGGCCTCGGCTAGAGGCCACCTTGACCGTACACGAGCCGGATTCACGGCCATTGCTGCTCGGCGGCCCCGCCCTCGGGCTGCGCCTGATCGTGCTCGCGCTCGCCTCCGCCGGCCTGATGGTCGCTGACCATCGCCAGCACCACCTGGCGATGGTGCGCGACTGGGCCTCGGCGGCCGTGTACCCGTTCCAGTGGGCGGTGCAGGCGCCGGTGCAGGCCTGGGACGCGATGCGCGAGTCGTTCGCGACGCGCGCCCGGATCGAGGCCGACAACGTGCGCCTCGCCTCCGACAACCTGGTGCTGCGCCTCAGGCTGATGCGCTTCGAGTCGCTCGAGCAGGAGAACCAGCGGCTGCGGGCGGCGCGGGAATCGACCGCGCGGGTCGTGGAGCGCACGCTGATCGCCGAGATCGTGCGCGTGGACCTCGACCCGTTCCGCCAGCGCGTGCTGGTGAACAAGGGCACGCGCGACGGCGTGTTCCGCGGCCAGGCGGCGCTCGATGCCAACGGCATCTTCGGCCAGGTCACGCGCGCCGGTCCGTTGTCCGCAGAGATCATCCTGATCACCGACTCCGAGCATGCGATTCCGGTGCAGGTGAACCGCACCGGCGCGCGCACCGTCGCGTATGGCATGGGCCGCTCGGGTCTGCTCTCGCTGCCCTACCTGCCGCAGAATTCGGACGTGGTGGCCGGCGACCTGCTGGTCAGCTCGGGGCTGGGCGGCGTCTACCCGCCGGGCTACCCGGTCGCAACCGTGAGCGAGGTCGAGCGCAATCCGGCGCAGCCGCTGCTGGCGGTCGAGGCCGTGCCGCTCGCCGCGCTCGACCGCGACCCGGAGGTGCTGCTGGCCTGGTTCGACAACGCCGTCATCGAGCCTGAATCCGGGCCCGAAGCGGAGGCGCCACCGGCGCCGGCGCCGCCGCCGGCGGGCCGCTAGCCATGGCACGCCCGCGCTCGAGCCTCGGCTGGGGACGCATCGTGACGGTGACGCTGGCCGCGCTGGTCCTCTCGGTGCTGCCGCTGCCCGGCTGGCTCGAGTTGCTGCGGCCGGACTTCGTCGCACTGACCGTGCTCTGGTTCACGCTGCTGTCGCCGCGCCTCACCGGCCTGTTCTACGCCTGGGGCGCCGGGCTCGCGCTCGACGCTTTCCGTGGCGTGCTGCTCGGGCAGCATGCGCTCACGCTGATCGTGATCGCCTACGTCGCCTCGAAGCTGCGTCTGCAGGTCCGGGCGTTCCCGCCGCTGCAGCAGACCGCGGTGATCCTGGCCCTGCTGTGGCTGAACGAGTTCCTGGTGTTCTGGATCGACGGCGTCGCCGGCCACCCGGTGACCGACTGGCGCCGCTGGCTGTCGGTGCCGGTCGGTGCGGCCTGCTGGCCGCTGGTCACGGGCCTGTTTGCGCGCGTCGCGGCCCGCCGGTGACGCCCTGATGCGCCGGGTCCGCATCAAGGACGACGCCCTCGAGCAGCGCATCTTCCTGCAGCGCACCGTGGTCGCCGCCGGCGTGGTCGCGGCACTGGTGCTGCTGTTGTCCGGGCGCGCGTTCTGGCTGCAGGTGCTGCAGCACGCCCACTACGTCGAGCTGTCGCAGGGCAATCGTGCCCGCATCGAGCCGCTGCCGCCCAATCGCGGCATTCTCTACGACCGCGCCGGACGCGTGCTGGCGGAGAACACGCCGGCCTACCAGCTCGAGCTGGTGCGCGAGCGCGCCGGCGACCTCGAGCAGACGCTCGCGCGCCTCGGCCGCTTCGGACTGCTGGCGCCCGACGACGTCGCGCGCGTGCGCCAGCTGGTGCTGTCGCGACGCTCCTTCGAGGCGGTGCCCATCCTGCTGCAACTCGACGACGACGAGGTCGCGCGCTACGCCGTGCACCGCCACGAGCTGCCGGGCGTGTTCCTCGAGACACGCATGGCGCGCCACTACCCCTACGGCCCGGTCGGCGCGCACGCGCTCGGCTACGTCGGCACGATCAGCGAGGACGACCTCGCGCGCGTGGACCGCGAGCGCTACTTCGGCACCGGCGTGATCGGCAAGACCGGCATCGAGCGCGCCTACGAGGACCAGCTGCTGGGCACGGGCGGTCACCGCGAAGTGCTGGTGAACGCCGAGGGCCGGCCCGTCGAAGGCCTGACGCGTGCCGCGGGCGAGCTCAAGGAGCGCAAGCCGCTGGCGGGCCGCGACCTGCGGCTCACCATCGACATCGAGCTGCAGCGCATCGCGGAGGAGGCCTTTGCCGGCCGCCGCGGCGGCGTCGTGGCGGTCGACCCGAACAACGGCGACGTACTGGTGTTCGCGAGCCTGCCCTCCTTCGATCCGAACGGCTTCGCCCGCGGCATCTCGCGCAGCGCCTACGTCGCGCTCACCGAGAATCCCGACCAGCCGCTCTTCAACCGGGTGCTCAGGGGGACCTATCCGCCGGGCTCGACGATCAAGCCGCTGATGGCGCTCGCCGGGCTCGAGTACGACGTGATCCGGCCGGAGGACAGCGTGTACTGCGCCGGCAGCTACTCGCTGCCCGGGTCGCGCCACCGCTATCGCGAGCCCAGGCGCGGCGGAACCCACGGGCCGGTCGACATGCACCGGGCCGTCATGAGGTCCTGCGACGTGTACTTCTACAAGCTCGCGAATACGCTCGGCATCCAGCGCATCCACGACTCGATGGCGCGCATGGGCTTCGGCCAGCCGACCGGCATCGACTTGCAGGGCGAACGCGGCGGCATCATGCCCTCGCCCGAGTGGAAGAAGGGCGCTTTCGCGCGCCGCGAGCAACAGGTCTGGTTCCCGGGCGAAACCGTCATCATCGGCATCGGCCAGGGCTACTGGACCGCGACGCTGTTGCAGCTCGTCAAGGCCACCGCCCTGCTCGCGATGCGCGGCCAACCCTACCAGCCGCGGCTGGTGCGCGCGCTCGTGGACCCGGCTACCGGCGAGGTCGAGGAGCGGAAGCCGCAGCCGCTGCCGCGCATCGAGCTCGCGCGTCCGGAGAACTGGGAGATCATCGTCGACGCGATGGTGGCCGTGACGACCGGCGGAACCGCCACGCGCGTTGCCCGCGGCGCCAGTTACTCGATCGCCGGCAAGACCGGGACGGCCCAGGTCTTCTCGGTCGGGCAGACCGAGAAGTACGACGAGAAGGAAGTCGCGGAACGGCTGCGGGACCACGCGCTGTTCGTCGCCTTTGCGCCCGCCGAGTCGCCGAAGCTCGCGGTCGCGGTGCTGGTCGAGAACGGCGGCTTCGGCGCCTCGGCGGCCGCGCCGATCGCGCGCGCGATCTTCGACGCCTACCTGCTGCCCAAGGCCGAGTGATGTACGAGGAACTCTCCGCCTCGCGCACGCGCCGCACCGTCACCGCGACGACGCGCCTGCTGCGGGCCCTGCGCCTCGACGGCATGCTGCTGGCGGCGCTGGTGACCGTCAGCGCCTTCGGCATGTTCGTGCTGTGGAGCGCCGCGGGCGACAACACCGCGCTGTGGATCAACCAGCTGGCGCGGCTCGGGCTCGGCTTTGCGGTCATGATCGCGCTGGCGCGGGTGCCCGACCATTTCTTTCGCATGCTGGCGCCGGCCGCCTACGCCGCGGGGCTCGTGCTGCTGGTCGTGGTCGCCATCGCCGGCGACGTCGGCAAGGGCGCGCAGCGCTGGCTCGACCTCGGCGTCATCCGCTTCCAGCCCTCCGAGATCCTGAAGCTCGCGGTGCCCATGATGTGCGCCTGGTACCTGTACCAGCGGCCGCTGCCGCCGTCGGCCGGCGCGGTCTCGGCCGTGCTCGCCATCATCGTGGTGCCGGTGCTGCTGATCGCCGAGCAGCCGGACCTCGGCACGGCGCTGCTGGTCGCCGCGGCCGGGCTGATCGTGCTGGTGATGGCGGGATTGTCCTGGGCCTTCATCCTCGGGGGCGTGGCCGTGCTCGGCGCCGCGGTGCCGGTGCTGTGGCACTTCCTGCACGACTACCAGCGCCAGCGCGTGCTCACCCTGCTCGACCCGCAGAGCGACGCGCTCGGCGCCGGCTACCACATCATCCAGTCGCAGATCGCCATCGGCTCCGGCGGCGTGTTCGGCAAGGGCTGGACCAACGGCACGCAGGCCCAGCTCGAGTTCCTGCCCGAGCGTTCGACCGACTTCATCTTCGCCGTGATCGGCGAGGAACTCGGCCTGCTCGGGCTGGTGGCGCTGCTGGCGGGCTACCTCTTCATCGTGGCGCGCGGCCTGTACATGGCGACCCAGTGCCGCGACGCCTTCGCGCGCCTGCTCGCGGGCAGCATCGCGCTGACGTTCTTCGTCTACGCATTCGTGAACGCCGGCATGGTCACGGGCCTGCTGCCGGTCGTCGGCGTGCCGCTGCCGCTCGTCAGCTACGGCGGCACGTCGTTCGTGACGCTGATGGCGGGGTTCGGTATCCTGATGTCGCTGTACTCCAGCCGCAAACTCGTGGGTTGAGGCAATCCTGATCACCTCCCGCATGGCCGCGACAGGGACGCTGCGATGGTTCGCCTGCGCGCTGGCGCTCAGCGCCGCGCCGGCCCTCGCGCTCGACGGCGACCGCGAGGACGTGCGCGCCTTCGTCGCCGAGATGCGGCGCAAGCACGACTTCGACGCCGCCTGGCTCGACCGCGTCATCGCGGATGCCCAGAGCCAGCCGCGCATCATCGAGCTGATGAGCCGACCGGCCGAAGCGGTGATGCCCTGGCACCAGTATCGCCGGCACTTCCTGACGCCGGAGCGCATCGCCGCCGGGGTCGAGTTCTGGATCGAGCACCGCGCGCGCCTGGCCGCGGCCGCCCGCGAGACCGGCGTCGCCCAGCACGTGATCGTCGGCATCCTCGGCTGCGAGACCTTTTTCGGGCGCATCACCGGCCGCTTCCGGGTGCTGGACGCGCTCGCCACGCTCGCCTTCGACTACCCGCCGCGCAGCGCCTACTTCCGCGCCGAGCTGGAGCAGTTCCTGCTGCTGGTGCGCGAGGAGCAGGTGGACGTGTCAACCGTGCAGGGCTCCTATGCGGGCGCCATGGGCTCCGCCCAGTTCATGCCGCGCAGTTACCGCGCCTACGCCGTGGACGGCGACGGCGACGACCGCCGCGACCTCTGGGGCAGCTGGGACGACGTCATTGCGAGCGTGGCCAACTACCTCGCGGAGCACGGCTGGCGCCGCGACGAGCCGGTGGTCGAGTCCGCCGCGCTCTGGTTCCCGCGCGCGGACGGGCTCACGCCGGGCAGGCTCGCGCCCGATTCCACGGTGCAGGCGCTGCGCGACGCGGGGTTGCGCTTCGAGACGACGCTTCCCGGCTCGGCCCCCGCCCTGTTCGTGCGCGTGGACGGCGAGTCCGCGCCCGAGCTGCGCGCCGGCTTCCACAATTTCGGCGTGATCACGCGCTATAACCGCAGCGTGCTGTATGCGCTCGCGGTGCACGACCTGGGCCGGCGCATCGAATCGCTGCTGCCAGCGGCGCCATGACACGCGCCCTGCCCCCGCCCCTGCTGCTGTTCGCGCTCGGGGCGCTCGCGGCCTGCGGCTCGCAGCCGCTGCGCCCGGACGCCGCGGGCGCGGGCCCGCGCGACGAGCCGCGGGCGAGTCACGGCAATCCCCCGTTCTACGAGGTCGCCGGACGCCGCTACGTGGTGCTCGAGAGCGCCGCCGGCTATGTCGAGCAGGGCGTCGCATCCTGGTACGGCCCGGATTTCCACGGCAAGCGCACGGCGACCGGTGAGCGCTACGACATGCACGCGATGACCGGCGCGCACCCGACGCTGCCGCTGCCCACCTGGGTGCGCGTCACCAACCTGCAGAACGGGCGCAACGTGGACGTGCGCCTGAACGACCGCGGACCGTTCGCGAAAAACCGCATCATCGACCTGTCGCGCGCGGCGGCCGAGCAACTCGGCATGATCGGCGACGGCACTGCGCTGGTCGAAGTGAGGAGCCTGGCCTCCGGCGCGCCGCCGGCGCGGCCGACCGCCCCCGCCCCGCAGTTCTACGCCCAGGCCGGCGCCTTCGCCGAGCAGGACAACGCCGAGCGGCTCGCCGGTCGCCTGCGTGCGGCCGGCATCGCGGGCGTCGCGGTCGCCGAGGCGCGCGTGGACGGCCGGCGCCTGTTCCGGGTGCGCGCCGGCCCGGTCGGCAGCGTCGATGAGTTCGACCGGCTGACCGAACGCCTGCGCGCGGCCGGCGTCGATTCCCCGCGTCTGGCACTGGAATGAAGAGGTGTTCATGCGATTGCTGTCCGCCATCCTGCTGACCTGCCTGGCCGCCGCCGCGCGCGCCGAAACGCCGCCGGTGCCGCCGCCGCCCACGCTGCCGGCCACCGCCTGGATCCTGGTGGACCAGGACAGTGGCGCCGTGCTCGCGAGCCGCGACGCCGATTCGCGGGTCGAGCCCGCGAGCCTCACCAAGCTGATGACGGCCTACGCCGTGTTCCATTCGCTGCAGGAGGGCAAGCTGAAGCTCGACACGCCGGTGCCCATCAGCGAGCGCGCCTGGAAGTCCGAGGGCTCGCGCACTTTCGTGGAGGTCGGCACGCGTGTGCCGGTCGAGGTGCTGATCCAGGGCATGATCGTGCAGAGCGGCAACGACGCGACCATCGCGCTGGCTGAGGCGGTTGCGGGCACCGAGGAGACCTTCGCCTCGCTGATGAACCAGTACGCCGAGCGGCTCGGCATGCGCGCCAGCCATTTCGAGAACTCGACCGGCCTGCCCGGTCCCGAGCACCGCATGACGGTCGCGGACATCGCGCGCCTGACGCGCGCGATCATCCGCGAGTTCCCGGATTACTACCGCTGGTACTCGCAGCGCGAGTTCACCTGGAACAAGATCACCCAGCCCAACCGCAACGGGCTGCTGGCCCGCGACCCCAGCGTGGACGGCGTCAAGACCGGGATGACCGAGGCCGCCGGCTACTGCCTGGTGTCCTCGGCCAAGCGCGACGGCATGCGCCTGGTCGCGGTCGTGATGGGCACCGACAGCATGAAGGCGCGCGAGGACGCGAGCCTGGCGCTGCTCAACTACGGCTTCTCCTTCTTCGAAACCCGGCGCCTCAAGGCCGCGGGCGAGGCGCTTGCCGAACAGCGCATCTACAAGGCGCGCCGGGGCCGCGCCGCCGTCGGCGTCGCCGAGGACCTCTGGGTCACGCTGCCGCGCGGGCAGGCAGAGAGGGCCACGCTCTCGGTCGAGCTCGCCCCCAAGGTCTTCGCGCCGCTCTCGGTGTCGGACCGCACCGGCGTGGTGCGCGCGCTGGTGGACGGCAAGGTGGTCGCCGAGGCGCCGCTCTCGCCGCTCGCCGAGGTTCCGCGCGGCAACATCTTCCGCCGGATCTGGGACACGATCCTGTCCTGGTTCGCCTGAGGAACCGGCCCGTGCCGCTGCCGCTGGTCTGGCTGAATGGTCGCCTGCTGCCGCTGGCGGAGGCGCACATCTCGCCGCTCGACCGCGGCTTCCTGTTCGGGGACGGCGTCTACGAAGTGTTGCCGGTCTACGGCGGGGGCGCCTACCGGCTCGACGCGCACCTCGAGCGGCTCGACCGCAGCCTGCGCGAAATCCGCATGGCGCCGGTGCAGGACCGCGCGGGCTGGCTCGCGGCCTTCGGCAAGCTGGTGCACGGCAATGGCGGCGGTGACCTGCTGCTCTACGTGCAGGTCACGCGCGGCGCCGAAGCCGACCGCAACCACGTGCCGCGGGCGGACACGCCGCCGACCGTCTTCGCCTGCGTCTCGCCGCTGCCGGTCCAGCCCGCGGGCATCATCGAGAATGGCACCCAGGCGGTGACCGGCGAGGACCTGCGCTGGGCGCGCTGCGACATCAAGACGACGTCCCTGCTCGGCAACATCCTGCACCGCTGGCAGGCGGCCGACGCCGGCGCCACGGAATCGATCCTGCTGCGCGGCGGCTGGCTGACCGAGGGCAGCTCGAGCAGCGCGCACGTCGTCAAGGGCGGGCGCATCGTCACGCCGCCGCAGACGCATGCGATCCTGCCAGGCACGACCCGCGGCGTGCTGCACGAGCTGGCCGCGCGCGCGGGCATCGACGTCGAGCGGCGCCCGGTCAGCGAGGCCGAGCTGCGCGGCGCGGATGAGATCATCATCGCCTCGGCCGGCGGCGGCATCCGCGCGGTCACGCAGCTCGACGGCCGGCCGGTCGGCGATGGCCGCCCCGGTCCCGTGTTCCGGCGCATCCATGCGGACTTTCTCGCCACGCGACAGGAATTCTCGACCGCGTTGCCCGCATGAGCGCGTCCGACGAGCTGTTCCGGTTTCCGGCCGACTTCCCGATCAAGGTCATGGGCCGGGACTCGGAATCGTTCCGGACGCTGACCCTCGCCATCGTCGAGCGCCATGCCGGGCCGCTCGAGCCCGGGCGGATCACGGAACGCACCAGCCGCGCGGGCCGCTTCCTCGCGCTGACCTACACGATACGCGCCGAGAGCCGCGCGCAGCTGGATGCGATCTACCGGGACCTGACGGCCAGCGGGGTCGTGCTGGTCGCGCTCTGAGGCGGCGCCGCGGCATCCTGCGCGGCGAGCCAGCAGCCGTTCCACGCAATGCCGAGCGCGCCGCAGAGCTGCGGCGCGAGTGCGGCGGCCGCGGACGGCAGGTCGAGCGCCGCTCCCAGGTCCCTCAATTGCGTCATGGCGAGGCCCGCCATGCCACAGGGGTTGATGCGCGAGAACGGCTCGAGATCCATGTCCACGTTGAGCGCAAGGCCGTGGTAGCTGCAGCCGCGGCGGATGCGCAGCCCGATGCTCGCCAGCTTGCGCCCGCGCACGTAGACGCCGGGCGCGTCGCGGCGTCCCGAGGCCTCGATGCCGTGGGCCGCAGCCAGCGCGATCACCGCATTTTCGAGTGCGACGACGAGATCGCGCACGCCGATCCCGGCCCGGCGCAGGTCGACCAGCGGGTAGACCACCAGCTGCCCGGGGCCGTGATAGGTCACCTGCCCGCCACGGTCGATGCCGACCACCGGGATGTCGCCGGGCGCCAGCACGTGCTCGGCGCGGCCATTCAGTCCCTGGGTGAAGACGCGGTCGTGCTCCAGGAACCAGACCTCGTCGGGCGTCGCCGCGCCGCGCGCGTCGGTGAAGGACTGCATCGCGCGCCAGGTCGGCTCGTAGCCGGCGCGGCCGAGCCAGCGCAACAGCGCGCTCATGCGGCCTCGACGACCTCGCACTCGAGATGCCGCGCGGCGGTCAGCGAGTTCGAGATCAGGCAGCCCTTTTCGGCTTTCTCCACCAGAAGCCGCGCGCGGTTCGCATCGGTGCCCGGTGGCACCACCAGGCGGATGCGCGTGTGGATCTGCGTGAAGCGGCTGTTGCCCTCGAATCGCTCGAGCAGGCCTTCCACGTCCGCGGTCGCCTCGCGCCACTCGAATTTCGACGCCCTCGCGATGGCGCGGAAGGTCAGCAGCACGCAGTCGCCGACCGCGGCGATCAGCATGGTCTCCGGCGACCAGTAGCCGCCCGGGCCGCCGAATTGCGGCGGCGGCAGCGACGCGATCGCGGGCAGGCCCTCGCCGGTGAGTTCGAGCGGCGCGTCCGGCGTTGCCCGCAGGCGCACTCGGTACTGGTGCGGGAAGGGATGCATCAGGCCAGCCCGCAGTTGTCGCCGGCGAACGCGCGCTCGGCGCGGTAGCTCGATCGCACCATCGGCCCGGAGACGCATTCGCGGAAGCCCCGGGCGAGCGCCTCCGCGCGGTAGCGGGCGAATTCCCCGGGCGTCACGTAGCGTTCGACCGGCAGGTGATTCATCGTCGGACGCAGGTACTGGCCGAGCGTGAGCAGGTCACAGCCGGCCGCACGCAGGTCGTCCATGGTCGCGAGCAGTTCCGCTTCAGTCTCGCCGAGCCCGAGCATGAGGCTGGTCTTGGTGAGCACCTCCGGACGGTGGCGCTTGGCGTGGGCGAGCACGTCGAGCGTCTGGCGATAGCCCGCGCGCGGGTCGCGCACCGGGTGCGTGAGCCGCTCCACCGTCTCGACGTTCTGCGCGAACACCTCGAGGCCCGAGTCCACGACCGTCTCGACGTCGGCCGTCACGCCCTGGAAATCGGGCGTGAGCGCTTCGACCGCGGTGCGCGGCGATGCGGTCTTGATCGCGCGCACGCAGGCGGCGAAGTGGCCGGCGCCGCCATCGGCAAGATCATCGCGGTTCACCGACGTCAGCACGACGTAAGCGAGGCCCATCAGCGCCACGGTGCGCGCCGCATTCGCCGGTTCCTCGGGATCGAGCCAGCCGCGCGGGTTGCCGGTGTCGACCGCGCAGAAGCGGCAGGCGCGCGTGCACACCGACCCCATCAGCATCAGCGTCGCCGTGCCCGCGTTCCAGCATTCGCCGATGTTCGGGCAGTGCGCCTCCTCGCAGACCGTCGCCAGTCGATGCTCGCGCACCGTGCGGCGCACGTCGTCGAAGCGCGCTCCCGCCGGCATCGGCGCGCGCAGCCAGCGTGGCTTGGCGCCGGGCCGGAACGGCTCGGCCGCTGCCTGCCGCTTGATGCCGTCGCGGATCGCCGTGAAGCCCTGGGGCGTCACGTACTTGTCGCCGCTGGCCGGCCGCGGACGCTCGACCTGTAGCTTGATGCCTTTGAAATCAGTCACTTGGACAATACCGGCATGGGCAAATCGCCGCCATTCTAGCCGACCGGCGAGGACAGCACCGGGTGCCTGAGGCGGCCGAGCCGCAGCTCGGCATCGAGCGCAGCCAGGCGTGCCGGCGTGCCGACGTCGGTCCAGGCGCCGTGGTGGCGCTGGCCGCTGAGCCTGCCCGCCTGCAGCGCGCGATCGAGCAGCGGCTTGAGCGGAAAATCGCCGGCCGTGCAGCCGGCGAAGAGCTGCGGGTCGAGCACCGAGATGCCCGCGTAGGTCAACCGGTTCGGCAGCGGCTGGATGCTGCCGCTGGCGTCGAGGCTGTAGTCGCCGCCCGGGTGATGCGGCGGATTCTCGACCAGCACGAGGTGGGCGAGCGAACCCGCGGGACGCCTCAGCATCGCGAAGTCGAAATCGCTCCACACGTCGCCGTTGACGACCAGGAACGGCTCGTCACCGAAGTACGGCAGCGCCTTGAACAGCCCGCCGCCGGTGCCGAGCGGCTCCGGACCCTCGTCGCTGTAATGGATCGCGACGCCCGCGCGCCGCCCGTCGCCGAGCGCCTCGCGGATCTGCGCACCCAGCCACGAGAGGTTCACCACGACCTCGGCGATCCCGAGTTTCGCCAGTGCGGCCAGGTGGTACTCGATGAGGCGGTGCCCACCCGCCTCGAGCAGCGGCTTGGGCCGGGCCAGCGTCAGCGGCCGCATGCGCTCGCCGCGCCCGGCCGCGAGGATCATCGCCTTCAACGCGCGGTCCCCGCACGGCGCGCCGCAGCCGCGAACGCGGGCGCCACCTGCCGGCGCAGGTAGGCATCGAGGCCGGCGAGCGCCGGCTCGGCCGCGGTCGCTTCCAGCGCGTAATCGAGCACGCGCGGCAAGTCGCCGAGGTACCCCGGCTTGCCGTCGCGGTGCCACAGGCGCGCGAAGATGCCGAGCACCTTGATGTGGCGCTGCAGGCCCATGCGGTCGAACCATTGCAGGAACTGCGCGCGGCTCGCGCCCGCGTCGATGCCCGCCGCGGCGGCGAGTTCGCGATAGCGGTCGAGCCAGGCCAGCACGCGCGCCCGCGGCCAGACGACGTAGCAGTCCTTCAGCAGCGACACCAGGTCGTAGCTGACCGGACCGAGCACCGCGTCCTGGAAGTCGACGACGCCCGGATTGCCCTGTGGCCGCACCAGCAGGTTGCGCGAGTGATAGTCGCGGTGCACGAGCACCACGGGCTGCGCCAGCGCCTGATCGCAGAGCCAGTCGAATGCATCCGCGATCGCGCGGCGCTCCTCCGGTGCGGGCGCGAGTCCCAGGTGACGGCCGAGGAACCACTCCGGGAACAGTTCCATCTCCCGCATCAGGAGGTCGCGGTCATAGGGCGGCAATCCGGCCGCCGCCGCCGTGCCCGCGGCCTGCATGCGCACGATCGTGGCGATGGCGTCCTGGTACAGCGGCTCCGGGTCCGCGCCCGCGCCCAGCGCCTCGAGGTAGTGCTGGCGGCCGAGGTCCCCGATCAGCACGAATCCCTGGTCGGCGTCCGCCGCGATGACCTCGGGCACGTGCACGCCCGCAGCGGCCAGGATGCGGGCCACCTGCAGCCAGGCATGCAGCCCCTCGCGTTCGGGCGGCGCGTCCATCGCGACCTGCGTGGCGCCGCCCTCGCGGAACACGCGGAAGTAGCGGCGGAAGCTCGCGTCCGCCGAGGCGGGCAGGATGCGCTGCACCGGCGCGCCAGGCAGGCCCGCGATCCAGCGTTCGAGGCTCTGCAATCGCAGGTCGGCGTGAGGGTTCGGGGTCATGCGCAGGCGACGGCCGGGGGGCTCGCATTATAGACTTGCGCGCTACCGTGTTTTCCCGCCGCATCATCGCCTCGCTCGCCTTCGCCCACCTGCTCGCGCCCGCCGC
Source organism: uncultured Steroidobacteraceae bacterium (assembly GCA_964649205.1). Lineage (GTDB taxonomy): Bacteria > Pseudomonadota > Gammaproteobacteria > Steroidobacterales > Steroidobacteraceae > SCUD01. Next base: position 14,363 of record CAZYPM010000001.1, read on the forward strand.
GGCCGAGGAATGCCCCTGGCCCGCGCCCGACGCGGTGGTGCCGGAGACCAGCCAGGACGGCGGCGTGAGGCTTGCGGCCGATGACCTTCCGATCCGGGTCACGAGCGGCGCGGCGGAAGTCGCGCGCGAGGGCGACGCCACGCTCACCGGCGGCGTCACGGTGCGCCAGGGCGACCGCACGCTGACGGCTGAGACCGCGACCTTCGATGCCTCGGAGCAGCGCTTCGAAGTCGACGGCGCCGTCGAGTTCCGCACGCCCGAGCTGCGGCTCAAGGGCTCGAGCGGCTCCTGGGCTGCCGGCGGCGGCGGCCATTTCACCGGCGCCGAGTTCGAACTGCCGCTGCGCCCGGCGCGCGGCACCGCGAGCGAGCTCGAGATGGCGGCGACCGGCGACCTCGCGCTCGACGAGGTCCGCTTCACCACCTGCCCGGCCGGCAATGGCGACTGGTTCCTGCGCGCCTCGTCCGTCGACATCGACCAGCGCGCACAGCAGGGCCGCGGCCGCAATGTGCGCGTGACCCTCAAGGGCGTGCCGATCCTGTATGCGCCGGTCATCTCCTTTCCGGTCGGCGACGCGCGCAAGTCCGGCTTCCTGTTCCCGTCGTTCGGCAACTCGGACAAGGGTGGCTTCGAGGTCGGGGTGCCGTATTACTTCAACCTCGCGCCCAACTACGACCTGAAACTGACGCCGTTCCTGCTGTCGCGGCGCGGTGCCGGACTCGATGCGGAGTTCCGCTACCTGACCGGGCGCAGCCGCGGCGAGATCGGCAACCGCTTCCTGCCGAGCGACAACGTCGCGAGCCGCGACCGGCGGCTGAGCGCGCTGGTGCACCGCACCGACTTCACCGACCGGCTGCGCTTCGACGCGGACTTCTCGGACGCCAGCGACGGCCTCTACTTCGAGGACTTCGGGCTGGGACCGGACGGCACCAGCATCACCTACCTCGACCGCTTCCTGCGCCTGTCCTGGCTCGGAACCGGCTGGCGACTCGACGGCCGCGTGCAGGATTTCCAGACCATCGACCGCAGCGTGGACCCGGCGTCGCGTCCGTATTCGCGGCTGCCGCAGCTCGCTTTCACCGGCCGTTGGCCGCTGGGCACCGCTGGCGTCTCGGCCTCGCTCGACTCCGAAGCCGTCTGGTTCGAGCGCGACGTCGGCGTCACCGGCCTGCGCCTCGACTTCGCGCCGCGGCTGGCCTGGACGATGGGCGGGCCGGGATGGCACCTGGAACCGAGCGCTGCCTGGCGCATGACGGGTTACCGCCTCGAGGACACCGCGCCCGGCGAGGACGATGCGCCGGACCGCGAGGCGCCAATCCTCTCGCTGGACGCGGGTCTCGTGTTCGAGCGCGAGGCGGGCCGGCCGGGCGGCATGATGCAGACGCTCGAGCCGAGGCTGCGCTACACCTGGATCCCGTTCCGCGACCAGTCGGACCTGCCGGTCTTCGATACGGCACTGCCCGACCTCAACCTGGTGCAGCTGTTCCGCACCAACCGCTACGTCGGCGCCGACCGGCTCGGCGATGCCAACGAGCTTGCCGCCGGCATCACCACGCGCTTCGTCCACGGCGACACCGGACAGCAGTTCCTGACCGCGACCATCGGCCAGCGCTTCTTCCTCGAGCGCCCCCGGGTCACGCTGCCGGGCGAACTGCCCGCCGCCAGGGACTCGTCCAACATGGTCGGCGAGATCGAGTTGACCGGCTGGCGCCACTGGAGCGCCCGGTTCGCGATGGAGTGGGACGACGACGAGTCGAACACGATCCTCGGCCAGGCAGGCGTGCAATACCGGCCACGCCCTGACTCGGTCGTGAACCTCGGCTACCGCTACCGCGAAGGCCTGCTGGAGCAATGGGACGCGTCGGCCGCCTGGCGGCTGTCGCCCCGCTGGCAGGCATTCGCGCGCCAGGTGTACTCGGTCAAGGAGAGCGATTCGATCGACCGCTTCGTCGGCCTCGAATATGGCAGCTGCTGCTGGCGCTTCCGGCTGGTTGCGCGGCGCTACATCTCCAACCGCACCGGCGAGGAAGACACCTCGGTGATGCTCGAACTGGAACTCAAGGGCCTGTCCTCGGTCGGAACCCGGGATGACACTTTCCTGCAGCGGAGCATTCGTGGATACTCCCCCGGCTCCGCCGCCCTGCCCTGAACGGGACCCGCCATGAGACGACTGCTGATCGCCCTGACCGCACTCGCGTTGCCCGCCGCGGCGCTCGCGCAGACCCGCGAGCTGTCGACGACCGGCGTGCCGCTCGACCGGGTGGTCGCGATCGTCAACGAGGGCGTCGTGCTGCAGAGCCAGCTCGACAACCAGTCCCGGCTGATCATGGGCCGCCTGCGCGATCAGGGGACACAGTTGCCTTCCGCCGACGTCATCCGCCAGCAGGTGCTCGAGCGGCTGGTGCTGCAGGAGATCCAGATCCAGCGCGCGCAGCGGCTCGGCGTCCAGGTGTCGGACGAGATGCTGAACGAGGCGCTGCGCGACGTGGCGCGCCGGAACGGCATTCCCTTCGAGCAGATGCCGGTCGCGCTCGAGGCCCAGGGCATCGACTACGCCACCTACCGCGAGGAAATGCGCCGCGAGATCACCCTGTCGCTGCTGCGCCAGCGCGACGTGTTCCCGCGCATCCACGTCTCGCCGCGCGAGCTCGACGCGGCGCTCGAGCGCCAGGCGGGCCAGGCGGACGAGAACACCGAATACGACGTCTCGCACATCCTGCTCTCGCTGCCGGAATCGGCCACCGCCGACCAGATCGACAAGGTGGAGCTGCTCGCCCGCGACATCCATGCGCGCGCCCGCTCCGGCGAGGACTTCGGCCAGCTCGCGCTCGCCTACTCGAACGCGCAGTCCGCGCTCGAGCGCGGCAAGCTGGGCTGGCGCCGCATGGGCCAGCTCCCGCAGTTCATCGCCGAGATGATCGTGAAGATGCAGCCGGGCGACGTCAGCGAGCCGGCGCGCACGCCGACCGGCTTCCACATCGTGCGGCTCGACGAGACGCGCGGCGGGGACAGCGGACCGATGCTGGTCGAGCAGATCCACTCGCGCCACATCCTGATGCGGCCGAACGAGGTGCAGGACGACGCCACCACGCGCCAGCGCCTGGCTGCGATCCGCGACCGCATCCTGGCCGGCGAGGACTTCGAGGCGCTCGCGAGCGTGACCTCGGAGGACCCGGGCTCCGCCACGCGCGGCGGCGACCTGGGCTGGACTTCTCCCGGCACCTTCGACCCGCAGTTCGAGGAAGTGCTGGCCGGGCTCGGCGAGAACGAGATCAGCGAGCCGTTCCGCACGCAGTTCGGCTGGCACATCGTGCAGATGCTCGGCAAGCGCACGCACGACCAGAGCGAGGAGGTGCGCCGCCAGCGCGTGCTGACCGCGCTGCGCGAGGGCAAGGTCGACGAGGAGACCGAGCTGTGGCTGCGAAGACTGCGCGACGAAGCCTACGTCGAGATCCGCAGCCGCTGAACGCGAAGCGCCTCGTCGTCACGAGCGGCGAGCCGGCCGGCATCGGCCCCGACCTCGCCATCGCCGCCGCCCTCCCGGACCGGCCCTGCGAGCTCGTGTTCGCGGGCGACCCGGCGCTGTTTGCGGCCCGTGCCCGGGCGCTGGGCGTCGCGCTCGCCATCGGCGAATGGCGCGCCGGCCCGGCGCCCGTCCCGCATCGCGCGGGAACGATGCCGGTGCTGCCGGTGCCCCTCGCCAGCCCCGTGGTCGCCGGCCGCCCCGATCCGGCCAACGCCCGCTACGTGCTGGCCCAGCTCGACGCGGCTGCCGACGGCTGCCGCGACGGAAGTTTCGCCGCGATGGTCACCGCGCCGTTGCAGAAGTCGGCGATCAACGACGCCGGCATCGCATTCACCGGGCACACCGAGTACCTCGCCGCGCGTACCGGCGCCGCCCACCCGGTGATGCTGCTGGTGGCCGGGCCGCTGCGCGTGGCGCTCGCGACCACGCACCTGCCGCTGGCCGCGGTTCCGGGCGCGATCACCCGGGAATCGCTCGCGGCCACGCTCGACGTGCTGCACGCGGGCCTGCGCGACGCCTTCCGGATCGCCGCGCCGCGTCTCCTGGTCTGCGGCCTCAACCCGCACGCGGGCGAGTCCGGGCACCTCGGCCGCGAGGAAATCGAGGTCATCGCGCCCGCGGTCGCCGGCGCCCGCGCGCGCGGCATTGCCGCCACGGGTCCGGTTCCCGCGGACACGGCATTCACGCCGGCCTCGCTCGCAGGCTGCGACGCCGTGCTCGCCATGTACCACGACCAGGGCCTGCCCGTGATCAAGCATGCGGGCTTCGGCCGCGCGGTGAATGTCACGCTCGGGCTGCCGATCCTGCGCACCTCGGTGGACCACGGCACCGCGCTCGATCTCGCGGGCACCGGCCGGGCCGATCCCGGCAGCCTGTTCGAGGCGATCGCGCTGGCGCAGCGGCTGGAAAATCCCTGATTCACCCACGCAAGCGCTTCGGCCAGCATTTCCTGCACGACCCGGGCGTGATCGCGCGCATCGTCGCGGCGATCGACCCGCAGCCGGGCGAGCGCGTCGTCGAGATCGGGCCCGGGACCGGCGCGCTGACGCTGCCCCTGCTCGCGCGCTGCGGGCGGCTCGACGTGATCGAGATCGACCGCGACCTCGCCCGGGACCTGCCGCGCCGCGCCGCCGGTGCGGGCGAACTGCTGGTGCACGAGGCTGACGCGCTCGAGTTCGACTTCTGCGCGCTGCAGGCCGGCGGGCCGCGGCTGCGCCTGTGCGGCAACCTGCCCTACAACATCTCGACGCCGCTGCTGTTTCACCTGCTCGAGGCGCGCGCGGCCATCGCCGACATGCATTTCATGCTGCAGAAGGAAGTCGTCGACCGGATCGTCGCCAGGCCCGGCGGCAAGGAGTACGGGCGGCTGACCGTCATGCTCGCGGCAGCCTGCCGCGCCCAATCCCTGTTCCGCGTCGGGCGCGGTGCCTTCCAGCCGCCGCCGGCGGTGGATTCGGCCGTCGTGCGCCTGGTGCCGCACGAACATCCGCCATTCCCGCTCGGCGACTCCGCGCGATTCGCGCGCCTCGTGGCGGCGGCCTTCCAGATGCGCCGCAAGACGCTGCGCAATTCGCTGCGGGGCCTGCTGGACGCAGGCGCATTCGAGGCGGCCGGCATCGATGCCGGCCGCCGTCCCGAGACGCTGTCGCCGGAGGAGTTCGCGCGGCTCGCCGGGCAGCCGGCGGCGTCCAGCCTATAATATGAGCATGGGCATTTACCGCAGGGTCCTGCTGGTCGTGGACCTCGGCGAGCACAGCGAGCAGATCGGCGCGCGCGCGCGCGACCTGGCGTCGCTGCTGGGCGCGGAGCTCGCCGTGCTGCACGTGGTGGAGTACGTGCCGGTCGAGCCGATGGGCGAGACGCTCCTGCCGGCGGTGCAGATCGAGGAGGAACTGGTGCAGCGCGCGAAGCTGCAGCTGGCGCAGCTCTGCGACCGGCTCGGCATCGGCGCCGCCCGGCGCGAGGTCGCGGCCGGCAACGTCAAGGCCGAGATCGTGCGCGCCGCGCAGGAACAGCAGGCCGACCTCATCGTGCTCGGCAGCCGCGAGCGCCGGGGTCCGTCGATCCTCGTGAATTTCACCGAGGACACGGTGCTGCACGCCGCGCCCTGCGACGTGCTCGCGGTGCGCATCGCGAGGCCGCCGGCATGAGCGAGCCGGACCCGCACCGGATCACCGTGGACGTGGACACGCGCTACCTCGAGGACCAGTCGGACCCCGAGGAGCGGCGCTTCGTGTTCGCCTACACGATCACGATCCGCAACCGCGGCGCGGTGCCGGCCAAGCTCCTGACCCGGCACTGGGTGATCACCGACGCCAATGGCAAGGTCCAGGAAGTGCGTGGCGAGGGCGTGGTCGGCGAGCAACCGCACCTGATGCCGGGCCAGGGATTCCGCTACACCAGCGGCGCAGTGCTGGAGACGCCGGTCGGCGCGATGCAGGGCTCGTACCAGATGCTCGCGGACGACGGCGTGCGCTTCGACGCGCCGATCGCGCCATTCACGCTCGCGATACCGGGCACGATCCACTAGGAATCCACGTTGGCCGTCTATGCGGTCGGCGACCTGCAGGGCTGCCACGCCGAATTCGTGGCGCTGCTCGAGCGGCTCCGGTTCGACCCGGCGCGCGACGCACTGTGGCTCACGGGAGACCTCGTCAATCGCGGCCCGGATTCCCTCGGCGTGCTGCGCGAGGTCCGTGCGCTCGGCGCCTGCGTCACGGCCGTGCTCGGCAACCATGACCTGCACCTGCTGGCGATGGCGCTGGCGCCCGCGGGCGTGCACCGGCGCGAGCCCGGACTGCAGGCCGTGCTCGATGCGCCGGATGCGGCGGAACTGCTGGCCTGGCTGGCCGGGCGCCCGCTCCTGCACCGCGACGCCGGCCTTGGCTGGACCCTGATCCATGCCGGGCTGCCGCCGCAGTGGTCGCTGGCGGAGGCCGAGTCGGCGGCGCGCGCGGTCGAGGCCGCGTTGCGCGACGACCCGGCGGCGCTGCTGTCCCGGATGTACGGCGACCAGCCCGACGCCTGGTCGCCCGCGCTCGCAGGCGCCGAGCGCCTGCGCTTCGCCGTCAACTGTCTCACGCGCCTGCGGTTCGTCGACGCCGATGGGCGCCTGTTGCTGCGGCTGAAGGGGCCGCTGGCGGAGGCGCCGGCCGGCGCGATGCCCTGGTTCCGCCATCCCGCGCGCCGCACGCGCCAGGACGCGCTGGTATTCGGACACTGGTCGGCGCTCGGCTTCCTCTCGGAACCCGGCCTGCTGTGCCTCGACACCGGCTGTGTCTGGGGAGGGTCGCTGGCTGCGGCGCGCCTCGACGGCGGCAAAGTCGAACCGGTGTTCCTGCCCTGCAAGGGCAGCCTGCGGCCGCCGCGCTGACTACTGGTTCTGCGCCTGGGCCGCCGCGGCGACGTCCTGCACGCCCACCAGGACCTCGAAGCGCAGGTCGATCCGGTTGCCGACCAGCTGGTGCGGAATGCAGTTGACGTCACCCTGCATCTTGCGGGTCTGGAACTTCGGCAGGATGCGGTCGCGGAACAGTTCGACCAGCTCGCAGTCGCCCATCTCGAGGCCCTTCGGCGAGTTGCGCTTGATCACGACCGGCTTCCAGACCCCGAGCACGGGCTCGCCGGCGTCGCGCACGCCCTCCTCCGGGATGCCGGGCACGTAGAAAGCGACCTTGAGGTGCGGGAAATCGGCGACGTGCTGGAAACCGAACTCGCAGCCGCGCTCGCTGATCTTGATGTCGGGCCGCGCGCCCAGGTGCTTCAGCAGCAGCTTGACCTTGCTGCGCAGGCCGCCGCAGGAATAGCGCGTCGTAAACCCCATGTAGACGAAGTCGACCTCCTGGCGTTGCCAGGCGGCGGCGGCTTCCTCGTATCCGGCGTCGGTCGCCACGGCCGGCATCGCCGCCAGCAGTGCGCAGGCCAGGACTCCGGCACGAACCATCATCTGTCAAGCTCCTCTCGGCGCAACCCGCCTATGAGACCCGCGCGGGCCGGAGGGGTTCCGTCGGCTGCATATAATGGCACGATGACGATCATGCGTTTCGAGCTGGCGGGCCGGCGCCTGCGCGCCGATTTCGGCGAGCCCCTCTCGATCGCGATCCCGCTGGATTTCGGCGGCCCGCAGCCGTCCTGCTTCGATGCCCCTTCGGCCGCCGCCCGCCCGTTTCGTTCCGGCGGCTTTGTGGGCGACACCCGCGCCGGCGGCAGCTGCAACTGCGAGCTGCTGACCCTCGCCCCGCACTGCAACGGCACGCATACGGAGTGCGTCGGCCACGTCACCGACGAGCGCATCGCGGTGACCGAGCGCCTGCGCGGCGGGCTCTCGCTGGCATTGCTCGTGTCGCTGCACCCGGTTGCTGCCGCCACGGCCGGGGAAGACAGCGATCCGCCGCCCGCGCCCGGGGACCTGCTGCTGACGGCGAAGGCGCTTGCCGGGGCCGCCGCCGGGCATCCCGGGCCGGCGCCGCAGGCGCTGGTGATCCGCAGCCTGCCGAACCCTTCCACCCGGCTGCAGCAGCGCTACCAGGGACCCGCGCCGGCGCCCTTCCTGTCGCGGCAGGCCGCGCAATGGCTGGTCGACCGGGGTGTCCAGCACCTGGTCCTCGACCTGCCGTCGGCGGATCGCGCCGGCGACGGCGGCCGGCTGACCGCGCATCGGGTCTTCTTCGGCCTGCCGCCCGGCTCGCGCCACGCGCCGGATGCCGCCCGCCCGCAGGCCAGCATCACGGAGCTCGCCTGGATCGCACCCACCATCCGCGACGGCTGGTACCTGCTCGACCTGCAGATCCCGCCCTTTCTCACGGATGCCGCGCCATCGCGCCCGCTGCTCTACCCGGTTCATTTCGAATGAGCGGCGCGGCGTCGCTCGAGTCGGCGCGGGCGCAGGATGCCGCCGATCCGCTGTCGCGGCTGCGAGGCGCCTTCCATTTTCCGCTGACGCCGGACGGCCGACCCGTCACCTACCTCTGCGGCAACTCGCTCGGACTGCAGCCGCGGCGCGCGCTGGACGAGGTGACGAGGTTCATGCAGGAGTGGCAGCGCCTGGGCGTGCTCGGCTACCACGACCCGCAGGCCGACTGGCTGAACCTGCACCAGCGGCTCGCGCCGACGGCGGCCGCGCTCGCGGGTGCGCGGCTCGCGGAAGTGGTCGTGATGCACTCGCTCACGATCAACCTGCACCTGCTGATGGCGAGCTTCTACCGCCCGACCCGCGACCGCCACCGCATCCTGATCGAGCAGGGCGCGTTCCCCTCCGACCGCTACGCGGTCGCCTCGCAGCTCGACTGGCACGGCTACGGCCGCGCGGCGCTGGTGCAGGTGGCGCCGCGCCCCGGCGAGCTGCTGCTGCGCGAGGAAGACATCGCCGCGGCCATCGCGCGGGAGGGCGAGCGGCTCGCGCTCGTGCTGCTGCCCGGCGTGCAGTACCTGACCGGCCAGCGCCTCGACGTGGCGCGCCTGATCGACGCCGCGCACCGCGTCGGGGCCGTCGCCGGGCTCGACCTCGCGCACGCGATGGGCAACGTACCGCTCTCGTTGCACGACTGGGACGCCGATTTCGCCGCCTGGTGCTCGTACAAGTACCTGAACGGCGGGCCCGGCGCGACCGCGGGCGCCTTCGTGCACGAGCGGCATTTCGACGCCGCGGCGCCGCGGCTCGCGGGCTGGTGGGGCAACGACCTCGCGTCGCGCTTCGACTTCGCCGAGTCGATGACGCCGTATCGCGGAGCCGCCGGCTGGCAGGTCAGCAACCATCCGCTGCTCGGCATGGTGCCCCTGCTCGCCGCCTTCCCGCTGTTCGACGAAGCCGGCATGCCGGCGCTGGCCGCGCGCTCGCGCGCGCTCACCGCATACCTCGAGCGCCGGCTCGACCAGCGCCTCGGTGAGCGCATCGAGATCCTGACGCCGCGCGACCCCGCGCGCCGCGGCGCGCAGCTCTCGGTGCGGCTCGCCGGCACCCGTGGCAGCGGTCGCGCCCTGTTCGACGGCCTGATCGCGCGCGGGCTCACCTGCGACTGGCGCGAGCCGGACGTGATCCGCCTGGCCCCTGCCCCGCTCTACAACTCCAACGAGGATTGCTGGCGCGCCGTCTCGATCGTCGAGGAAGCGCTCAACGCCGCAGCAGCGTGACGAAGCTGAAGGGATGCGCGTGCCGCGCGTCGGCGGCGTGCTCTTCGCGGAAGGTCTCGCGCCATGCGCGGCGGTCGAATCCCTCCAGGCGCGTGTCGCCCGCCACCTCCGCGTGCACCTCGGTGAGCTCGACGCGCCCGACCAGGGGCCAGCAGGCGCGATAGACCTCGGCGCCGCCGATCACGAACAGGGTCTGCGACGGGTCCGCGAGCGCCAGCGCCGCTTCCGGGCTCGCGACGGTCTCGCAGCCCGGCGCGCGCCAGCCGGGATCGCGCGACAGCACGAAGTTGCGCCGCCCCGGCAACGCGCGGCCGATCGACTCCTGCGTGCGGCGGCCCATCAGCAGCGCATGGCCCAGGGTCAGCAACTTGAAGCGCTTCAGATCGTCCGGCAAATGCCACGGCAGTCCGCCGTCGCGGCCGATCACGCCGTTGTCGGCCATCGCGACGATCGCGACCGGTGCCGCGGCCACGCGACGGGCTACACCGCGACCGGGGCGCGGATCGCCGCGTGCGGCTCGTAGCCGACGACCTGGAAGTCAGCGACCTCGTAAGCCGCGATATCGTCGGGTCGCCGCAGCAGCGCGAGCCTCGGCAGCGGGCGCGGCTCGCGCGACAGCTGCTCGTCGGCCTGTGCGAGGTGGTTGAGGTAGAGATGGCAGTCGCCGCCGGTCCAGATCAGCTCGCCCAGTGCGAGGTCGGACTGCTGCGCGAGGATGTGGGTGAGCAGCGCGTAGGAGGCGATGTTGAATGGCACGCCCAGGAAGATGTCGCAGCTGCGCTGGTACACCTGGCAGGACAGCCGGCCGTCCGCGACGTGGAACTGGAAGAACGCATGGCAGGGTGCGAGCGCCATCTTCTCGAGCTCGCCCACGTTCCACGCGCTGACGATGATGCGCCGCGAATCCGGGTCGCGCCGGAGCTGGTCGATCACGCGCGCGATCTGGTCGATCTGCCGGCCGTCCGCCGCCTGCCAGGCTCGCCACTGGCGGCCGTACACCGGCCCGAGGTCGCCATTCGCGTCGGCCCACTCGTCCCAGATGGTGACGCCCTGTTCGTGCAGCCATTTCACGTTGGTGTCGCCGCGCAGGAACCAGAGCAGTTCCGCGATCACGGACTTCAGGTGCACGCGCTTGGTGGTCACCAGCGGGAAGCCCGCGGCCAGGTCGAAGCGCATCTGGTGGCCGAAGACCGCCAGCGTGCCGGTGCCGGTGCGGTCCGCCTTGCGCGCGCCGCGTTCGCGCACCAGCTGCATCAGGTCGAGGTACTGGCGCATCAGGCGTAGTTCCCGGATGGCTGGCGCCGCTTCACGGCCCAGGCCAGCATCGCGAGCCCCACCGCCAGCATCGGCAGCGACAGCAGCTGGCCCATCGTCAGCCAGCCGAAGGCAAGGTAGCCGATGTGCGCGTCCGGCAGGCGCACGAACTCGACCAGGAAGCGGAATGCGGCATAACCGGTCAGGAACAGGCCCGAGGGCGCGAGCCGCGCCCGCGGCTTCGAGGTGAACCACCAGACCACCGCGAACAGCACGAGTCCCTCGAGCGCAGCCTCGTAGAGCTGCGACGGATGGCGCACCTCGCCCTCGACCAGCATGCCCCAGGGCAGGTCGGTCGGCGCGCCCCAGAGTTCGCCGTTGATGAAGTTGCCGATCCGCCCGGCGAACAGACCCACCGCCGGCAACGGCGCGGTGAAGTCGAAGACATCGGCGACCTGCCGTCCGCGCCGTCTGGCGAACAGCGCGACCGCGATCATCACGCCCGCCAGGCCGCCGTGGAAGGACATGCCGCCCTCCCAGACGCGCAGGATCGAGAGCGGGTCCGCGCGCAGGCCCTCGAAGCCGTAGACCAGCACCCAGCCGAGGCGGCCGCCGAGGATCACGCCGATGGCGGCGAAGAAGATCAGGTCGTCCACGTCCACCGGCTTCCAGGTCGAGCGCGGCGCCGCCGCGCGCCTGCGCGCCAGCCACCAGGCGGCGATGAAGCCGATCACGTACATGAGCCCGTACCAGTGCACCTTGACCGGGCCGATGGAGAACGCCACGGGATCGATGGCGGGATAGGTCAGCACGAGTCGGTCACCCGGAACAGGAAGGCGCGCAAGTAACGGGTCTCCTCGATCGCCGGATGCACCGGATGATCCGGGGATTGCGCCCCGACTGCAATGAGCTGCGCGAAGCGTCCCAGGTGGCGCGCCGCACGCTGCACGCAGTCGGTCAGCTCGCCCGGCGCCAGGTGATAGGAACAGGAGCAGGACAGCAGCAGCCCATCGCGATCCAGCGCCTGCATCGCGAGCTGGTTGAGACGGCGGTAGGCCGCCAGACCCTTGGGATGGTCCTTGCGCCGCTTGATGAAGGCCGGGGGATCCACGATCACGACGTCGAAGCAACGCCGCTCGGCGACGAACTGCTCGAGCGCGTCGAAGACGTCGCCCTGCAGCAGCTCGACGTCCAGTTCGTTCGCCTCGGCGGTCGCGGCCGCGGCCTCGAGCGCCGGCGCGGAGGAATCGACGCAGGTCACCTCGGCCGCGCCGGCGCGCCTGGCCTGGAGCCCGAAGCTGCCGGCGTAGCTGAACAGGTCCAGCACGCGCAGCCCCCGGACGTGGCGCGCGATCATCGCGCGGTTCGCGGTCTGGTCGTAGTACCAGCCGGTCTTCTGGCCCGCCGCGAGCGGCACGCGGAACTCCACGCCGCCCTCGGGCACGACGACGTAGTCCGGCACGGTGCCGAAGGCGGTCTCGACATAGCGCTCCAGCCCCTCCAGCTCGCGGATCGCGGCGTCGTTCTTCCACAGCATGCCGGCGGGGTCGAGCACCTTGACCAGCGCGTCCTGGATGTCCCCTTTCATCGCTTCCATGCCGGCAGTGCCGAGCTGCGCGACCAGCACGTCGCCGTAGCGGTCGACCACCAGGCCGGGCAGCAGGTCCGCCTCGCCGAAGGCCAGCCGGTAGAACGGCGCGGCATGGAGGCGTTCGCGCAGCGCCAGCGCCACCTTGAAGCGGTGCACGAGCAGCGACTTGCCGGGCGGATAGTCCGGGTCGCGGCCGAGGATGCGCGCGCTGATGAGCGTGCGCGGATTGACGTAGGCGTAGCCAAGGAAGCGGTCGTGGCTCGAGCGCAGCTGCACGTGGTCGCCCGGCTGGAAGGCCGTGAGCGGCGTCGTGCCGACGTTGATCTCGTTGGAGAACACCCACAGGTGCCCGGCCTGGATGCGGCGCTCCTCCTGCGGCTTCAGCAAGAGCGGCGGCAGCTCACCGCCGGCGACGGCGGTGGTGGCGGTCTGGGTGGACATTCGCGGGATCACGGCGCCGTGGCTATAGTGGCCGCAATTCTAACCGACCGCGGCCGCGTCCTCATGCATCCGACGACCTCCGGGCGGCCGAAAAACCGGCTCGCCGGCGAGACCAGTCCCTATCTGCTCCAGCACGCGGACAATCCCGTGGACTGGTACCCCTGGGGCGAGGAGGCGATCGCCCGCGCGCGCAGCGAGGACCGGCCGATCCTGCTCTCGATCGGCTACTCCGCCTGCCACTGGTGCCACGTCATGGCGCACGAGTCCTTCGAGGACGAGGCGACCGCCGCGGTCATGAACCGCCTGTTCGTCAACGTCAAGGTGGATCGCGAGGAGCGCCCGGACCTCGACCGGGTCTACCAGCTCGCGCACCAGGTCATCGCGCAGCGCGGCGGCGGCTGGCCGCTGACGATGTTCCTCGCGCCCGACGACCTGACGCCGTTCTTCGGCGGCACCTACTTTCCAAGGGAGCCGCGCTACGGCATGCCGGCCTTCACCGGCCTGCTCGAGCGCGTGGCGGCGTTCTACCGCGACCAGCGCGCGGACGTGAAGCGGCAGAACGCGGCGCTGCGCGACGTGTTCGCCGATCTGGTGCCGCCGGCCGCCGCGCCGGACCGCGCGCTGTCCGCGCTGCCGCTCGAGGCGGCGCGGAGCGATCTGGAGCGCAGTTTCGACCGCGAATACGGCGGCTTTGGCGGCGCGCCCAAGTTCCCGCATGCCGGCGGCATCGAGCGCCTGCTGCGCAACTGGCAGGCGAGCGCCGCGGATCCCGCCCCGGACCTCAAGGCGCTCTACATGGCGACGCTGACGCTGACGCGCATGGCCGAGGGCGGCCTGTTCGACCAGCTCGGCGGCGGCTTCTGCCGGTATTCGGTCGATCGGCACTGGATGATCCCGCACTTCGAGAAGATGCTCTACGACAACGGCGCGCTGCTCGGGCTCTATGCGCAGGCGGCGGTCGCGACCGGCGACGCCCTCTTCCACCGCACCGCCGAGGCGACCGCAGCCTGGGCGCTCTCCGAACTGGGCGCGCCGGGCGGCGCCTTCTACGCCGCGCTCGATGCCGACTCCGAGGGTCACGAAGGCAAGTTCTACGCCTGGCAGCGTGACGAAGTGCAAGCGCTCGTGACCGCCGACGAATACCAGGTGCTGGCACGCCGCTACGGGCTCGACCGGGAACCGAACTTCGAGGGCGCCTGGCACCTGCACTGCTTCGTGCCGCTGGAGCAGGTCGCCAGGGACCTGGGGCTGCAGTCCGTGCGCGCGGCAGAACTGCTCGAATCAGGCCGCGCAAGACTCCGCGCCGCGCGCGAGCGGCGCGTGCGGCCGGGCCGCGACGACAAGATACTCACCGGCTGGAACGGGCTCATGATCCGCGGCCTCGCAATCAGCGGCCGCGCGCTGGGGCAGTCGGCGCACATCGATGCGGCCTGCGCGGCGGCGGACTTCCTGCGCGAAAACAGCTGGCAGGACGGCACGCTGTACGCCGCCTGGAAGGATGGCCGCGCGCGCTTTCCCGCCTATCTCGACGATTACGCGTACCTGCTCGACGCGCTGCTCGAGCTGCTGCAGTCGCGCTTCCGCCCGGCGGACCTGGAATTCGCCCGCGAACTCGCCGACACGCTGCTCGCGAAATTCGCGGACCGCGGGCGCGGCGGCTTCTGGTTCACCGCCACAGGGCAGGATCCGCCGCTGCACCGGCCCAAGAGCTTCGCCGACGACGCCACGCCCGGCGGCAACGGGGTCGCCGCGGCGGCGCTCGCGCGCCTCGGCTGGCTGCTCGGCGAAACGCGCTACCTCGACGCGGCCGAGGCGACGCTGCGCGGCGGCTGGGACTCGATGGCGCGGGCCCCGCAGGCGCACACCGCCATGCTGAATGCGCTGGAGGAGTTCCTCGATCCCGTCGAGATCGTCGTGATCCGCGGCGAGGCGGCGCAGCTCGCCGAGTGGTCGCGGGCGCTGGCCGCCATCTATGCGCCGCGCCGCATGGTGATGGCGATTCCGTCCGACGCCGGCGGACTGCCGGAGGCGCTGGCGGCCAAGGCGCCGCGCGCTGCCACCGTCGCCTACCTGTGCCGCGGACCGGTGTGCTCGGAACCGGTGTCCTCGCTACCCGGGCTGCTGGACACTAGCGCCGCACGGCCTTGAACTTGGCGAGGCCCGGTTCCTCGCTGGTGTATTTCGGCAGGCCGTCGCCCGCCTCGAACCATTCGGCCCGCTGGTCGTAGAAGATGTGGCAGTTCGGTTCGCGGTCGATCGCGCCGGCGAACGCCGCCCGCGCGACGTGAATCTCCCCCGGACAGATCGTGGAGGCGAAGAACAGGGTCGTGCCGCAGTTGCCGCAGAACCCGCGGCGGCTCTGCTGCGAGGACCCGAACCAGCGCGGCTCGGCCGAGCCCGGCAGCAGGCGGAAGCGGTCCTCGGCTGCGCCCACCCAGGTGACGAATGCCGCGCCATGCGCGGCGCGGCACCAGCGGCAATGGCAGTGCGCGCAGAACAGCGAGGGCGGCGTCACCGCGAAGCGCACGGCGCCGCACAGGCATTGCCCCGCGAAATCGCTCATGCGGCGAGCCTCATGAAGAACGCGATCCACATGGCGAACAGCAGCAGCGTGCTGGCGACGTACACCAGGAACCGGTGCACCACGCGGTTGTAGGTGACGTGGATCAGGCTGTGCAGCGCGCGCAGGCCGACGTAGGCCCAGGCGGCCGCGACCATGGCGGGGGTGGAGCCGCCGGTCACGGCGAGCGCGATGCAGAGCGCATAGAAAAGGACCGGGACCTCGAACAGGTTGCGGAAGTTGTCGGCGGCGGCGGTTATTTCAAGCTGGCCCGCCGCGGCGCGCGCGCTCGCGAGCTTCTGCGGCGCGATGTCCCTGGCCCGCATTTCGCCCAGCCGGTCGGCGTAGAGCTTCACCCAGACGAGTGCCGTCAGCAGCGCCATGGCGCAGAACGGCAGCCAGATCGGATCGCTGTTCATGGGGTTCTCCTGGCGCCGCGGCGCAGGCTGGCGATCGCATAGAGAAGCACGCCGCCGAACACCGCGTAAAGTCCGAGCGCGCTCAACGCGCCCGGCCAGTGCCCCGCCATGGGCTCCGCGAAGAACGCGAAGAAGAGCAGCAGGGCGCTCGCGAGCACGAGCAGCGAGCCCGCGGTGGCCGCAACCTTGCGGGCCGTGCCCTCCGGAAGCCGGTAATGCACGCCGATCGCGACGTTCACCAGCCCCGCGGCCAGGATGTATATGTGCCGCGAGCGGAACAGCAGCCGCTCCGCCCATTCCATCGCGGCCACCGGCGGGTCCAGGCGCCCCATGACCTGTCCGGTGACCAGGAACGCCGCCACCGCGATCGCCCCGACGACGAGGTGCGCCATCCGGAGCGTGCCTTGCATGGGGAGTAAGATAGCATTCCGTGAACGCCGTGCCCGAACCTGCCCCCCTGCCGGGCTTCGCCGACGTCCAGGCGGCCGCGCTGCGCCTCGCGGGCGTGGCGCTGCGCACGCCGCTGCTCGCCGGCACGCCGCTCGACGAGCTGACGGGCGGGCGCGTGCTGTTGAAGCTCGAGTCCCTGCAGCGCCATGGCTCGTTCAAGATCCGCGGCGCCTACAACCGGCTGGCGCAGCTGTCGGCGGCCGAGCGCAGGGCCGGCGTGGTCGCCTTCTCCTCCGGGAACCATGCGCAGGGCGTGGCCGGCGCCGCGAAGATGCTCGGTATCCGCGCGACCATCGTGATGCCGGCCGACGCGCCGCGCCTGAAGCTCGAGAACACCAGGGCGCTCGGCGCCGAGGTCGTGCTCTACGACCGCTACCGGGAGGACCGCGAAGGCGTCGCCGCCCGCGTGCTCGCCGAGCGCGGCGGCACGCTGGTGCCCGCTTTCGACGACCCGCAGGTGGTCGCGGGCCAGGGCAGCTGCGGGCTGGAGCTGATGCAGCAGTCGGAGGAACTCGGGTCCACGCCCGACCAGGTGCTGATCGGCGCGAGCGGCGGCGGCCTCGTGAGCGGCTCTGCGCTCGCGATCCGCTCGCTGTCCCGGGCGACCGAAGTCTATGCGGTCGAGCCGGAGGCCTTCGACGACATCCGCCGTTCGCTGGCCGCCGGCCGCCGGCTGACGAACCCGCCGGATGCGCGCACGATCTGCGATGCGCTGATGTCCTCGCCCTGCGGCGCGATTCCCTTCGCGCTCATGCGCCGCCACCTGGCCGGCGCCGTCGCCGTCAGCGACGACGAGGTGTTCGCGGCCATGGCCTACGCGTTCCGCGTGCTCAAGCTCGTGATCGAGCCGGGTGGCGCGGTCGCACTCGCCGCCGTGCTCGCCGGCAAGCTGCCGCTCGCCGGGCGCACGACCGCGATCGTGGTCACGGGCGGCAACGTCGATCCCGAGACGTTCTGCCGCGCGCTAGGTCGGTAGCGTTTCCTCGAGGAAGCGCACCCGGCCGGTTTCCAGCTCGTACCAGGCGCCGACGACCACCAGGCCATCGCGACCGATCAGCCCTTCGATGGTGCGCGAGCCATGTCGCAACTGCTGCACCGAGGCCAGGATGTTGGCGTGCATCGCCTGGTGTTCGTCGCTGATGCCGGTCACGGCCGGGCGGATGCGATCGACGATGTCCTTGAGGTTGGGCGACTGGTTTGCGGATGGCCGGCGCATCTCCTCGAGCGTCGCGGCGATCGCGCCGCAGGA
The DNA here is from genome assembly GCA_964649205.1 of uncultured Steroidobacteraceae bacterium. Taxonomy (GTDB): domain Bacteria; phylum Pseudomonadota; class Gammaproteobacteria; order Steroidobacterales; family Steroidobacteraceae; genus SCUD01. The sequence continues at coordinate 31,982 of CAZYPM010000001.1, forward strand.
GGAATGGCCCATCACCACCACCAGCCGCGTGCCGAAGCGGTCCGCGGCAAACTCCACGCTGCCGATCAGCGACGGCGCCACGATGTTGCCCGCGACGCGGATCACGAACAGGTCGCCCGGGCCCTGGTCGAAGACGATCTCGACCGGCACGCGCGAATCCGAGCAGCCGAGCACGATCGCGAACGGCTCCTGCGCGACGGCCAGCGCCGCGCGCCGCTCGGCGGACAGCAGCGACCCGGGACTCCGGACGTTCGCCGCGAAACGCGCGTTGCCTTCGCGCAGGCGCTGGAGCGCGTCGGCCGCCTTGACGCCGCGGCTCATGGACCGATCTCCCTGCGCAGCTGCCCCAGGAACGCCTGCATGAACTCGGTGCGCCGGGCGGCCTCGCGCCGGCCGGCTGCCGTCTGCATCGTATCGGCAAGCTTCAACAGCTTGGTGTAGAAGTGGTCCACGGACGCGCCGCGGTCATCGGGCGTGCGGCGCTCGCAGAAGGGGTCCTCCGGCTGGTACAGCGGCCGGCCCAGCGCCGCACCCACGGCGATGGCGCGCGCCGTGCCGATGGCGCCCAGCGCGTCCAGCCGGTCCGCGTCCTGCACCACCTTCGCCTCGACCGTGCGCGGCGTGATGCCGGCGGACCAGCTGTGCGCTTCGATCGCATGCGCGATCCCGTCGAGGAACTCCTGCGCATAGCCCGCGCCCTTCAGGAACCGCACCGCGTGTTCGGCCGCGAGCCGCGACGCGCGCGGCCGCTCCGGCGAGTCCTTGGGGACGTTGACGCAGTCGTGCAGCCAGGCGGCCGGCAGCACCACTTCCAGGCGTGCGCCCTCCTCCTTCGCGAGCTGCAGCGCCGTCGCGACCACGCGCTTCAGGTGCACGACGCCGTGCCCCGGATCCGGGTCGGGATGCCCGTCGAGAAAGGCGATGAATCGTGGCTCCCAATCCTGCCGCAGGCGCTCGAGTGCGGTCATTTCGCCTTCCTTGCCGTCGCGGTCCTCACGCGCGGCCGCGCCGGCCTGCGCACGGCCCTCGCTTTCAGCGCGACCGCGAGCGCCTCGCGCGCCCAGAGCGCGAGTGCATCCGCGTCCTCCAGCACCTCGGCGGGGACTTCCCAGTATCCCATCTGCAGGTCGGGCCGGTCGGGATACGGACAGAACGGGCGTGAGCCCGCGCTCCGGAAGCGTGGCCGGTTCGAGTCGTCGGTCTTGAAGTACAGGGTATCGTCGTCGATCAGCGCGAAGAACAGGCCGTCGAGGTAGAGCCCGACGCCGCCGAACATGCCGCGCGAAGTCACGCGCCCGGCCGGCGCGAGCTGCTCGAGGACGAAGTCGCGGAAGTCGTCGCTCACGCTCATCGCCCGCCCCCAAGCGCGGCATGCAGCGCGTCGCGGAGCCCGCGGTGCGCCTCCGTATCGAAGGCCGGCGCCTTGCTCCAGTCGTAGCTCCAGGGATGCGCGGTCACCTGCGGCGCCGGCTCGTCGTGGTAGCGCGGAATGACGTGCGCGTGCAGCGCCGGGTCCTGGTTGCCGAGGATCGCGTAGTTGATGCGCACGGCATGCGTCACCGCGAGCACCGCGTCGCCGAGCGCGGCCATGTCGGCCAGGAAAGCGGCACGATCCGCGCCCGCGAGGTCATTGAGCGCCGGCACCACCGGGTCCGGCAGCAGCAGGCAGTAGCCGGGCAGCACCTGGCGTTCGCCGAGGACCGCCCAGCCCGAGCGCAGGCGCGCCACGAAGGTCGGGTCGGTCCCGGCGCGCAGCGCGTCCACGCGGCGATGGATGGCGGTCGTCACGACTCGCGGAAGATGAAGTACACCGCGCCCGTCAGGCACAGCGCGGCCCAGAGGTAATCGAGCTTCAGGCCCTGGCGCATGTAGAACACGACGAAGGGCGCGAACACCAGCAGCGTGATCACCTCCTGCAGGATCTTGAGCTGCGGCAAGGTCATGACCGTGAAGCCGATGCGGTTGCCGGGCACCTGGAACAGGTACTCGACCAGCGCGATGCCCCAGGAGACGAGGGCTGCGAGGTACCACGGCTTGTGGTTCAGCTCCTTCAGGTGCGCGTACCAGGCGAAGGTCATGAACACGTTCGACAGGATCAGCAGGCCGGTGGCCTGCCAGAATGCCGCGGGCATGCAGTCCTCCCCTATCCGCTGCGCGCCACGTTCACGGCCAGCACCCGGGCGCGCGGGAAGAAGTTGAAGTCGGTCGCGGTCGCGATGGTGTAGGCGCCGATCTGGCGTGCGACCACGAGGTCCCCGATGTCCAGCTCCGGCAGCAGGATGTCCTCGGAGACGACGTCGATGCTGTCGCAGGTGGGGCCCGCGACCACGCAATGCTCCCGCTTGCCGTCGTGCGGCAACACGGGCTCGACCGGGAACCGCGAGTGGTCGTACAGCTGGCCGCTGAACGTGCCGTACAGCCCGTCGTCGAGGTAGTACCACCAGCGGTCACCCCGCTTCGCGCGGCCCATGACGGTCGCCAGCCCGATCGCAGCCGGCCCGCAGATGAAGCGCCCCGGTTCCGCGATGACGCGTATCGTCGCCGGCAGCCGCGCGAGCGCCTCGCGGATGGGCGCGCAGAATTCATCGATCGGGGCAGCCGGCTCCAGGTAGTCGATCGGGAAGCCGCCGCCGATGTCCAGCACCTCGAACGGGCCCAGCCCGCGGCGACCGGTCCCGGTCATCAGCCGGGCGCAGGTTTCGATCGCCTCCACGTACTTGTCGGCGCGCGCGACCTGCGACCCGACGTGGAACGAGAAACCCGCAACCCGGATGCCGGCCCGGGCCGCGCGCTTCGCGAGCTCGAGCGCGGCCTCCGAGTCGCAGCCGAACTTGCGCGACAGGTCCACGATCGCCTCGGGGCTCCTGAAGGAGAGCCGCAACAGCAGCCGTACGCGATCGCGGTAAGAGACGAACTTGTCGATCTCGTCCGGGTTGTCGGCGACGAAGGTGGTCACGCCGTACTCGAGCGTGTGGCGGATGTCGGCATCGCGCTTGATCGGGTGCGTGTGGATGCAGCGCTCGGGCGGGATCCCCGCCTTGCGCACCAGGTCCACCTCGCCGTTGGTGGCGAGGTCGAACCAGGAACCTTCCTTGGCCAGCACCTTGACCACGGTCCGGTCGGGCAGCGGCTTCAGCGCGTAGTGCAGGTCCACGCCCGGCAGTGCCGCGGCCAGCGCGCGGTACTGGCGGCGGATCAGGTCGCAATCGATCACGAACAGCGGCGAGCCGAATTTCCCGACCAGCGCCGAAAGCGCCGCCGGCGTGTAAGGGGACGGGAGCCGCAGGTTGGTGTTCATGGAGGTCGTGTCAGTCTAGCAGCGGATCGACGAGCGCCAGCAGCCGGTCGATGGCGCCGCGGTTGGCATCCAGGACGGCCCGGCCGGCCTCTCCCATGCGGATGCGAAGCGACGCATCGTCGAGCAGCTTCGAGACGCCGTCGGCCAGCTCGCCGGTGCCGGCGACGACGCGGGCGGCGCCCGCCTCGATGAACAGGTCCGCGATCTCCTGGCTGTTGAAATTGTGCGGCCCGGTCAGCACCGGCCTGCCGAGCGAAGCAGGTTCCAGCAGGTTGTGGCCGCCGATCGGCGCCAGGCTGCCGGCCACGAAGGCCACGTCCGCCGCGGCGTAGAACATCATGAGCTCGCCCATGGTGTCGCCGAGCAGGACTTTGACGGTCGTGGTCACGGGCGCCCCGGAGGACCTGTTCAGGTACGCCTCGCCGCGCCTCGCGAGCAGCTCACGCACGGCATCGAACCGCTGCGGATGCCGCGGCACCAGGACCAGGAGCGCGTCCGGGAACCGTCCGAGCAGCTGGCGATGGGCGTCGAGCACGAGTTCCTCCTCGCCCTCGTGCGTGCTGCCGGCGACCCAGACGGGCCGGTGAGCCGCATTCTGGCGGCGCCAGCCGAGGCCGCGCGCCTCGACGTCGGGGCGCGGCTCGAAGTCGAACTTGATGTTGCCGGTGACGTGCGTGCGCTCGGGCGCCGCGCCGATCGAGCGGAAACGGCCGGCGTCGGCCTCGCTTTGCGCGCCGATCACGATGCCGTGCGACAGCACCTCGCGGAACAGCGGCACCAGCCGGCGGTAGCGGCCGACCGAGCGCGGCGAGAGGCGCGCGCTCGCCAGCACCAGCGGCACCTTGCGCCGCCCGCACTCCGCATAGAGATTCGGCCACAGCTCGGTCTCCAGCACCATCGCGAGGCGCGGCCGCACGCGCTCGAAGAAACGCCGCACCGAACCGGGCAGGTCGAACGGCACGTAGCAGTGATACACGCGGTCGCGGTAGAGCTGGCGCGCACGCGCGGCGCCGGTCGGCGTGACGGTCGTCAGCACCAGCGCCTGGCCCGGGCGCCGCTCGAGCAGCCGCCGCACCAGCGGTTCCGCGGCCTGCACCTCGCCCACCGACACCGCGTGGATCCAGATCGGGCGGCCCGGGATGGCCGGCCCGAGGCCGAAGCGCTCGCCGATGCGCTCGCGATAGCTCGGGTCCTTCAGCCCGCGCCAGAAGTGCATCGCCAGCGCCACCGGCGCGGCGAGCAGGTAGATCAGCACGTTGTAGGCGAACCGCATGAAGATTCAGGCGCCGTGCGCCAGGCGCAGCTGCGCGAAGCCCTCGCGCCAGGCGATGCTGCCGCCGCTGACCTTGCCGAGGCTGCGCCCGAGCCGCTCCAGCACGCGCTCGCGCCAGGCGCCCGGCTCGCGGATGCGGCCGCGGTCGAAGTCGACCACCCAGGGTCTGCCGGTGTCGTCCAGCAGGATGTTGTGCGCATTCAGGTCGGCGTGGTGCACGCCGGCGTCGTGGAACCGCCGCAGGCAACGGCCGATGGCCTGCCAGTCGGCATCGCGCAGGTCGTCGGCGCGCACCCGCTCGGCGAGCGACCGCACTGCGGCGATGCGTTCGGTGATGAGCTCGGCGGCGTAGGTGAGGCGCCCGCGCCGGTAGCCGGCGGCCACCGGCACCGGTACCGGCAGCTGCATGCCGCACAGCTTCCACAGCAGCCGGAACTCGCCGAAGGGCCGCGTGCGCTCCTCGCCCAGGTAGAGATAGCGGTCGCGCGCGACCTGCGCGGCCCAGCCGCCGCGCAGGTAACGCCGCAGCGCCCAGTGGCGCGGGCCGTCATCGATGAAGTGTATGGAGCCGCGGCCGCCTGGCCGTTCCCGGAGCGCGCCCCGGGCACGCCACGCTGCGCGGTCGAACAGCCGCCAGTCGGGAGTCTCGACGCGCTCGGGATCAAACAGGATTGCGCCGCGGTCGACTGCCACACGCTCGATCATCGAGCGCCAGTCTACAGTTCCTCGAAGCGCGCCGTGAAATGCCGGAGTACCGGCGGTTCGTGCACCATGCGCAGCCCGCGCAGCCGGTCGCGCGTCTTGGCCAGCGCCGCGCACACTTCCACGACGTAGTCCATGTGACTCTGCGTATAGACGCGCCGCGGCATGGCAAGCCGCACCAGCTCGAGCCCGGGCGGCGAGCGCTCGCCGAACATCGCCGAGCCGATCTCGACGGCCCGGACGCCGCCGATCCGGTACAGGCCGCAGACCACCGCCTGTCCCGGGAACTGTGCGCGCGGGATCTGCGGGCACAGCGCGGCGGCGTCGATGTAGATGGCGTGCCCGCCGGGCGGCTGCACGATCGGGACGTTCGCGGCCACCAGGCCCTCGCCCACGTACTCGACGCTGCGCAGGCGGTAGGCCAGGTAGTCCTCGTGCAGCACCTCCTCGAATCCCTGCGCCATCGCCTCGAGGTCGCGGCCGGCGAGGCCGCCATAGGTGATGAAGCCTTCCGTGAGGATCAGCAGGTTGCTGGCGCGGTACAGCAGCTCCGCGTCGCGCAGCAGCAGCAGCCCGCCGATGTTGACCAGGCCGTCCTTCTTGGCGCTGATGGTGGCGCCGTCCGCCAGGCCGAACATTTCGCGGACGATGTCGCGCACCGAGCGCCCGGACTGGCCGGGCTCGCGCAGCTTGATGAACCAGGCGTTCTCCGCAAAGCGGCAGGCGTCGAGGAACAGCGGCAGCCGGTGCCGGTCGCAGACCGCCCGCACCGCGCGCAGGTTCTCGAGGCTGACCGGCTGGCCGCCGCCGCTGTTGTTGGTCACGGTCACCATCACCAGCGGGATGCGTTCGCGTCCCACCTCGGCGATCAGCCGCTCGAGCGCCGCGACGTCGAGATTGCCCTTGAAAGGATGCGGGTTCGCCGGGTCCGCGGCCTCGCGAATCGGCAGGTCCACGGCGGCCGCGCCCGAGTGCTCGACGTTGGCGCGCGTCGTGTCGAAATGCGCGTTGTTCGGGATCACCTTGCCGCGCCCGCCAACCAGCTCGAACAGGATGCGCTCGCTGGCGCGGCCCTGGTGGGTCGGCAGGATGTGCCCGAAGCCGGTCACTTCCTGGAGGCGATGCTGGAAGCGGTAGAAGCTCGGCGAGCCGGCGTAGGACTCGTCGCCGCGCATGATCCCTGCCCACTGCTCGGAGGACATCGCGCCGGTGCCGCTGTCCGTCAGCAGGTCGATGATCACGTCGTCGGAGTGCACCAGGAACAGGTTGAAGCCGGCTTCGCGCAGGATCGCCTCGCGCTGCTCGCGCGTGGTCATCCGGATCGGCTCGACCGACTTGATCCGGAACGGCTCGATGATGGTCTTCATCGCGCCCTCACTGGCGCAGGACGGCGTCGCCCTCGACCGGAGCGAAGCGGGCCTGGAAGAAGCGCAGGCTCTTCGGCTCGTAGGTGAACCGCAGGCCGACGATGCGGTCGCGCTGCCGGTACAGGCCGGTCACGGACTCGGCGGTGACGTCCATGTGCGCCTGCGTGTAGACGCGCCGCGGGATCGTGAGGCGCACCAGCTCCAGCCGCGGCCAGCGGTTCTCGCCGGTGGTGGCGTCGCGGCCGGCGGAGACCGCGCCGCGCTCCATCGCCCGCACGCCGGAGTCCACGTACAGGGCCGCAGCCAGCGCCTGCGCCGGAAACTGCTCGCGCGGCAGCTGCGGCAGGAACCCGAGCGCATCGAGGAATATCCCGTGCCCGCCGACCGGGCGCACGATCGGCACGCCGGCGCGCGCGATCTGGTCGCCGAGGTACTGCACCTGGCCGATGCGCGCATGCATGTGGTCGAGGCTGACCGATTCGCGGATGCCGATCGCCATCGCTTCCATGTCGCGGCCGGCCAGCCCGCCGTAGGTGTGCAGGCCCTCGTACAGGACCACCATGTTGCGCGCCGCCTCGGCCAGCGCGTCGTCGTTGACGGCGAGGAAGCCGCCGATGTTGACCAGGCAGTCCTTCTTGCCGGACATGGTGCAGCCGTCGGTGTACGAGCACAGCTCGCGCAGGATGTCCGCGAGCGGGCGATCCGCGTATCCCGGCTCGCGCTCCCGGATGAAGTAGCAGTTCTCCACCGCGCGGGTCGCGTCCATGAAGATGCGGATGCCGTGCCGGCGGCACAGCGCCGCCACCTCGCGCGCGTTGGCCATGCTGACCGGCTGGCCGCCCGCCATGTTGACGGTCGCGTGCAGCGCGAGGTACGGGATGCGCGCCGGCCCCACCCGCTCGATCAGTGCCGACAGCTTGCCGAGGTCCACGTTGCCCTTGAACGGGTGTTCGGAGGCGGGATCGTGCGCCTCGTCGATGATGACGTCGACGAACTGCCCGCCCGCCAGCTCCTGGTGCGCGCGGGTGGTCGTGAAGTACATGTTGCCGGGCACGCTGTCCCCCGGCCTGATGCAGCACTGGCTGAGGATGTGCTCGGCGCCGCGTCCCTGGTGCGTCGGGATCAGGTGCCGGTAGCCGTAGAACTCGCGCACCGCCGCCTCGAGGTGGTAGAAGTTGGCGGAGCCGGCGTAGGCCTCGTCGCCCAGCATCATGCCGGCCCACTGGCGGTCGCTCATGGCCGAGGTGCCGGAATCGGTCAGCAGGTCGATGTAGACGTCTTCGCTGCGGAGCAGGAAGGTGTTGTAGCCGGCCCCGGCGATCGCGTGCTCGCGCTCGGCGCGCGTCGTCATGCGCAGGTGCTCGACCACCTTGATCTTGAACGGCTCGGCCCAGGAGCGGCGCGGCATCAGCGCTTCAGCACGTACTCGGCGCTGCAGTACGGGCACTTGGCGAAGCCCGTCTTCTCGATCGGCAGGTACACCCGCGGGTGGCTGTTCCAGAGCGACATCGCCGGCATCGGGCAGGACAGCGGCAGGTCTGCCGCGCTGACCTCGTAGCGGCTCTGGGCATTCGGCTGGATCGGTTCGCGCTCGCGGGTCTGGGTGGCGGACACGGCGGTTACCCCGGATGGAGGCGCCGATTATACCGGTTGCGGCTCCGCGCCCGCGACCATCACGCGCTCCCAGACGGCGGCGACCCGGCTGCGCAATCCGGCGAACTCGTCCCCGTCCACGAGCGCCGGGCGCTGCTCCAGCGACAGGTGATGCGCGGCCTCCCGGTAGCGGCGATAGGCGTCCACCAGCAGGTCGATGACCTGGTGGTCCACCAGCGCGGCGGAACCGACCGACTCGAGGTGACGGATCGTATCGGCGAACTCGGCGAGCGGCGGGTATTCGCGCACCGAGCGCAGCACCCAGTATTGCGCCAGGAACTCGATGTCGGCGATGCCGCCGCGGTCATGCTTGAGGTCGAAGCGACCGTCGGGCGCACGCGCGTGCTCGCTGCGCATGCGCTCGCGCATCTCGCGGACATCCTCGCGCAGCGTGTCGCGGCGCACGGCCTGCATCAGCACCTCGCGCCGGATCGTTTCGAAGCGCGCACCGAGGCCGGCATCGCCGGCGACCCAGCGCGAATGCAGCAGGGCCTGGTGCTCCCAGGTCCACGCCTCCTTCATCTGGTACTCGGCGAAGGCCCCGATCTGCGTGAACGCGAGCCCGCCCTTCCCCGATGGCCTCAGGCGCACGTCCACCTCGTAGAGCCTGCCGGCCGGGGTGTGCACGGTCAGCAGGTGCACGAGCCGCTGCGCGAGGCGCAGGAAGAAGACCTCGTTGTCCACCGGCTTCGCGCCCGCGGTCTGCTGCCGCTCGCCGGCCGAGTCGTGCAGGAACACCAGGTCGAGGTCGGAGCCGTAGCCGAGTTCCATGCCGCCGAGCTTGCCGTAGCCCGCGATCGCGACCCGCACCGCACGCCCGGCGCCATGCTCCAGGCAGCGCGGCTCGCCGTAGGCGGCGGCCGTGCGCTGCCAGGCGAGCGCGAGCGCCTGCTCGAGGATCAGCTCGGCGACATCCGTCAGGCGGTCGCTCACCTGCATCAGCGGCAGCCGTCCGGTCAGGTCCAGCATGGCGACGCGGAACATCGCGGCACGGCGGAAATGGCGCAGCGCGTCCACCTGCCGCTCCTCGTCGCTGCCCGCGTGCCCGAGGCGCACGGCGAGCTCGCGCTCGAATTGCTCGCGGTCGGGCAGCTCCTCGAACACGCGCTCGTCGAGCAGCTCGTCGAGCAGCAGCGGGTGCGCCGCGACCTGGCGCGCGAGGTAGTCGCCCATGCCGCAGATGCGCGCCAGCCTGCCGAGCGCCGGCGCATTCTCGTTCAGCAGCGCCAGATAGGCGGTGCGCCCGCCGATCGCCTCGACGATGCGCAGCAGCCGCGCCAGCACGGTCCTGGCGTCGGCCCGGCGGCCGCCCGCAGTCTTCGCGATCTCCGCGAGCATGCGCGGCAGCAGCGTCGCCAGGCGCCGTCGGCCGTACTCGTCGAGTCGGCGGAAGTACGTGGACTGACGCAACTCCACCAGCATGCGCGCCGCGTCCGCGGCGTCCTCGATGCCGACCGCTTCGACCTCCCCGGTGAGCCGCGCCAGGTCCGCCTCGGGCGCCCACAGCGAGTCGAGCGCGGCCGCCGGCTTGCCACGACCGCCGGGCCCCAGCACCACGCCGTCGAAGTGCGCCGTCACCGCCCTGCGCATCGCCGCCAGCGTACCGGCGAGTTCGTCCCACGAGCCCGCATTCATGCCGCAGGCCAGCCGCTCGCGGCCCAGCGCGTCTTCCGGCAGGCGGTGCGTCTGCTGGTCGGCGACCATCTGCAGCCGGTTCTCGACGCGACGCAGGAAGCGGTAACCGCCCTCGAGCTCGGCGACCGCCGCCGCCGGCAGCAGCTTGGCGCCGGCGAGCCGTGGCAGCACCGCGAGCAGCGAGGACGACTGCAGCGCCGGCTCCGACCCGCCGCGGATAAGCTGCTGGGCCTGGACGATGAACTCGATCTCGCGAATGCCGCCGGGGCCCAGCTTGATGTCTTCCTCGAGCTCGCGGCGCGCCACCTCGCGCGCGATCAGCGCCTTCATCTCGCGCAGGCTCTCGTACACGCCGAAATCCAGGTAGCGGCGGTACACGAATGGCCGCACCACGTCGTCGTACAGGGCGCGGTAGGCCGCTTCGCCCGTCACGGCGCGCGCCTTGACCCAGGCGTAGCGCTCCCAGTCGCGGCCGTGCTTCTGCAGGTACTCCTCGAATGCGGCGAAGCTGACCACCAGCGGCCCCGGCTCGCCCAGCGGCCGCAGCCGCATGTCCACGCGGAACACGAAGCCCTCGGCCGTGCGCGCGTCGAGCAGGCGGATCAGGGCCTGGCCGAGGCGCGTGAAGTACTCCTCGTTCGAAACCGTCCGCTGGCCGCCGGTCTCGCCGGCCTCCGGGTAGAGGAAGACCAGGTCGATGTCGGACGAGAAATTGAGCTCGCGTCCGCCCAGCTTGCCCATCGCCAGCACGACCAGCTCCTGCAGCTCCCCCGCCGGCGAGCGCGGACTGCCGTAGCGGGGTTCGAGCGAGGCCGCGGCGAAGGCCAGTGCCGCGCGGATCGCGGCGTCGGCGAGATCCGACAGCTCGCGCAGCACCTCGTCCACGGGTGCTGCACCGGTCAGGTCGCGCCAGGCGATGCGCACCATCTCGCGCCGGCGCAGCCGGCGCAGCGAGTCCATGAAGGCTGCCTCGTCGCTTGCTCCCGCGAGCGCCATCGCGAGCTCCGCGATCTCCGCCGGCGCACGCGCGCAGCCGGGACTGCCGCTCTGCGACAGCTCCGCGAGCAATGCCGGCTCCCGGATCGCCGCTTCCGCGACGAACTCGCTGCAGGCGAACACCCGATCGAGGTCGGCCACCATGGCGGGCGGCAGCCGTTCAGGGTCGCCTCCCGCCTCGCGCCAGCGGGCCAGCAGCCGTTCGGCTCTTTCGCGCAGCGCCGGCGTCAAGCAGGACCTCAGCGGCGGCGGCCCGGCTTGACGACCAGCACGTCGGTGCCGAGCACCGGGATCACCGCTTCGGCCGTGCTGCCGACGAACAGGCGCGGCAGACCGGTGCGTGCCGCCGTGCCCATGACCGTGACCGCGGGCCGCAGCGTCCTCACCAGCTTTGGCAGCACGCGCCCGGGCCGCCCGAGCACTGCATGGCCACGGAAGGCGATGCCGCGTGGGCGCGCGCGCAGTCGCGAGGCGAGCCGCTCGCGCGCGATGCGTTCCTGCCTGCGGAGGTAGCCGCGCCGTTCCACGATCCCGAGATCCAGCGGCAGCGGCGGCACTTCGTGCACGTAGGCCGCATGCGCCGGTCCGCCGAGCGTCCTGGTCCACCAGCCCGCGGCGGCCAGCACGCTGCGGTCGATCGCGCGCGCGCGCGCCGAGCGCGCACCGGCATTGAGCGCGGCCACTGCGCCGCTGCCACCGCGCGGGGCGTCCGCATTGACGAGCAGCAGCGGCACGGACAGCGCACGCATCAGGTACCAGTCGCTCGGCAGGTACCACGGGCGGCCGCTCGGGTGGTTGGTCTTGACGACCAGCTCGCCGCCGAGCGGCACCACGTTCGTGCACAGCCACTCCGCCAGACGCCGGGTCCAGACGACGCGCAGCGAGACCTGCCTGCCATCCTCCCCGGCATGGCGCTCGAGGGCCCTGCTGCGCTCCTCGATCAGGCGCCGCGTCGCCAGCCGTCGATCCCTGGCGCCCAGCCGCGGGTTGTCCGCAACGGCCGAGTCGTAGGCGAACCCCACCAGCTCGATCGATGCGCCGGTCGCTCGCGCAATGTCCCGCGCGCGCGCCAGGGCGTGCTGCTCCGGACCCGTGTCCGCGACCACGACGATGCAACCGATGCGCTTCATGTCACGCTCTCCCCAGCAGCCAGACGCCAGCGGCGTAGCAGGCGACGATCAAGACGCTCCCGAATCGCACCAGGCCGGCCCGCTCGCGCAGCCGCGCGAGGATCGTCATCACGCCGAGCGCGATGCACAGCACCGCGAGCAGCGCGCTCAACTGGTGTCCGGAAGACACGTGGGCGAGCACCGGGCCCTTGACGTAGGCCAGGTCCATCATCGGCAGCACCAGCATGTTGAAGGCATTGCTGCCGAAGATGTTGCCGACCGCGAGATCCACCGCGCCCATCCGCACGGCTGCGACGCTCGCGGCGATCTCCGGGAAGGAGGTCGTGAAGCCGACCAGCAGCGTGCCGACGAAGGTCTGGCTGAGACCCGACTCGGCCGACACGGCCTCGGCCGCGACCACCAGCAGCGGCGCGACGATGGCGAGCCCGGCGCCGGCCGCCAGGAAGGCAGCGATCGCCCCCCGCATCTCGCGTCGCGCAGGTTCTGGTGCGCGCGGGACCGCGGCGACCATCGCGTCCGGCGCCTCCCGCGTCATCAGGAAGACCATGCGCATGCCGGCCAGGTAGACCACGGCGATCACCAGCGTCTCGATGCCGATGAACCCGATGCGGCCGAGCCCGCCAGCCACGATCGCGACGCCCGCGATCGTCGTCAGCACGATCGCCAGCAGCCCGACCACCGCGTGGTGGACCGCCACGGACTGCAGCAGGTACCGGCGCGCATACACCAGGTCGAGCACCGCCAGGATCAGCATGTTCGCCAGCGTCGAGCCCATGAGGTCGCCGACGCCGATGTCCGGCGCATCCAGCAGCGCCGCATTGACGTCGGTCAGCACTTCCGGCAGCGAAGTCGCGGCGGCCAGCAGGATCATGCCGATCCAGGCACGCCCGAGTCCCGTCGTTTCGGCGATCACGTCGGCCGCGCGCGCGAGCCGCGACGCGACCAGGAACACCGCCACCCCGAGCAGCGCGAACGACGCAAGCGGCAGCCAGGTGCCATGTCCGGTCAGCAGCAGCAGCACCGATTCCTTCATCCCCGCCCCCTCGTGACCTTCTTCTCCAGCTCCACGGCCAGCAGCACGAGCACGGCGCCCGCCACCGTCAGCCCGAACTCGGCGGCCGTGAGCGGCGCCGTGCCGAACAGCCGGTTGAGCGCCGGCAGGTAGATGATCGCCAGCTGCAGCACGATCGCCACCATCACCGCGCCCAGCAATGGACGATTCGACCACAAACCGAGGGCCGCGAGCGACTCCCGTTCCGAGCGCACGGCCAGCACGTGCCCGAGCTGCACGAAACACAGCATCGTGAACGCCACGGTCTGCCAGTGCGCCTGCGGCGCGCCGGCCTGCACGAACCAGGACTGCGCAGCGAGCGTCAGCGCGGCCATCAGCAGCCCGACCCAGATCACGTGCCTGCCCAGTCCGCGCGCGAATACGCCTTCCTGCGGCGGACGCGGCGGCCGCCGCATCACCCCGCGTTCCGCCGGCTCCAGCGCGAGCGCGAGCCCGGGCAGCCCGTCGGTGACCAGGTTGATCCACAGGATCTGGATCGGCAGCAGCGGCACCGGCAGCCCGAGGAAGGGCGCCAGGAACAGGGTCCAGATCTCGGCCGAGTTGGTGGTGAGCTGGTAGCGGATGAAGCGCCGCAGGTTGTCGTAGATGCGCCGTCCCTCGCGCACCGCGCGCACCACGCTCGCGAAGTTGTCGTCGAGCAGCACCATCGCGCTCGCTTCCTTGGCCACGTCGGTGCCGGCGACGCCCATGGCCACCCCGATGTCGGCCGCGCGCAGCGCGGGCGCGTCGTTCACGCCGTCGCCGGTCATCGCCACGCATTCGCCGCGGTCCTGCAATGCCTTGACGATCCTGAGCTTCTGCTCCGGCGAGGCGCGGGCATAGACGCGCAGGCTCCCGACCCGGCGCTCGAACTCCTCCGTCGTCAGCGCTGCCAGCTCCGGGCCGGTGATGACCGAGGCCTCGTCAGTCGCAAGCCCGAGCTCGCGCGCGATTGCGAGCGCGGTAACCGGGTGGTCGCCCGTGATCATGACCGGCACGATGCCGGCGCTGCGGCAGTCCGCGATCGCGTCGCGGACTTCCGGCCGTGCCGGGTCGATCAGCCCGACCAGGCCGAGCAGGACCAGGTCGCGCTCGAGCGCTTCCGGTGCCAGGCTGTCCGGCGGCGCAGGCAATTCGCGCATGGCGACCGCGATGACGCGCAGCCCCTCCGCGGCCATGCGGCGCGCGGCGAGGTCGAGCTCCGCGCGGTCGGCCGCGGCCGGCCCCGCCTGCATGAGCACGCGCGCGGACTTCGCGATCACGACCTCGGGAGCGCCCTTGGTGATCGATCGGCAGCCATCGCCGGGCTCGCGGTGCACGGTCGTCATGCACTTGCGCTGCGCCTCGAACGGGATCTCGCCGATGCGCGGCCGCCTGGCCGACTCGCGCTCGCGCTCGAGGCCCGCCGCCTCGGCGGCCGCCAGCAGTGCGGTCTCGAGCGGGTCGCCGATCAGGCGGCCATTCGCGTCGGGCCGCGCGTCGTGGCTCACCGACATGGCCTCGAGCAGCGGCTCCCACGGGCCGCCGCGGCCCGGACTTTCGCGCCGCTCGCCATTGCACCACCAGGCGGCCACGCGCAGCTGGTTGGCCGTCAGCGTGCCGGTCTTGTCGGCGCAGATGAAAGTCACCGAGCCGAGCGTCTCGACCGCGGGCAGCCGCCGGATCAGCGCCCGGCGGGCGATCATGCTGCGCGCGCCGAGCGCGAGCGAGACCGTGACGACCGCCGGCAGCGCCTCCGGGATCGCCGCCACGGCGAGGCTGAGCGCCGTCAACAGCATCGTGAGCCAGGCCTCGCCGCGCAGCACGCCGGTCGCAAACACGATCGCGCAGATCAGCACCACCGCGAGCGCCAGCTGCCGGCCGAGCCGCGCGAGGCGGACCTGCAGCGGCGTCTGCGCGATGCGCACCTCGCGCAACAGCGCCGCGATGCGCCCGAACTCCGTGTGCATGCCGGTCGCGACGACCACGCCGCTGGCGCGGCCGCGGGTCACGAACGTGCCCTTGTGCAGCAGGTTGCTGCGCTCGGCGACCGCCAGGTCCGGCCGGTCGAGCGCCGCCACCGACTTGTCGACCGGTTCGGATTCTCCGGTCAGCGCCGACTCGTTGGTCCTGAGGCCCGCGGCCTCCAGCAGGCGCAGGTCGGCGGGCACGATGCTGCCCGCCTCCAGCAGCACGACGTCGCCCGGCACCAGCTCCGCCGCGGGGATCTGGCACGGCGTTGCGTCGCGCAGCGCGACGGTGGTCGCCGCCGTCATCGCCCGCAGCGCCGCGAGCGCACGCTCCGCGCGCTGCTCCTGGGAGAACCCGATTGCGGCGTTCAGCGCCACGATGGCGAGGATCACGAGGGTGTCGATCGGGTCGCCGATGAATCCGGCGATCAGGGCCGCGCCCAGCAGCACCAGGATCGGCACGTCCAGGAACTGGGCGCCGAGCAGCGCCAGCCAGGAGCGCGGCGCCGCCTCGGCGATGACATTGGGCCCGTGTTCCGCGAGGCGCCGCCGCGCCTCCGCGCCGGCGAGACCCGCCGCCGAGGACCGCAGTCTCGCGAGCACCTGTTCCGGCGTGAGGCGATGCCAGGGCATCGCTCGATTATCGCCGACGCGGCCGGGCGCAGCCGCCTCTCGTCAGTCGCGGTTCACCAGCCACAGCCCCGCGAGGCAGAGCACGACGCCCGCCAGCTGCGCCGCCGTCAGCCGGTCCCTGAAGAAGAGCCAGCCCAGCGCGAGCAGCGCGATCGCGGCCGACGCCTGCGTCACGAGCGCGCCCAGCGAGACCGGGAAGCCGCTGCGGTACAGGAGGATGAAGGCGAAATCGATCACGATGACGACGATCGCCAGCGCGGGCGCGGTCCAGTTGACCTGCGCGAAGTGTCCGCGGAACCCCGCATCCGACGGCGTCGCGAGCAGGATGCCGGCGCACAGCAGGCTGCCGAACACATAGGCCACGAACAGCGTCGCGATCGGGTGGGCGCCGGCCGGCATGAGCTTGGTGACGAGGTGGTAGGCGACGGTCGCCATGATGGCGAGCGCGAGCGCGAGGGTCAGCATGAGGTGGTCTCCAGCTCAGGATTGGATTGCGGCCATCGGCGCATGCAGCGCGAGCAGCTGCGACCATGCAGGCCGGGCAAACGCCTCGATCGCCAGGCGCAGCGGCGCGGAAGCGGCGGCCCGCTTGCGGGCGCTGTCGTCCGCGTAGGCGCTCTCCTTCCCGACCGGCGCCTTCGAATAGCGGCGCGCGACTTCGGCCATGCGCGCTTGCTCGCGCGCGCCGATCGCCAGCCCGAAATGCGGTGCGACCGCATCCCACACCGATGACGGCAGTGACTGGTACGGCACCAGCCTGCCGCGGTCGTGCCCGAGGCGCGCCGCCGCCTCGCAAAAGGCGCCAAAAACGCGCGCGACGCGCTCCTCCGCCGACGCCGGCTCGCCTTGTGGCTGCACCACACGATAGAGCCGGCGCGCGGGCTCCTCGGATGCGCGCAGCCAGCCGGGCGGCTGCGCGAGCAGCGACACGCAGACCTCCACCGGATCGCGCAACGAAAGCACCCATGGCGCCCGCGGAAAGGCCTCCACCAGCAGCTCGCAGAACAGCGTGTTCCAGCTGCTGCACTTCAGCACCCACGGCCCGGCGGCATGGCGGGCAAAGGCCGCCCCCAGCGAACGCAGCGCGGCGACCAGGTCCTCGCGCGGCCAGCCGTGCGGCGGGAGCAGCAGCTCGTTGAACGGCAGCGGCTCCGCGTAGACCACCACGTCGAGTTCGCGCAGCAGCTGCGAGATGACAGTCGAGCCGCAACGCGCGACGTGGAAGACGATGCCGGCCGGGGCGGTCTCCGGCTCGGCCCTGCCGACGTCATCGCGACCGATGCGGGCGATGGATTCCTGCGCCGGGACGCGCGCGATGGTCTCCTGCATGAAGGCATCGCATAGCTCCGACGCGGGAATCCGGCGCAACGCCAGGTAGAGCCCGTCCGGCTGGAGGGCGGCGCGGGCCGGGAGCCAGGACTCGTGCGCGCCGTGCATCGGCCGAAGAAAGCACGAGGTAGCCGGGTGCGTCAAGGAATGCTACCGTCCGCGCACGATGCAATTCGCCGAATTCATCGCGCCATTCGACGCCGCCGCGTTCCGCGCCGAGTACTTCGGCAGGCGTCCGTTGCACATCCAGGGCAATGGCAGGGGCCGCCCGGAGATCCTCGACTGGCCGCGCTTCAATTCGGCGCTCGCCGTCACGCCGTACTGGAACGAGGACACGCTCAAGGTCTACTACCGCAGCCGCGCGGCGCTCAGGGAGAACTATTGCGACACCGCCGACCTGCGCGCCGGCACCCCCGCACCGGTCAACCCGGCCAAGGTCAAGGCGCTGCTCGGCCTGGGCGCGAGCCTGATCGCAAACCACCTGCATCGCGTCTGCCCGGAGGTCGCCGCCGTCGCCGGCATGCTCGAGCGCGAGTTTGCCGCGCGCGTCGCCGCGAACGCCTACTGCTCCTTCCAGGGCGTGCAGGCCTTCCAGACCCATTTCGACCTGCACGACGTGTTCGCGGTGCAGGTCGAGGGCGAGAAGACCTGGCACGTCTACGAGTCGCGCGCGGACACGCCGGTCAACCCGCTGCCGCCGGGCGACGAGATCGAGAAGTGGCTGACCGCCTCGCGCGGCAAGCTGCTGTTCGAGGCGCAGATGAAGCCGGGCGACATCCTCTACCTGCCGCGCGGGCAGTACCATGATGCGCTGACCGGCGCGCAGGCTTCCCTGCACGTGACATTCGGCATCACGCCCGCGACCGGGCTCGCACTCTTCCCGCTGCTCGAGAAGACGCTCACCCGGGAGTCCGGTTTCCGCGAGTACTTGCCGGACGCGCGTGACGGTGCCGCATTGCGCGAACGGCTCGCGGCGCTGGCGGAACGCGTGCAGGCGGTCATGACCTCGCCTGCCTTTGCGGTCGACGTGATGAATCACCAGCGCGACCTCGCGCGCCGGCCCGCGGACTACGGCCTGCCGGCGCAACTGAAGACGACGTGGTATTCCGTCGCCCGGCCGGCGCAGGTGGTGCGTCGCGATCAGGCCTACGTCGCTGCCTTCCAGGGCGGCGAGATCGCCCTGGGCGCCGACTGGCCGACCGTGGACTGGATGCTGAGGCAGCGCGTGTTCTCGCTCGAGGACGCCGCGGCCCGGCAGACCGGACTCGACCGCGCCGAATTCGAGCGCGACCTCGACAGGCTGATCCGTGCCGGCGTCGTCGTTGAAACCGAGATGCGCTAGCCGCGCGGCCGGCGTCATGCTGGCCGCCGCCGTCGCCCTCGCGCCGGCCGAGGCGGGAGACGATCCCGGGGTGACCGGCCTGCTGCCGCGCGCCGAGGCGGTGCCCGGCGGCGTCGTGATCGTTCCGCTCGAGGGCCCGCCGGACGCAGAGCCGGTCGTCACGCTGGATGGCGCCCGCGCGATGGTGCTGCGCGACGGCGGGCGCTGGCTCGCAGTCGTCGGCATCCCGCTCGCGAGCCCGCCCGGCCGTCACGAGCTGGTGGTCGGGCGCGCCGGCGGGACCTCGCGGGTCGGCTTCGACGTCGCATCCAAGCAGTACGCCGTGCAGCGGCTCAAGGTGCCGCCGGCGCAGGTCGACCTGTCGAAACAGGACCTGGCGCGCGTCGAGGACGAACGACTGCGGATCCGCCGGGCCCTGACCACCTACTCAGCATCGCCGCCCGATACCTTGCGGCTGCTGCAGCCGACGCAGGGTCCGCGCTCGAGCTCCTTCGGGCTGCGCCGGTTCTTCAACGACCAGGCGCGCAGCCCGCACAGCGGCATGGACATCGCCGCGCCGTCCGGCAGCCCGGTGCTCGCCGCGGCCGCTGCGACCGTCGTCGACGTCGGCGATTACTTCTTCAACGGCAACACGGTCATCCTCGACCACGGGGCGGGACTGGTGACGATGTACTGCCACCTCAGCCGGGTGCTGGTGAAGCCCGCCCAGCGCCTGGCCGCGGGCGAGCGCATCGGCGACGTCGGCGCCACCGGCCGGGTCACCGGCGCGCACCTGCACTTCGGCGTCGTGCTGAACGGCGCGATGGTGGATCCGGCGCTCTTCCTGCCGGCCGAGGTCGACTTGACCGAGTAGCGATTTCCGGCCGATGCCCGGGATTTTTCTGCGACCGGGTTAACGCTTGGGCGTCCCGCCCCACCAGCCCGGCGGCCTCCTCCGTCACACTGCATGGGGTCGCGCGAGGACGCCCGGGCCATGCCGCACGCGCTGAAATCAGCGCTGGTCATCGCATTGTGCATCGCGCTCGTGATGAGCGCGATCAGCGGCGCTGCGCGCTTCTACCTGCTCGAAAGCTACGTCAGCCTGGAGCGCGAGTCCACCGAGCGCACCGCTGCCAGCCTGCGCCGCGCCTGGCAGGAGGAGCTGGCGCAGCTCGAGGCGTCGGTGCGCAACTATGCGGTCTGGGACGACATGTACGCGTTCGTGCGCCGGCCGAACATCCCCTTCGTGCAGAGCAGCCTCGCATCCACCTCGATGCTGAACCAGTGGGTAGACACGGTGCTGGTGGCCGACGACAAGGCTGCAGCCGTCTTCTGGCGCCGATTCCGTGATCCCGGCAATCGCGGCTTCCCGGATGCCCGCCTGCTGATCGCGGACCTGCCCGCCGGCGCGCTCGCGCTCGACTCACCGGCGCTGACCGGCATCCTGCCGCGTCCGAGCGGCGCGATGCTGGTGTCGATCGCGCGCATCCTGCCGACCGATGGCGATGCGCCGGCGCGCGGCACGCTGTTGTTCGGCCGCGCGCTGGACCACGAGGTGCTGGAACGGCTGAGCGCCGCCGCCGGCATCCGCGTACAGGGTCTCGCGGCGGATGCCGCAGCGCTGCCCGAGGCCGTCCGCTCGGCCGCGTCCCGCCGCAGCGGCCGGCCGGAGGCCGTCACGGTCATCGACAGCGAATCCCGCACGGCCACGCACCTGGTCATCCCGGACATCACCGGATCCCCGGCGATCGTCCTGCGCGTGACCGAGCCGCGGCTGATCTGGCAGCGCGGCGTCGAGACCATCGACTACCTGGTCTACGGCGCATTCGTCATGTGCCTGGCGTTCGGCGCCATCGCGCTCGTGCTGTGGCTGCGCATGACGCGGCACTGGGCGCAGCGCAACGAAAGCGAGGCGCGCTATCGCGCGGTGGTCGCGCAGGCGAGCGAAGGCATCGTGCTGGTCGATCCTGCGACGCTCGCGATCCTCGAGGCAAACCAGGCGTTCCTCGACAATGCGGGCTACGTGCGGCAGCCCGAGGCTGGATTGAACCTCGCCGACATATTCCCGCCCGGCCCGGTCAACACGCCGGTGCTGACCCGGGGACTGCTGCCCGGCGACCGTCCCGTGGAACTCAAGCTGCGCACGCGCGGCGGCGAGACCTCGGACGCGGAAGTCACCACCAGCGTGATCACCTACCAGGGCCGCGAGGTGTTCTGCCTGGTGATGCGCGACGTGACCGCCCGCAAGGCGGCCGACGCGCGCCTGCGCGCCAGTGAACGTCGCCTGGAGCACCTCGCGCACCATGATCCGCTGACCGGCCTGCCCAACCGCCTGTTCCTGGTGTCCTACCTCAAGCGCGCGCTGGCGGAATCCGGGGCCACGGGCACGCCGCTCGCGCTGCTGTTCCTCGACCTCGACCGGTTCAAGTTCATCAACGACTCGCAGGGCCACGAGACCGGCGATGCGCTGCTCAAGGAAGTGGCGCGGCGGCTGAAGGCCGCGGCCGCCGAGGGCCACATCGTGGTGCGCATGGGCGGCGACGAGTTCGTGGTCGTGATGCCGAACGCAGCGGACGGCCGCGCCGTGGAGCAGCTCGGCCAGCGCGTGCTCGAGTCGCTGAGCCAGCCCTTCTCCCTGGGCGAGCTGCAGTTCCAGGTGACCTGCAGCGTCGGCATCAGCGTCTATCCGCGCGACGCCGCAGACATCTCCACGCTGGTGCGCAGCGCCGACACCGCCATGTACCACGCCAAGGAGAAGGGCCGGAACAACCTGCAGCGCTACCATGCCGGCCTGAATGCGCGGGTCAGCGACCGCGTGCAGCTCGAGTCCAGCCTGCGCGCCGCGGTCGACCGGGACGGGCTGCAGCTCGTATACCAGCCCCAGTTCGACCTCCGCACGGGGTCGATCACCGGCGTGGAAGCGCTGCTGCGCTGGCGCGACGAGACCGGCACGCTGCGCTCCTCGGACCGGATCATGCAGGTCGCCGAGGAGACCGGCCTCATCGTCCCGATCGGCGAGTGGGTGCTGCGCGAGGCCTGCCGCGTGCGCCGCGACTGGCAGGAGGGCCTGGTGGGGGATTTCCGCATGGCGGTCAACCTGAGCCCCAGCCAGCTGCGGCGGCCCGAGTTCCTCGCGCGCCTGCACGCGGTGCTGGCCGAGACCGGCCTGGCGCCGCAGCTGCTGGAAGTCGAACTCACCGAGAGCGCGTTCATGCAGCACGCCGGCGACGAGGCGCAGCCGCTCAAGCTGCTGCGCCAGCTCGGCATCGGCGTCGCCGTGGACGACTTCGGCATCGGCTATTCGTCGCTCTCCTACCTCAAGCACTTCCCGGTGACCAAGCTGAAGATCGACCGCTCGTTCATCCGCGACCTCGCCAGCGACCCGAACGACGCGGCCATCGTGCGCGCGATCCTCGCGCTCGCGCAGTCGATGAAGATCCCGGTCTGCGCCGAGGGCGTGGAAGCGGCCGGCCAGGTGGAGTTCCTGCTCGAGCACCGGTGCGAGTACGCGCAGGGCTTCTTCTTCGCCGAGCCGATGGACGAGGAATCCTGCCTGATGCTGATCGCGGGGACTACTGACGGGTCGGTGGCCGTGCGCCTGCGGCCCTCGCAGTCTTCGGGGCAGCACAACCGATGAACTTGCAAGTACTATCTGCCCGCCACCTGGCATGACATTGCTGGAGCGACGGCGATGCAGCGACTCCCCATGGATGCGCAGTTGACGCCGACACGGCGCGCCTTGCTGTTGATGCTGGCCGCCGGTGTCTTCGTCATCGGCCTCTGGCCGACCTGGTACGTCCGCGACGCCGTGCTCAACGCGTTCGGGGCGCCGGCGTACCAAGGCGTCTGGATCCTGATCCCGCACGCGCTGCTGTATTCAACGCTCGGCGGGCTGGCCGCGCTGGCCCTGTGGCTGGGGCTGGCGCGCGCTCACTGGGTGAGCCGTCCCTCGTTCGCCTTCAACGGCGGGGTGGCGGCCTGGGGCGTCCTCGGAGGCCTCGTCGTCATCGCGATTACCGTCGTGGCGCTCTACGCGCTCGGCCACGGCGGCGCCTTTCATGCGCCGCAGGTCGACCCCTGGTTGATGGCAGGCAACGCATTCTCGAATTTCTTCGAGGAGCTGATCTTCCGCGGCTTCCTGCTCACCGCCCTGGCGGCGGCGCTGGGATTCTGGCCCGCCGCCATCCTCTCCAGCATCGCCTTCGGCGCGGTGCACACCCAGTTTCCGTTCGAAATCCAGGTGCTGGTCGGCGTGGCGGGCTTGGTCTGGTGCCTCGTCGCCGCACGCGCCAGCAGCCTGCTCGCTCCGTACATCTCCCATATGACGCTGGACTGGCTCGTCGACCCGTTCCTGTAGGCCGTGCGCCGCGCCTCCGGCGCATGAAAAAAGGCCCGGGAGTCGCCTCCCGGGCCTTCCATTCGAGCAGTAAAGCCCTGCGGCCTTACATGTCCATGCCGCCCATGCCGCCGCCCGGCATCGGGGGATGATCGTGCTCCTCCTTCGGAGCCTCGGCGACCATCACCTCGGTCGTCAGCAGCAGGCCTGCGACGGACGCCGCGTTCTGCAGCGCCAGGCGCGTGACCTTGGTCGGGTCCAGGATGCCCATGTCGATCATGTCGCCGTACTCGCCGGTCGCGGCGTTGTAGCCGTGGCTGCCCTTGCCCTCGCGGACCTTGGCGAGCACCACCGAGCCGTCCTCGCCGGCGTTCTCGACGATCTGGCGCAGCGGCTCCTCGATCGCGCGCGACAGGATGCGGATGCCGACCGCCTGGTCCTCGTTCGCGCCGCTCAGCTTCTCGAGCGCCTTCTGCGCGCGCACCAGCGCCACGCCGCCGCCCGGGACCACGCCTTCCTCCACCGCCGCACGGGTCGCGTGCAGGGCGTCCTCGAGGCGCGCCTTCTTCTCCTTCATCTCGACCTCGGTGGCCGCGCCGACCTTGATCACGGCGACGCCGCCGGAGAGCTTGGCGACACGCTCCTGCAGCTTCTCCTTGTCGTAGTCGGAGGTGGCCTCCTCGATCTGGCGGCGGATCTGCTCGACCCGGCCCTTGATGTCGGAGGGCTTGCCGGCGCCGTCGATGATCGTGGTGTTCTCCTTCTCGGCGACGATCTTCTTGGCGCGGCCGAGGTCGTTCAGCGTCGCCTTCTCGAGCGACAGGCCGACTTCCTCGGAGATCACCGTGCCGCCGGTCAGGATCGCGATGTCCTTCAGCATCTCCTTGCGGCGGTCGCCGAAGCCCGGCGCCTTGACCGCGCAGACCTTGACGATGCCGCGGATCGTGTTGACCACCAGCGTCGCGAGCGCCTCGCCCTCGACGTCCTCGGCGACCACCAGCAGCGGCTTGCCGGCCTTGGCGATGCCCTCCAGCAGCGGCAGCATCTCGCGGATGTTCGAGATCTTCTTGTCGTACAGCAGGACGTACGGGTTCTCGAGCTCGCTGGTCTGGTTCTGGGCGTTGTTGATGAAGTACGGCGACAGGTAGCCGCGGTCGAACTGCATGCCCTCGACCACCTCGAGCTCGTTCTCGAGGCCGGAACCTTCCTCGACCGTGATCACGCCTTCCTTGCCGACCTTCTCCATCGCGTCGGCGATCTTCTTGCCGATCGCCTCGTCGCTGTTGGCCGAGATCGTGCCGACCTGGGCGATCGCCTTCGAGTCCTTGCAGGGCTTCGACAGCTTCTTAAGGTCCTCGACCACGACGCCGACCGCGAGGTCCACGCCGCGCTTGACGTCCATCGGGTTGATGCCCGAGGCGACGGCCTTCATGCCCTCGCGGATGATCGCCTGGGCGAGCACGGTCGCGGTGGTGGTGCCGTCACCGGCCTCGTCCGAGGTCGAGGAAGCGACTTCCTTGACCATCTGCGCGCCCATGTTCTCGAACTTGTCCTTCAGCTCGATTTCCTTGGCGACGGAGACGCCGTCCTTGGTGACGGTCGGGGCGCCGAAGCTCTTCTCGAGCACGGCGTTGCGACCCTTGGGGCCCAGCGTCGCCTTGACGGCGTTCGCGAGCAGGTTGACGCCGCGCACCATGCGGGTGCGTGCGTCGTCCGAAAATCTGACTTCCTTGGCTGCCATGGCTAGATGTCCTCGCTGTTACTTTTCGATGACGGCCATGACATCTTCCTCGCGCATCACGAGGAGTTCGTCGCCGTCGACCTTGACTTCGGTTCCGCTGTACTTGCCGAACAGGATCTTGTCGCCGACCTTGAGGTCGAGCGGACGGACGCTGCCGTTCTCCAGGATCTTGCCTTTGCCGACGGCCATGATCTTGCCGCGGATGGGCTTCTCGGCCGCGGTGTCGGGAATCACGATGCCACCGGGCGACTTGCGCTCTTCATCTTCGCGCTTGACGATCACGCGATCATGAAGCGGACGGATCTTCATGGGTCATCACTCCTGTCAGGAACTTGCTCTTGGAATGGGCCCGGGGCTCACAGCGTGCTGTTAGCACTCACCCCGGTCGGCTGCTAATGATAGGGATCGGCTTTGCGATTTCAAGCGCTGCTCGAGGGCAGCACGGGCATGATCGTAACTGATTGATTTTGCAGTTTTTATGACCCTGGCGGCGGCGCCGGCCGCGGCCCCAGTTCGCGAATTCGGGCGCTGGGCCAAGACAAGCGCCGATTCGGCCGTTAACCTCTCGGCGCCACGGTCCCTTTTCGGTCACGAGGAATCCCCGGGATGACGAGCTCCAGGAAGACCCTGCTCGCGTTTTGCCTTGTCTTTTCGGCCGCCGCCGGCGCACAGGGTCTGCTCGGTCCGACCAGCAACCAGGAACAGTTCCTGCCGGTCGACGAAGCCTTCCGCTTCACGGCGAGCGCGGACGGCGGCGCACAGGTCGCGCTCGATTGGCAGATCGCGCCGGGCTACTACCTCTACCGCCACCGCGTTTCCGCGAAGACGGCGACCGCGGGCTTCGTCCTCGGCGAGGTCGCGCTGCCCGCCGGCAAGAAGAAGACCGACGAGTTCTTCGGCGACGTCGAGGTCTACTACGACGCGCTCGCCGCGACGGTGCCGGTCACGCGGCCCGAGGGCGGCTCCGCCTTCGAGATCGCGGTCAGCTACCAGGGCTGCGCCGATGCCGGCCTGTGCTACCCGCCGGTGACCAAGACGGTCGCGATCGAGTTGCCGCCACCCGGCACGCCGCCGCGCTCCGCGACGCCGGTCATGGTGGCGGAGCAGGACCGGCTCGCGAGCCTGATCGCGGACGGCAGCCTGCTGGTCGTGATGGCGACCTTCTTCGGTTTCGGCCTGCTGCTGGCCTTCACGCCCTGCGTGCTGCCGATGATCCCGATCCTGTCCGGCATCATCGCCGGGCAGGGCGCCGCGGCCACGCCCTCGCGGTCCTTCCTGCTGTCGCTGACCTACGTGCTCGGCATGGCGCTCACCTACACCATCGCGGGCGCTGCCTTCGCGGCCGCGGGCCAGCAGGCGCAGGCCTTCTTCCAGCAGCCCTGGATCATCATCCTGTTCGCGGGGCTGTTCGTCGTGCTCGCGCTCGCGATGTTCGGGCTGTTCGATCTCAAGATCCCGGCGGCGCTCGAGACGCGCCTCGCGGCCGTCTCGGGCCGCCAGAAGGCCGGCAGCTTCATCGGCACGGCAATCATGGGCGCGCTGTCCGCGCTGGTCGTGACCGCCTGCGTCGCGCCGCCGATGGTCGCTGCGCTGGCCGTGATCGGCCAGACCGGCGACGTGCTGCGTGGCGCGCTCGCGCTGTTCGCCATGGCGATCGGCATGGGCGCGCCGCTCCTGCTGGTGGGCGTCGCCGGCGGGCGCTTCCTGCCGCATGCGGGGCCGTGGATGACCACGATCAAGACGCTGTTCGGCGTGTTGTTCCTGGCGGTCGCCGTGTGGATGCTGGAGCGCATCCTGCCGGGGCCGCTGTCGCTCGCGCTGTGGGCCCTGCTGGTGATCGTGGGCGGATACTACTTCGGCGGATTCGGCCGCGCCGCGCAGGGCGACGCCGCCCCGCGCCTGCTCGCACGCGGGGCCGGCCTGGCCGCCATCGTCTGGGGAATCATCAT
>CAZYPM010000002.1:0-5169 GCA_964649205.1 uncultured Steroidobacteraceae bacterium
GGCGCGCGCGGCCGCACCGACGTGCCGAAGATCGTCGACTGGTACATGGAAGGCAGGATCAACATCGACGACCTGATCACGCACGTGCTGCCGCTGGAGAAGATCAACGACGCCTTCGAGCTGATGCACAGGGGCGAATCGATCCGCAGCGTCGTGACGTTCTGAGCGCCGCGCTGCGCGCGCGGCTCGCGTGATGCAGCACTCAGCCGCGCGGCGGCTCCACTCCCGGGGCGAATCCGCGGTGCTGCTCGTGTTGCAGCGCGCGGGCGACCTCCGGATGCGGGCGATATCGATCCAGGAATTCCGGCGGCATGCGTTTCGGCCGCCCGCTTTCGAGATCGGCGCAGACATAGTGGATCAAGCCCCGCAGCAGCGTCCTGCCGTCGACCGGGCGCAGGATCTGGAAGCGCCGGTCCGCGCGCAGCCGGCCGTCGATGAACACGAGCCAGGTGGCGATCTCGAGCCCGTCCCCTGCAAATGCCGGCGCGAGGTAATTGAGCTGGCTCTTCCAGACCACCATCCCACGCGCGAGCCTGACGCAGTCCTCGGGCGAGACCCCGAGTGCGGTCGAGTGCGCCCAGGCCGTCTCGTCGAGCCAGCGCAGGTACACCGAGTTGTTGACGTGGCCGTAGGCGTCGATGTCGGGGCCCTGCGCCGACACCCGGTGGATGAACGGCGAGGGCAGGTCCCAGGCGGCGCTCACCGGTAGAGGAGGCGCAGGATCGCGCGGAACTTGCGGCCGTAGGGCGGCATCAGCAGCTTCGAACCGGACAGGCGCCCGTCCAGGAACACGGGCTTGAGCTTGGAGAAGGTGTCGAACCCGGCCTGGCCGTGGTACTGGCCCATGCCGCTCGGCCCGACGCCGCCGAACGGCAGGTCCTCCTGCGCGACGTGGAACGAGGTGTTGTTGACCGTGACGCCGCCGGAAATCGTGCGCTCGAGCACGGCGTCGAGGCGCGCGTCCTCCGCGCCGAAGTAATAGAGGGCGAGCGGACGGGGCCGCGCATTGACGTAGGCGATCGCTTCCTCGATCGACCCGTAGCCGACCACCGGCAGGACCGGACCGAAGATCTCCTCCTGCATGACGCGCATGTCGTCGCTGACGTTGGTGAGGGCGACCGGCGAGAGGCGGCGGCGTTCGGCGTCGGTCGCCTCGTCGTGCAGCGCGTGAACGGTCGCGCCCTTGTCGCGCGCGTCCTGGATGCAGGCGGCGAGGCGCCGGAATTGCCGCTCGTTGATGATGGAGGTGTACTGCGGGTTCGTCGCCAGCGTCGGATAGAAGGCCATCGCCGCCGAGCGGCATGCCTCGACGAACGGACCGATGAGCTGCTCGGGCACGAGCGCGTAGTCCGGCGCGACGCAGGTCTGGCCGGCATTCATCAGCTTGCCGTACATGAGCCGCCGCGCGGTCTCGGCGAGGTCGAAGCTGTCCGTGACGATCGCCGGCGACTTGCCGCCCAGCTCGAGCGTGACCGGCGTCAGGTTGGCGCTGGCCGCCTTCATCACGTCGCGCCCGACGCCAGTCGACCCTGTGAACAGCAGGTGATCGAAGGCCAGCGCGGCGAATGCCTTGGCAATCGCCGTGTCGCCGTTGACGGCGACCACCTCGTCGGCGGAGAACGCGCGCGCCACCAGCGACTCGAACAGGGCGCCGAAGCGCGGCGTGAACTCCGACATCTTGAGCATCACCCGGTTGCCCGCGGCCAGCGCGGCGGTGAGCGGGGAGACGGCGAGGAACAGCGGGTAGTTCCACGGCACGATGATGCCCACGACGCCCAGCGGCTGGCGCATCAGGCGCGCGCGGCCCGGCAGGCTCCACCAGGCCACGGCGCGGCGCTCGGTGCGCATCCAGCGGCGCAGGTGGCGGCGCGCGTGCGCGATGCCCTCGAGGCTGGTGAACAACTCGAGCAGCTGCGTTTCCTCGCGTGCGCGCACGCCGAAGTCCGCGCCGATCGCGTCGCGGATGCCTTCCGCGTTGTCGCGCAGCATCTGCCGCAACCGGTCGAGCCGGTCGCGCCGCAGCGCGAGCGGCGGCGCGGGATCGGCGTTGAAGGCGCGGCGCTGCAGTTCCAGTGCCTGGGCGAGCTGCGCCGGATGGGCGGCGAGGCGGGCGGAGTCGTGTGCCGTGGCCATCGAGGGTATTTTAAGCGGATAATCGCGACCCGTGCCGTCGCCACCGTGGACGCGGCCGGCAGCGGCCGCCATGCGGCCAGAAGGGGGATCCGTGAAGATCGGTTGTCCGAAGGAAATCAAGGTTCACGAGTACCGCGTCGGCCTGGTGCCGGCCGGCGTACGCGAACTGGCGAGTGCGGGTCACCAGGTGATGGTGCAGGCGGGCGCCGGCGCGGGCATCGGCATCGGCGACGACGCTTACCGTGCCGCGGGCGCAACCGTGCTGCCCGACGCGAAGTCGGTGTTCGAGGCTGCCGAGCTGATCGTCAAGGTCAAGGAACCGCAGTTGCCGGAATGCGCGATGCTGCGCAAGGGGCAAGTCCTCTTCACGTACCTGCATCTCGCTGCCGACCCGGAGCAGGCCAGGGCGCTGGCGAAATCGGGCGTTACCGCGATCGCCTACGAGACCGTGACAGCCCCGGATCGCTCGCTGCCGCTGCTGACGCCGATGAGCGAGGTCGCCGGGCGCATGTCGATCCAGGTCGGCGCAACGGCGCTGCAGAAGGCGAACGGTGGATTCGGCGTGCTGCTGGGCGGCGTGCCGGGCGTGGCGCCGGCGCGGGTCGTGATCCTCGGCGGTGGCGTCGCGGGCACCAACGCGACGCAGATGGCGGTCGGGCTCGGCGCCCAGGTCACGGTCGTGGACCGCTCGCTCAAGCGACTGCGCGAACTCGACGTGCAGTTCGGCAGCCAGATCGAGACCGCCTATTCCACGACCGAAGCGGTCGAGCGCCTCGTGACCCAGGCCGACCTCGTGATCGGCTCGGTGCTGGTCACGGGTGCCGCGGCGCCCAAGCTCGTGACCCGCGACATGGTGCGCCGGATGGAGAAGGGCGCCGTGCTGGTGGATATCTCGATCGACCAGGGCGGCTGCTTCGAGACCAGCAAGCCGACCACCCACGCCGACCCGACCTACCTGGTGGACGGCGTCGTGCACTACTGCGTGACCAACATGCCGGGCGCGGTCCCGCGCACGTCCACCTTTGCCCTGACGAATGCGACGCTGCCCTACGCGCGCGCGCTCGCGGACCTCGGCTGGCGCAAGGCGCTGGCGCGCGACCCGGGCTTCGCGGCAGGCCTCAACGTGCACGAGGGCGCAATCACGCACGAGGCGGTGGCGCGCGACCTCGGCATGGAATACCGTGCCTTCACGCCCTGATCAGAAGCCCGCGTCGGGGATCGTGATCGCCGTGTCGTCGAGCGAGCGCAGCAGCTCGAACGCGGGCCGCGTCTTCGGCAACTCGTAGCGAAAGAAGTACCGGCAGGCGGCGAGCTTGCCGCGGCAGAACTCCTGCGCCGTCGCGTCGGCACCGGGCAGGGCCCTGAGCGCCGCCTGTGCCTGCACCAGCCAGCGCCAGGCGACCACGACGTGGCCCAGGGCGTCGAGAAACAGAGTTGCATTCGCGAGCGCGCACTCGGGGCCTCTCGCCATCGCGCCGACGAGTTTGAGCGCCGTCGCGCCGCTGTCGGCAGCAGCCGCGGCGAGCGCCGCTGCGTGCTCAGCCAGCTCCGGATCCGCGCGCGACTCCTCGACCGTCGACGCGATGCGCGCGAACAGGTCCTTGAGGGCGGCGCCGCCATGCATCGGCACCTTGCGGCCGAGCAGGTCGAGGCCGTGGATGCCGTGCGTGCCCTCGTGGATATGATTGAGCCGGTTGTCGCGGTAGAGCCGCTCGACCGGGTAGTCGCGTGTGTAACCGTAGCCGCCGTGCACCTGGATCGCGAGCTTGTTGGCCTCCAGGCAGAACTCCGACGGCCAGGACTTCGCGATCGGCGTGAGCAGCTCGAGCAGCGCGTTCAGGCACTCGCGTTCCGCGGCATCGGTCGTGCAGCGCTCGTGGTCCTGCAGCCAGGCGCAATAGAGCACGAGCGCGAGGCCACCCTCGACCCAGGCCTTCTGTGCCAGCAGCATCCGCCGCACGTCGGCGTGGCGGATGATGGGCACCGGCGGCGACGCCGGGTCCCGGGCCGACAGCGGCCGCCCCTGCGGCCGTTCGCGCGCGTAAGCGAGCGCCTCGCCATAGGCGGCGTAGCCGAGCGCGACCGCGTTCATGCCGACGCCCAGGCGGGCCGCATTCATCATCTGGAACATGTAGCGCAGGCCGTGGTGTTCCTCGCCCACGAGCTCCGCGCGGCAGCGGCCGTTGTCGCCGAACGACAGCACGCAGTTGGTGGTGCCGCGCCAGCCCATCTTGTGGTTGAGGCCGGCCAGGCGCACGTCGTTTTCCGGACCGATGCTGCCGTCGTCGCGGACGCGGTCGCGCGGCACCACGAACAGGGAGATGCCCTTGACGCCCGGCGGGCCGCCCGGGACCTTGGCGAGCACCATGTGCACGATGGTCTCGGCCAGGTCGTGGTCGCCGCCCGAGATCCACATCTTGTTGCCGGTCAGCAGGTAGCTGCCGTCCGGCTGGCGCAGGGCCTGGCAGCGGATGTCGGTCAGCGACGATCCCGCGTGCGGCTCCGACAGGCACATCGTCCCGGTGAACCTGCCCGCGAGCATCGGGCGCACGTACCTGCGGCGTTGCTCTTCGCTGCCGAAGGTCGCCAGCAGGTTGGCGGCTCCGGCCGTGAGCGCCGCATAGGAGTGGAAGGCGACGTTGGCGCTCGAGAAGATCGCGGTGCAGGCCTTTGCGATCACCAGCGGGAGTTGCAGCCCGCCGTCTTCGGCGTCGAAGGTCGCGGCGGTGAACGAGGCGTCGTTGTAGGCAGCGAGCGCGGCGCGCGTTTCGGGAATGGTCCAGGCCCGGCCGTCGGCGATACGCGGCTCGTCGATGTCGCAGGCCGCGGCGAATGGCGCGAACCGCTCCGCGGCGATGCGGTAGGCGGCGTCGAGTACGCCGTCGAATACCGCACGGTCGTGCTCGGCATAGCGCGGCAGCCGGGTGAGGGACTCGGCCCCGAGCACGTCGAACACCTGGAACTCGAGGTCGCGGCGCGGGACCAGCATCGCCGGATTGTAGCGGCCGTGCACCCGCCACCGGAATGCTACGATCC
>CAZYPM010000002.1:5269-6334 GCA_964649205.1 uncultured Steroidobacteraceae bacterium
CGAATTCGATCTCACCGGGCGCGTGGCGTTCGTGACCGGCGCAAGCCGGGGCATCGGCCGCGCGATCGCGCACGCGCTGGCGCGCCACGGCGCGATCGTCGTCGCGGCGAGCCGCAAGCTCGAGGGCTGCGAGGCGGTGGCCGCGGAGATCCGCGCCGCAGGCGGGCAGGCGACTGCGCTCGCCTGCCACATCGGCGAGCCGACGCAGATCACCGCCGCGATGCAGGAGATCGACCGCCGCCACGGGCGGCTCGACATCCTGGTCAACAACGCCGCGACCAATCCTTACTTCGGGCCGGCGCTCGACATGGAACTCCCTGCGTACCAGAAGACCGTGGACGTCAACATCCGCGGTTACTTCTGGACCTCGGTCGAGGGCGCCCGGCGGATGATCGCGCACGGCAAGGGCGCGATCGTCAACGTCGCCTCCGTCAACGCGTTCCGGCCAATGGACGGCCAGGCGGTGTACTCGATGACCAAGGCGGCGATCGTCAACATGACGCAGGCGCTGGCCCGCGAATGGGCGCGCCAGGGCGTGCGCGTCAACGCGCTGGTGCCGGGCCTGGTCGAGACCCGGTTCGCGGCCGCGATTCACCAGAACGACAAACTGCGCGCCGCGATGGAACGCCTGGTGCCGATGGGCCGCATTGCGCAGCCGGAGGAAATGGCGGGCGCCGTCGTGTACCTCGTGTCCGACGCGGCGTCCTACACCACCGGCAGCTGCCTCACCGCCGACGGGGGCTGGCTGGCCTGAGGCCGCCGACGGCAGGCGGATGAGCCGCATCTACCTCGTGCGCCACGGGCAGGCGTCGCTGGAACGGAGCGGCGCGGGAGGACTGACGCCAACCGGCGTGCGGCAGTGCGAAGCGCTCGCCGGACATTGGCGTGCGATCGGCCGGCGCATGGACCTGGTCTTCGCCGGCACGCTGCCGCGGCAGCTCGAATCGGCGCAGGCCTTCGCGCGGGCGGCTGCGGGGGAGTCGGATGCCGCGGCGACCGTGCGCCACCTGCCCGGCATCGAGGAGTACGATCATCTCGCGCTGATCGCAGCGCATGCGGGCCCGG
>CAZYPM010000002.1:6434-25534 GCA_964649205.1 uncultured Steroidobacteraceae bacterium
TACAACACGGGTGTCAGCTGCTTGCTGTCGGACGGCCGCAGGGTCACGATCGAGTCCCTGAACGCGATCGGCCATCTCGAGCAGCCGGGACTGCTACCGCTGATCACCCACCGCTGAGGCAGGATCATGGACTTTCACCTCGAACCCGCCAAGCAGGTCATCGTCAACCGCTATCGCGAGTACGTGGACCGGGAACTCGTCCCGCTCGAGCCTGCGTTCCTCGCCTCGGGTTTCGCGGCATTGCTGCCGGTGCTGCAGGGCAAGCGCGCGGAGGTGCGCAGGCTGGGGTTGTGGGGCCCGATCTACCCGCGCGAGCTCGGCGGGCTCGGCCTCGACCTGCTGACGCATGGCCTCATCTCCGAAGCCCTGGGCCGCTGCCCGTTCGCGCATTTCGTGTTCGGCTGCAACGCACCGGACGCCGGCAACGTCGAGTTGCTGCACGAGTCCGCCTCGCCGGCGCAGAAGAAGCGATGGCTCGAGCCGCTGGTCGCGGGTGAGATCCGCAGCTGCTTCGGCATGACCGAGCCCGGCAACAGCGGGGCGAATCCGCTGATGCTGGAAACGCGTGCGCACCAGGACGGCGACGGCTGGGTGCTGAACGGGCGCAAGTGGTTCACGACCGGCGCCGACGGGGCCGGTTTCTGCATCGTGATGGCGGTGACGGACCCGGAGGCGCCGCCGCACGGGCGTGCGAGCATGTTCATCGTGCCGACCGATGCGCCGGGCTACCGCCTGCTGCGCAACACGCCGGTAATGGGGCACGAGGGCCGCGACCTGTTTTCGCACGGCGAGGTGGAGCTCGCCGACTGCCGCGTGCCGGGGGAGCAGCTGCTCGGTCCGCGCGGGCAGGGCTTCCGGCTCGCGCAGGCGCGGCTCGGGCCCGGCCGCATCCATCACTGCATGCGCTGGCTCGGCATCTGCGAGCGTGCGCATGAGCTGATGGTCGGGCGCGCGGCCACGCGCGTGATCGGCCCCGAGGACCGGCGTCTCGGCGACAGCGACATCGTGCGCGCCTGGATCGCGGAGTGCGCTGCCGAGATTCGCGCCGCACGCCTGCTCGTGCTGTATGCGGCCTGGCGTATCGGACAGGCGGGCGCCAGGGCCGCGCGCGACGACATCGCCATGATCAAGTACCACGTCGCCGGCGTGCTGCAGAAGGTCGTGGATCGGGCGCTGCAGGTGCACGGCGGGCTTGGCGTGACCGACTACACGCTGCTGGCCTGGTTCTTCCGCGAGGAGCGCGCGGCGCGCATCTACGATGGGCCGGACGAGGTGCACAAGATCGCGGTCGCGAAGCACCTGTTGAAGGGCCGCGACGGATGAGCCTGGTTGACGAGGCCGCGGCGCCGCGCGCAGGCGAAGCGCTCGACGCGGCGGTCCTCGGTGAATACCTGGCGCGGCAGCTGCCGGGGCTCGTGCTGCCGCTTGCGGTGCGGCAGTTCCCGGCGGGCTTCTCGAACCTGAGCTACCTGCTGCGGGCGGGCGGCCGCGAGATGGTGCTGCGCCGCCCTCCATTCGGCACGCGGCCGAAGTCCGGCCACGACATGGGACGCGAATTCCGGGTGCTGTCCGCGCTCGCCGGGCATTTCGCCGAGTCGCCGCGGCCGCTGCATTTCTGCGCGGACGAATCGGTCATCGGCGCGCCGTTCTACGTGGTCGAGCGCATCCGGGGCATCATCCTGCGCCGCGACTATCCTGCGGAACTGACGCCCGCTCCCGCGCTGGTGCGGGCCCAGCAGCTGGCGCTCGTGGATGTGCTCGCGAAGCTGCACGCCCTCGACTGGCGCGCGCTCGGACTGGCGGAACTCGGCCGGCCAGAGGGCTATGTCGCGCGGCAGGTCGAGGGCTGGACCGGGCGCTATGAGCGGGCCCGCACCGGCGACGCGCCGGACGCCACGGCGGTGACGCAATGGCTCGCCGCGCACCAGCCGCCGGATTCGCCGCGCCCGGCACTGATCCACAACGACTACAAGCTGGACAACGTCGTCTTCGATGCGGCCGATCCGGCGCGGCTGATCGGCGTGCTCGACTGGGAGATGGCCACGATCGGCGACCCGCTGATGGACCTCGGCTGCTCGCTCGCCTACTGGGTCGAGGCCGGCGATCCAGCGACGCTGCAGGAGACGCGCATGCTGCCGACGCAGCTGCCGGGTTCGCTGTCGCGCCGGCAGGTCCTGGAGCGCTATTCGTCGCAGGCCGGGCTGCCGGCGGTGGACTTCCGCTTCTATCGCGTGTTCGGGTTGTTCCGGCTCGCCGTCATCGTGCAACAGATCTACTATCGGTATTTCCACGGACAGACCCGCGACCAGCGCTTCGGCAGACTCGGGCCGATGGCACAGGTGCTCGTTGCCCAGGCGGCGTCCGCAATGGCCGGGTGAACGGCCGCGCCGGCCGTTCAGCGTGCATTCAGCGCTGCGGGCAGATGCTGTGCCGGTGATTTGCAGACCGGCCCGCCGTGCCGTATAGATACGCGTGGCCGGGGAGGTGCGATTCCTGATGAAGCTCCGCAACAACCGCTATCTGGCCCTCGCGCTCGCGGGCCTGCTTGCGGCGCCCGCCGCGCTTGCCGACGACATCCGGCCGGAGGCACGCATGCGCCAGCCCGGCGCCGCGCGGCCGTTCGCGGACGAGAAGTGCATCGAGCGCTGCGACACGGAATCGGACGCCTGCATGGCGGAATCCAATGGCGACCCGGACAAGGTCCAGGCCTGCGACGACAAGTACGGCGAGTGCCTGGCGGACTGCGACGCCCAGTCCTGAGCTGATCCCGGGCTGCCGCCGCGGCCCTTTGCGATGCGCGGCATCATTACCCTGACCACCGATTTCGGCCTGCGCGATCCTTTCGTCGCGGTGATGAAGGGCATGATCCTGCGCCGCGCGCCGGATGCAGCGATCGTCGACGTGACCCACGACATCGAGCCCTTCCGCCCGGCCGAGGCCGGCTTCTGGCTGGCGCGCATCCCGCCGTATTTTCCGGACGGCACGGTGCACCTCGCCGTGGTCGACCCGGGCGTGGGGACCGCGCGCCCACTGCTCGCGGTGGCCTGCGGCAGCCAACTGTTCCTCGCGCCGGACAATGGCCTGCTGAGCGAAGTCGCGGCACGTCCCGGCGCCACCGCGCGCCGGATCGCGCCGGCGACCTTCGAGGCGATCGGCGCCGGGGCCCGCGCTGCCACCTTTCACGGGCGCGACCTGCTTGCGCCGCTGGCCGCCGAACTCGCCACCGGACGGCTGCCATTCGCGTCGCTCGGCGATCGCTGCGTCCCGATCGAGGGTCCCGCGCTGCCGCCGGCGCGGCTCGAGGAGGGTGCTCACCGCGGTGTCGTCGTCACCGTGGACCGCTTCGGCAATCTGCTCACCAACATCGAGGCCGCCGCGCTGGATCCGCGCCGGGACTGGCATGCGCTCGTCGCCGGCCGCAAAGCGCGCCGCGCGACGGCCTACGGGGAGGTTCCAGGCGGGACGCTGCTGGCGCTGGTGAACGCCTGGGGTCTGGTCGAGATCGCGGAATCCGCAGGCCATGCGGCCTCCAGGCTGGGGGTCGGCCGCGGGGAGCCGGTATCCCTGCATTACCGTGGGGACGGTTGATAAACGGCGCTTTTCGTATATATTGCGCAGCCCGACGATTGTCGGGTTTGTTGTGGATATCATTGATTTCTCTAGGAATTCCACGGAATGAAAGAGCGCAATGATGAGTCCTTCGACCTCGAGGACGAGTTTCTCGGGGAGTCCAGCAGCGAGCAGGATGGCGACCTGGACCGGTTGATCGTGGTCGAGCGGCGCCCCAAGGGGCAACGCCGGCCGACCCAGCAGTCCGCCTGGAGCCGGGTGGAAGACGTGCTGGCGGAGAAGCGCCTGCAGCGCGAACTGGCCGAGTTCAACGACGTCGACGAGGCTTGATCCGCGCCGAGCGCAGTACGCGCTGCCTGTGAGAGGCCGCATGCCGCAAGGGATGCGGCCTTTCGCTTTCCAGGTCCCGCGACCGAGAATCCGGACATGACCTTGGCGGCAGGCGAATGCTGGTGGATGACCAGGCGCGAGGCGCTCCTTGCCGCCCTGGGCAGCCGCGATTGCGCGTACGCCTACGACCTTGCGGTCGTCGCGCGTCAGGCCGGTCTGCTGCGGGGCCTCGATTCGCTGGCGAGGGTGTTCTACGCGGTCAAGGCCAACCCGCATCCCGGCATCCTGCGCACGGTGGCCGCCGCGGGGCTCGGGTTCGAGTGCGTGTCGCTGGGCGAGCTCGAACGGGTGCTCGAAACACTGCCGCAATTTCCGCGCGACGACATCCTGTTCACGCCGAATTTCGCCCCTCGTCGCGAGTACCAGTCCGCGCTCGCGCTCGGCGTGCGGGTCACGGTGGACAACGTCCACGTGCTGCGTCATTGGGGCGCGATGTTCAGCGGCCGGGAGATCCTCGCGCGTCTCGACACGGGACTTGCGCACGGGCATCACCAGAAGGTGCGCACGGCCGGCGCGCATTCGAAGTTCGGCGTGCCCGCATCGGAGCTGCAGGAACTGCGGTCGTGCGCGGACGCCTGCGGGGCGCGCGTCGTGGGGCTGCACGCGCATGGCGGCAGCGGCAGCTTCGAGCCGGAACACTGGACGCGGGCGGCGCAGGCGCTGGCCCGCGCGGCGCCGCTGTTCCCGCAGGCGCGCATCCTCAATCTCGGCGGAGGCCTCGGCGTGCCGGAGGTGCGGTCGCAGCCGCCGCTCGACCTGCACGCGCTCGACGCCGGGCTGGCCGCATTCCGCCGCGCGCATCCGGGCTACGCGCTGTGGCTGGAGCCCGGGCGGTTCCTCGCGGCGGAGGCCGGCGTGCTGCTCGCTCGGGTCACCCAGTTGAAGGGCAAGGGCGACCGGCGCTATGTCGGCGTCGCGACCGGCATGAACTCGCTGCTGCGCCCCGCGCTCTATGGCGCCCGCCACGACATCGTGAACCTGTCGCGCCCCGATGCGCCGCCCGCCGGCCCCTGCACCGTGGTCGGGCCGATCTGCGAGAGCGGCGACGTGCTCGGCGAGGACCGGTTGCTGCCGCACTGCGAGGAAGGCGACGTGCTGCTGTTCGCGACCGCGGGCGCCTACGGCCACGCGATGAGCTCGCACTACAACCTGCGCCCGCCCGCCGAAGAGCTGCTGGTGTGAGCGCGCCCGAGGTTTCCCGCTCCCATCTTTGGCAATTGGTGCTGATCAACGGCATCTGGGGCTTCAACATCGTCGCCATCAAGCTCTCGGTGGACCGCTTCCCGCCGGTGTTCCTGAGCTTCCTGCGCTTCCTGATCGTGGGCCTGGCCGTGCTGCCCTGGCTCAGGATCCGCCGCGGCGAGATGAAATGGCTGCTGATCGCAGCGACCTGCAGCGGGGGTCTGCAGTTCGCGCTGATGTTCAGCGGGGTCAAGCTCTCCGGCAACATGTCGTCGGTCGCCATCGCCAGCCAGCTCGGCGTGCCGTTCGCGACGCTGCTGTCGGTGGCGCTGCTCGGCGAGCGCATTCGCTGGCGCCGGTGGCTGGGCATCGCGCTGTCCTTCACCGGCATCGTCGTGCTCGCATTCAACCCCGAGGTGCTGTCGTCGGCGGAGGGGTTGATGATGATCGTGGCGGCCGCCTTCATCGGCGCCGTCGGCCTGGTCGCGATCAAGCGCGTGCACGAACTCGAGCCGCTCGAACTGATGGCGTGGCTGGCCTGGGCGAGCCTGCCGTTCCTGCTGCCATTGTCGCTGCTGCTCGAGGATGGCCAGCTCGAGAGCCTGGGGCAGGCGGGCGCAACGGGCTGGGGGGCGCTGTTGTACTCGGCGGTGCTCGCCAGCCTGTTCGCACATACGGCCTATTTCGCGCTGGTGCGCCGCTACCCGGTTTCCAGCATCGCGCCCGTGACCGTGCTGGCGCCGGTCTTCAGCGTGTTGTTCTCGGTCCTGCTGCTTGGCGACCGCCTCGACTGGCGCATGGTGGTGGGCGGCCTCATGACGCTCTCGGGCGTCGCCGTCATCGTCGCCCGCGAAGGCAAGGCGGCCGCCACGGCCGGCTGACCCCGTGGCCAGGTGCTGACCCGAAAGGCGGCCGGCCGGCGTTGAATGCGGTGATGGAAGGAGGTGTCCCATGA
This sequence comes from uncultured Steroidobacteraceae bacterium, assembly GCA_964649205.1. Taxonomy (GTDB): domain Bacteria; phylum Pseudomonadota; class Gammaproteobacteria; order Steroidobacterales; family Steroidobacteraceae; genus SCUD01. The sequence continues at coordinate 12,532 of CAZYPM010000002.1, forward strand.
CACAGGCCTGTTCGGCAGTCGGTTGGCGTCGCCCGGCCGTGCTCGCGACCACCCTGGGCCTGCACCTCGGCCTGTTCCTGGTGATCGCCCACAATCTCGCTCCGCAGATTCGCAAGGCGATCGAGGACCACGGAGCGATCCATGTGCCCTTGCCGGCGCCCCGGCTCGGGCCGCCAGAGCGCCACGCGCCGGGGGACCCGCCTCCCATGGAGCCGTTTTACCTGCCGGTACCAGAGCCGGTGCTGAAGTACCCGGATTTCGCCGGGCCGGATGCCGCCCCGAGCGGGCAGCCGACATCCGACGCGGCCCCGGGCGGCTCGATCGCGGTGATTTCCGGCACCCTGAAGTACGCCCCGGCGTCACTGCGCACGCGGCGCGATCGCCTCAACGCGCTGATCGATTCCTGCTACCCGGCAGCAGCGCGGCGCGGGAACGAGGAGGGCAAGGGCCTCGCGCGCGTCGTGATCGACGCGCATGGCACCGCGCTGTCCTGGAGCGTGGCGGAGTCTTCCGGATTCCCGCGGCTCGACACCGCGATGGATTGCGTGATCCGCAGGCTGGCGTTTGAGCCGGCACGCCGCGACGGCGCTGCCGTGGCGTCGGAGGTCCAATTGCCGATTGTGTTCCGCCTCGATTGAGCGGATCCCGGTCCAGGCTGGCATTTGGACGGGTGGAACCGGCGCTCGATCGCAAGTCGACGCCGCCCGGCGCTTGCAGAGAAAACGGCCAACCGCTAAGGTGGCCGCTGCCGGATTCGGGGCGCGTGGCAGTGCGCCCACTAATAATTTGGCGGGGCGCAGCGGGCCACGCGGCCGCATGCGACCGGCGAGTTCCGATGAGGGGCACAGAAGGTCGGGTATGACGAACACCTATTCGGCGGGGGGATCGCGTCGCATGGCCGTTTTCGTGGCCATCATCGCGCTGCACGCCGGATTCTTCTGGGCGCTGAAGCAGGGCCTGGTCCGGGCCGGGATGCAGCTGGTCCAGGACTTCGCGATCATGGATCTGCCGCCGCCGCCCCCGCCCCCGGAGAATCTCGACGAGCCACCGCCGCCGCCCCCCGTGGACGTGCCGCCGCCCGTGGTTCCGCCGCCCCTGATCGACCTGCCAGCCTTCGAGGGCCCGACCACGGCCATCACGGTCCAGGTCAAGCAGGAGGCGCCGCGCGCGGCACCGCAGGCGCCGCCACGCCAGGTGCAGGTCACGCCACCGAGTCTGAGGGTGCGCCCGGACCGCATCTCGGCAGCCATCAACGCCTGCTATCCGTCGGCCTCCCGACGCCTGAGCGAGGAGGGCCGCGTGGTCGCCACCGTCACGGTGGGCGCGGACGGCAGGGCGAGCACGATCAATGTCACGCAGAGCAGCGGCTTCGAGCGGCTGGACGGCGCAGCCGAGTGCGTCATCCGCAAGCTTCCGTTCAATCCGGGCAAGCGCGACGGCGTAGCCGTCGAGGCCCAGGTGGCGCTGCCGATCGTGTTCAAGCTGGAGTGACGCGGCAGGAATTGGTCAGGGACCGGAAAGCCGCAGGCGCTGGGCGCTGGTGACTTTCCGGAAATATTGTCTCTCAGAGGAACTGCAGAATGGCAGCTGAAAACGGCGCGACTGAAAACCCCTATGGCATAGAAGCGCTCTGGACCCAGAGCGACTACGTCGGCAAGGGCGTGTTCGTCATACTCATCGTGATGTCCTTGTGGTCATGGCTGGTCATGATCAACAAGTGGCTCGACCAGCGGACGCTGCGCAAGGTGGCGACCGAGGCGGAGAAGAACTTCTTCTCTGCGGGCTCGATGCAGGAAGGCATCGCCAAGCTCAAGGGCAAGGTCAACCCGTTCCGCGACATCGCGCAGGACGGATTGCAGGCCGTCGAGCACCACCGCAAGAGCGCCGCACGCGACGTCACCAGCAACATCGAGCTGGCTGACTTCGTGCAGACGCACATCGACAAGCGCACCAGCATGTTGCAGTCGAGCCTGCAGAGCGGAATGGTCGTGCTGGCGTCGGTCGGCGCGACAGCGCCGTTCGTCGGGCTGTTCGGCACGGTGTGGGGCATCTACCACGCGCTGATCAGCATCTCGATCGCCGGCCAGGCATCCCTCGACAAGGTCGCGGGCCCGATCGGCGAGGCGCTGATCATGACGGCGCTCGGCCTCGCGGTCGCAGTGCCTGCGGTGCTCGGGTTCAACGGCCTGCTGCGTGGCAACAAGGGCCTGATGGAGCGCGCAAACTACTTCGCGCACGACGTCTCGGCCGCACTGCTCGCCGGCTCGCGCGTCTCGGGGAAGTAAGCAATGGCCATTGCGGTCCGCGAGGATCAGGCCGACCCCATGGTCGAGCCCAACGTCATTCCGCTCGTGGACATCATGCTGGTGCTCCTGATCATCATGATCATCACGGTCCCGGTGATGACGCATGCGGTCAAGATCGACCTGCCCAAGGAGGTCAACCGGCCGACTGAGACCAAGCCCGAGAACATCAATCTCTCGATTGACTTCGACGGTGCGATCTACTGGAACGAGAACAGCGTGGACCGCAATTCGCTGCTGAACTACGTGTTGCAGGAGGCGGTCAAGGATCCGCAGCCCGAGATCCACATCCGCGCGGACAAGCGCGCCCGCTATGAGTACGTCTCCGACACCCTCGCGGTCCTGCAGCGTGGGGGCATGCGCAAGGTCGGATTCATCGCGGAACCGCCGGCCGGCACCTGACGCAGGCCGCGGCGGACGAGACCGGGAGGCCCGCCACGGCGGGCCTCTTTTTTTGCATCATGCGGCGGCTGAATGCAGGCTGAATTCCGCGGAAATTCCTGCCCGGCAGGAACCCCGGCGACCGGGGGCAGTCCATCCAATCAAGGGGATGGCAAGACAGAAGGGCGGGTTTTGCGGTATAAACCCGCCCCACGCCACAGGGCCGGCGGGGTGCCGGCGAGGAGCAGAGGGGACATGATGGTACGCAATTCCCGGTGGAGCCGTCTGGCGGCCGTTTGTGCGGCGATCGCGGTCGCCCTGGCGCTGCCGTCCGTGTCCGACGCCCAGCTCGCCAAGCCCAAGAAAAAGAAAGGGGAGACCGAGCAGCAGGCGGCACCCGGGATGCAGTACAGCGAGGAGTTCCGCAAGCAGGCCTCCAAGGTCCAGCCGCTGGTCAACGAGAAGAAATGGGCCGAGGTGCTGGCGGCGCTGCCGGCGCTGGAGGCCATCCCCGAGAAGACGCCCGATGACGACCGCGCGATCGCGACCTGGCGCCTGCAGGCCAGCCAGGGCAGCGGCGACAAGGAACTGTTCGCGGCCGCGGTCGAGAACTACCTCGACAAGGGCTACGCCGATGCGTCGCAGGTCAGCGCCATGCACCAGTCCCTGGCCGCGCACTACAACAACAAGAAGGACCGCGAGAAGACCGTCTACCACTACCAGAAGTTCGTGGACGCGACGCCCGACGTCGAGCCGGACGAACTCGAGACGCTCGGGCGGCTCTATCGGCAGAGTTCGCGCTTCGCCGAAGGGGCGACCTGGTTCACCAAGGCGATCGACCTGGCGTCGAGCAAGGGCATCAAGCCGAAAGAGGAGCTGTTCCAGCTCCGCGATCACTGCCTGCTCGAGACCAAGGACGACGCGGGACGCCTCGCCAACCTCGAGGCGGCGGTCGCGCTGTACCCGGACAAGAAGTACTACAGCAACATCGTCGCGCTCTACCAGAACCTGGCCAAGGACGACCGCACGGTGATGATGAACGCCTTCCGGGTCGCGGTGACCGACCCGCTGGGTGGCCTCGCGACCGTCGGTGGTTACCTCAATTACGCGGACATGGCCCTCGTCTCAGGGAGCCCGGGCGAGGCGGTGCGCGCGCTCGAGCGCGGCATCAAGGAGGGCGTCGTCCCCGGGGTGGGGACCAACCAGCAGACACTCCAGGAAGCGAAGGCCGCGGTCGCCGCGGACCAGAGGACGCTGGGGACCGAGGCAGCATCGGCGGCAAAGAGCGCCAAGGGCGACGTTTCGGTCAAGGTCGGCCTCGGTTACTACAGCACCGGTAATTTCGAGAAAGCGGTGGAACTGGTCCGGCAGGGCATCGCCAAGGGCGGCGTCACGCGCCTGGACGATGCGAACCTGCTGCTCGGTGCCGCACTGATGGAACTTGGCCGGCGCGACGAGGCCAAGGCTGCGTTCGAGGCCGCCGCGGGCGCCGCGACGGATCCCAACATGAGTCGGGTCGCGCGGCTGTGGCTCGCGCGCGCCATGCGCGATGCGGCGGTGCCGGCAGGCGGTTGAAGCAGGAGTACGACGTGATGCTGATGACGAAGAAGTTCCGCGCCAGCTTGCTGGCGACCGTGATGGCCCTGCCGCTGGCGGGCATGGCGACGCTCGCCGTCGCGCCCGATGCCTGGGCGCAGACCGCCGGCGGCTGGCGCAAGGAAATCGCGGACAAGGTCCAGCAGGCGCAGACCGCCGGCCAGAAGGGCAACTTTTCCGAGGCGATTCGCCTGCTGAAGGAAGCCAAGGCCAAGGCGCCGCTGTCGGCGCAGGAAGAGCAGGGCGTCAACGAGCTCATGATCTGGGCCGCGAGCAGCGCGCGCGAGCATCGGCTCGTGATCCAGACGGTCGACGAGCGCATCGCGACCGGTCGCGTGACCGGCGCCGACCTCACGCGCAAGCTGCGGCTCAAGGCCACCACGCACTATGCGCTCCGGGAGTATCGCGAGGCCAAGGCGACGCTCGACAAGCTTGCCGCCCAGGGCCCGCTCACGACCGACGACCTGATCATGCTGGGCAACTGCCAGGTGCAGATGCGCGACTTCCGCAATGCCGCGACCACGCTCGAGAAGGCGGTGTCCGGCGCGGAGAGGGCGCGCAAGCCGGCCTCCGTGATCTCGCCGCTGCTGCTGGCGCTGCACAAGTCCTACCAGGAGACCGGCAACGAGGCCGCGAAGCTGCAGACGCTGCACCGCCTGATGCTGGTCGCGCCGAGCCGGGACTCCTTCAAGTGGATCGCGAGCGCCTATGAGGTCAAGACCCAGCGCGACCCGGTCGTCATGATCAACATCTACCGGCTCGGCGCCTCGCGCGGCCTGCTGTCGGGCGAACACTACGCCAAGTACGCCGAGACCGCCCTCGACATGTCGAGCCCCGGCGAAGCGGTCGCGATGCTCGAGAAAGGCATGGCGAACGGCGCCATCAAGAAGGACGACCGCAACAACCGGCTGCTGGCGGACGCCAAGGCGCAGGTGGACCGGGTCAAGGCCACGCTGGCCCAGCAGGAGCGCGAGGCCCAGGCCATCCAGGCGGGCGAGCCCGAGGCCAAGGTCGCCACCGCCTACTTCACGCTGAAGAACTATGCCAAGGCGAGCGAGGCGGCCAAGCGCGGCGTGACCAAGGGCAAGCTGCGCCGGCCTGACGACCTCCACATGCTGCTCGGAATTGCGCTGGTCGAGACCAAGAAGGCGGCCGAGGCGAAGAACGCGTTCAAGGCGGCCGCCGCGGCGAACGAGAAGCTGAAGGGCGTGGCCGACCTCTGGTCCAGCATGGCGGGATGACCCTCCCGCGCAGCATCGGGCTCGTCGAAGTCGGGCCGCGGGACGGCCTCCAGAACGAAGCGGCCAGGGTCCCGGCCGCAATCAAGGTCGAATTCATCCGCCGCGCCGTGGCGGCGGGTCTGACGCGCATCGAGGTCGCGAGCTTCGTCAGTCCGCGGCGCGTGCCGCAGATGGCGGACGCCGAGGAAGTCCTCAGGTCGCTGCCGCGCCAGCCGGGCGTGCGCTACATCGGCCTGGTGCTGAACCGCGCGGGCTTCGACCGCGCCGCCGCCGCCGGCTGCGAAGAGATCGGCATGGTCGTATTCACGACCGACGCCTTCAACGAGCGCAACCAGGGCACGACCAGCGCCGGATCGATCCGCGCCTGGCGCGAGATCGCCGCCGCCGCACAGGCTGCCGGCATCAAGGCCCAGGTCACGATCTCGGCGGCCTTCGGCTGCCCGTTCGAGGGCGAGGTGTCCGCGGAACGGGTGCTCGAGATCGCGCGCGAGGTCGCCGACGGCAGCCCGTTCGAGATCGCGATCGCCGACACGATCGGTGTGGCGGTGCCGGGCCAGGTGCTCGACGTGTTCAGCCGCGTGGCGCAGGCGCTGCCGGCGATGCCGCTGCGCGGCCATTTCCACAACACCCGCAATACCGGGCTGGCCAATGCCTACGCGGCGTGCACAGCCGGCGCCCGCGTGCTCGACGCGAGCCTGGGCGGCCTCGGCGGCTGCCCGTTCGCGCCGGCTGCGACCGGCAACATCCCGACCGAGGACCTCGTCTACATGCTCGGACGCATGGGCATCGAGACCGGCGTGGATCTCGGCCTCGCGGTCGAGGCCGCGCGCTACATCGAGCAGCAGATCGGCCACCCGGTACCCGGGATGCTGATGAAGGCCGGGCCGTTCCCCGGCGCCGCACGGCCGCCGGCGACGATGACGGCCTGATTCACCCAACGACAGGGAGACGCGACATGACGATCCAGGCAGGCGACCGCATCCCGGACGGGAAGCTCAAGGTGATGGGCAAGGACGGCCCGGCCAACGTCGAGGCGAAGGAACTGCTCGGGCAGGGCCGCGTCGTGCTGTTCTCGGTGCCGGGCGCTTTCACGCCCACCTGCGACGCCAAGCACCTGCCCGGCTTCGTCGAGAAGGCCGGCGCGCTGCGCGGCAAGGGCGTCGGCAGGATCGTCTGCCTCGCGGTCAACGACGTGTTCGTGATGAACGCCTGGGGCAAGCACGCGGGCGTCGGCGACGCCGTCGTCATGGCTGCCGACGGCAACGGCGACTACACGCGCGCGCTCGGCCTCGAGCTGGATGCGCGCGGCTTCGGCATGGGCATGCGCGGCCAGCGTTTCGCGCTGGTGATCGAGGACGGCGTCGTGAAGCAGGTGCACGTCGAGGCGCCGGGCGAATTCAAGGTGTCGAGCGCCGACCACATCCTCGGCCAGCTCGCGTGAGCATCGACACGCCGTCGGTCTTCTACGCCGCGCTCTGCGGCCTGCTGCTGATCGCCCTTTCGGCGCAGGTCGTGATGGCGCGCCGCCGCTATCGCGTGGGTCTCGGGGCCGGCCACGAGGAGGGCATGGAGCGGGCGATGCGCGTGCAGGCCAACTTCGCCGAATACGTTCCGCTCGCGGTCGTGTTGCTGGTGCTGGCGGAGCTGTCGGGGCTGTCGGCGTGGGCGGTGCACGCCGCCGGCATCGCCCTGGTCGCGAGCCGCGTGCTGCACGCCTGGGGACTCTCGCACAGTGCCGGGCGCAGCTTCGGCCGCTTCTACGGGACCGCGGGCACCTGGCTGGTGGTCATCGGCCTGTCGCTGTGGCTGCTGTACGCGACTACAGCTGGCTCTCGATTTCCGGGATGAGGCTGAACAGGTCGCCGACCAGGCCGTAGTCCGCGACCTCGAAGATCGGCGCCTCGGCGTCCTTGTTGATCGCGACGATCGTGCGCGCGTCCTTGATGCCGGTCAGGTGCTGGATCGCGCCGCTGATGCCGATGGCGACGTACAGCTCGGGCGCGATGATCTTGCCGGTCTGCCCCACCTGCAGCTCGTTGGGAGCGTAGCCGGCATCCACCGCCGCGCGCGAGGCGCCGACGGCCGCCCCCAGGCGATCCGCGAGCCGCTGGATCAGGGCAAAATTCTCCTTGCTCCCGAGGGCGCGCCCGCCGGAGACCACGCGCGCGGCGGTCTGCAGGTCCGGGCGGTCGCTCTTGGCCGCCGACACCGACACGAAACGCGTGTGCGCGGGCAGGGACGCCTCGATCGTCACCTTCTCGATCGGCGCCGGGCCGCCGCTGCCGGCAGCCTGGAACGAGGCCGTGCGCACGGTCGCAACCAGGGTGCCGGCGGTGGCCGCCTCGACGGTCGCGATCGCGTTGCCGGCATAGACCGGCCGGCGGAATCGCGTGGCCGATTCGGCGGCCATGACGTCGCTGACCTGTGGCACGCCGAGCAGCGCCGCGACGCGCGGCATCAGGTCCTTGCCGAAAGTCGTCGAGGGACCGAAGACATGACTGTAACCGTCGGCGAGCTTCGCCACCTGCGGCGCCAGCACGGCGGCGAGCGCGGGTTCGTTGGCCGGGTTCTGGACCAGCAGTACGCGCCCGACGCCGGCGATGGCGGCGGCAGCGGCCGCGACCTCCGCGCCGCCGGTCGCCAGCACCGCCACCGCGATCTCCGCAGCCGGGATCGCGGCGGCGCAACTCACGCACTTGGCCACCGCCGCGTTCAGCTTGCCGCCGGAGTGCTCGGCGACGATCAGGATGCGGTTCATCAGACCAGCCCTTTCTGCCGGAGCGCCGCCACCAGTTCCGCCGCGGTCTTGACCATGACGCCCTTCTGGCGCTGCGGCGGCGGCTCGTGTTTCAGCACCTTCAGCGCCGGCGCGGCGTCGACGCCCAGCGCAGCGAGGTCGGTCAGGTCCAGGGGCTTCTTCTTGGCCTTCATGATGTCCGGCAGCTTCACGTAGCGCGGCTCGTTGAGGCGCAGGTCGGTCGTGATCACGGCCGGCAGGTCCACCTCGATCGTCTCGAGGCCTGCGTCCACCTCGCGGGTCACCCGGGCGCGCCCGCCCTCGATCTCGACCTGCGAGGCGAACGTGGCCTGCGGCCGGTCCCAGAGTGCGGCCAGCATCGGCCCGGTCTGGCTGCAGTCGTCGTCGATCGCCTGCTTGCCGAGGATCACGAGCCCCGGCGTCTCGCGCTCGACGAGCTTGAGGAATGCACGGGCCACGGTGAGCGGCTCGACCGACTCGGCGGTCCTGACGAGGATGGCGCGGTCGGCACCCATGGCGAGCGCGGTACGCAGTTGCTGCTGGGCATCGTCGGGGCCGAGGCTGACGGCCACCACCTCGGAGGCCGCGCCGCGCTCGCGGATGCGCAGCGCTTCCTCGAGCGCGATCTCGTCGAAGGGATTGATGCTCATCTTGACGCCGTCGGTGACGATCCCGCTGCCGTCCGGGCGCACGCGCACCCGCACGTTGTAATCGACGACCCGCTTGATGCCGACCAGGATCTTCTGCATGCCGCCTCCCGAAGCCCGCGGCGCATCCTATCGGAAGCCGCGGCGCTTAGGCTAACATAGGTTGCCGAATCAAATAGTTGAATAAGGTACTTCGAGTGAGTTCGCAGTCAGCGCGCCCATCCTTCCGGCAAATGACTTGCGGGCCCGCGCCGGGAGGACTAGTTTGCCGCAACACGCGGACCGTATGCGCTACGAGGAAACCGTCCCACCGCCAAACGAGAACCAACAGGTGGGTCACGAGGGGAGCGTCCGCATGACGCGAGTTGCGCGCGGATGCATGATCGGAGCGGCTTCACTGGAGCCGCTTCTTTTTTTCGCGGGCGTTGCCGGGTGAGCGCGCTGGTCTTCATCGCCCGGCGCCTGCTGGTGGCGATCCCGACGCTCGCGGTCGTGGTGGTGCTCTCATTCGCGCTCACGCGCGCCGCGCCCGGCGGCCCCTTCGACGAGGAGCAGGCGCTGCCGCCCGAGATCCGCGCCAACCTCGAGGCCGCCTACGGCCTCGACCAGCCGCCGCACCTGCAGTTTGGCCGCTACGTCGCCGGCCTGCTGCGCGGCGACTTCGGACCGTCCTTCAAGTTCCGCGACTTCACCGTGACCGAGCTCATCGCGAGCGGTCTGCCGGTGAGCCTCGCCGTCGGCCTGGCGGCGCTCGCGCTCGCGCTTGCGGTGGGCATCCCGATGGGCGCCTGGGCCGCACTCGCGCGCGGCCGGATGGCGGATCGCTGCGTCATGGCGCTGGCGGTCGCCGGCATCTCGGTGCCGGTGTTCGTGATCGCGCCATTCCTCGCGCTGGTGTTCGGCATCTGGCTGCGCTGGCTGCCGGTCGCCGGCTGGGAGCCGGGCCGCCCCAGCGACCTGGTGCTGCCGGTGGTGACCCTCGCGCTGCCGGTGATCGCCTACGTGGCGCGACTCACGCGCGGCAGCCTGCTCGAAGTGCTGCAGGCGCCCTGGATCCGCGCCGCACGCGCGCGCGGGATTCCGCCGCGCAGGATCCTGCTGCGCCACGCATTCCCGGCCGCGCTGCTGCCGGTCGTGAGTTACCTCGGGCCGGCCACGGCAGCCGTGCTCGCGGGTTCGCTGGTGGTCGAGAGCATCTTCGGCCTGCCCGGCATGGGCCGTCACCTGGTGCAGGGTGCGCTGAACCGCGACTACACGCTGGTGATGGGCATGGTGATCGTCTACGCGGCGCTCATGATCGTGCTGAACCTGCTGGCCGACCTGGCCTGTGCCGGGCTCGATCCGCGCATCCGTCGCGGGAGGCGCGCGTGACCACCGGGCTCTGGCGCGATGCGCTCGGCAGGCTCGCAACCGATCGCGCGGCGATGGCGGGTCTCATCATCCTTGTGCTGCTGGCGCTCGCAGCGCTCGCGGGACCGGCGCTGGCGGACTGGCGCGAGGACCAGATCGACTGGGGGAACATGGCCGTGCCGCCCTTCGCCGTCGAAGGGCACTGGCTCGGTACCGACCGGCTCGGCCGCGACCTGCTGGTGCGCACGCTGCACGGGCTGCGCGTCTCGCTCGCGATTGCGCTGGCCGCGACGCTGGTTGCGCTGCTGATCGGCGTCGGCTGGGGCGCGCTCGCCGGGTACCTGCGCGGCCGCACCGACGCAGTGATGATGCGGTTCGTGGACGTGTTGTATTCGCTGCCGCAGGTGTTCTTCGTGATCATCCTGACGGTCGTGTTCGGGCGCGGGCCGCTGGCGCTGCTGGTCGCGATCGGCGCCTTCGGCTGGCTCACCATGGCCCGCATCGTGCGCGGCCAGGCGCTGGCGCTGCGCGAACGCGAGTTCGTCGAGGCGGCCATCGTGGGCGGCGCGGGCACGCTGCGCATCGTCGGGCGCCACATCGTGCCGAACCTGCTGGGGCCGGTGATCATCTACGCCACGCTGACCGTGCCGCAGGTGATCCTGGTCGAGAGCTTCCTGAGTTTCCTCGGCATCGGCATCCAGGAGCCGCTGGCGAGCCTCGGCAACCTCATCGCCGACGGCGCGGCGGAGATGGAGACGGCGCCCTGGATGCTCGCCGTGCCGGCGAGCTGCCTGGTGCTGCTCGTGTTCGCCTTCAACTTCCTCGGCGACGGCCTGCGCGACGCCCTCGATCCGCGGGACCGCTGATGGCGCTGCTCGAGATCCGGGAGCTGACCGTGGATTTTGCGGGACCGCGCCCGGTGCGCGCGGTGGACGGCGTGAGCCTGGACGTCGGCCGCGAGGAGTGCCTCGCCATCGTCGGCGAATCGGGCTCCGGCAAGAGCCAGCTGCTGCTCGCCTGCGTCGGGCTGCTCGCCGCGAATGGCAATGCCGGCGGCTCGGTGCGGTTCGACGGCCGCGAACTGATCGGCACCGGCGACCGGACCGCCGCCGTGCGCGGGCGCGGCATCGGCTTCGTGTTCCAGGACGCGGGCGGCAGCCTGACGCCTCACCTTCGCATCGGCGAACAGCTGGCCGAGGCAGCGGTCGTCGCGCATGGCACCAGCTGGCAGTCCGCACGCGCGGCAGGCGCGCGCATGCTCGAACGGGTGCGATTGCCCGACGTCGCCCGGCACCTGGCCCAGTATCCGCACGAGCTGTCCGGTGGCATGCGCCAGCGCGTGGCGATCGCGCTCGCGTTGATGCCCCGGCCGCAGCTGCTGTTCGCCGACGAGCCGACCACGGCGCTCGACGTCACGGTACAGGCCGAAATCATCGCGCTGCTCGCGACCCTTTGCCGGGACCTCGGCATGGCGCTGGTGCTGGTGACCCACGATCTCGGGGTGGTCGCGTCGCTCGCCGGGCGCGTCGCCGTCATGTATGCCGGTCGCATCGTCGAGCTCGCGGATGCGGCGTGTTTCCTCCGCCAGCCCCGCCACCCATACGGCGCGGGCCTGCTCGCGGCCGTGCCGACGCTGGCGACGGGCACCGGCCCGCTGCTCACCATTGCCGGTGCGCCGCCCCGGCCCGGCACCAGGATCCCGGGCTGCCGCTTCGAGCCGCGCTGCGGGCGCGCACAGGACCGTTGCCGGCGCGAGGACCCAGCCCTGTCGGCCAGCGACGGCGGCCAGGTCGCCTGTCATTTCCCGATCACCGCTGTGCCGCAGCCATGACTGCGCTGCTCGAATTGCGTGAAGTGTCCGTGCGCTACCGGCTGCACGGGCCCGCGCGCGGCGCCGTGACGGCAGTGGACCGCGCCAGCCTGCGGCTGGATGCCGGCGAGATGCTCGGGCTGGTCGGGGAATCCGGCTGCGGCAAGAGCTCGCTCGGCCGCGCGATCCTGCGCCTGGTGCCGCTTGCGGGCGGCGAGATCCGCTGGGACGGCAGGCGGGTGGACACCCTGGGCGAGCGGGCGTTCCGGCCGCTGCGCCGTGAACTGCAGTACATCTTCCAGGACCCGCAGGCCTGCCTGGACCCGCGCATGACGATTGCGCAGAGCGTCGCGGAGCCGCTGCGCGCCCTGGTGCCGGATCTCGACGCGGGGCAGCGCGCAGGGGCGGTCTCGCGCCTGCTTGCCGAGGTGGGGCTCGCGCCGGAACTCGGCGCGCGCTATCCGCACCAGCTCTCGGGCGGCCAGCTGCAGCGCGCCGTGATCGCGCGCGCCCTGGTGCCGGATCCGCGTTTCGTCGTCTGCGACGAGCCGGTGAGCGCGCTCGATGTCTCGGTGCAGGGCCAGATCGTCAACCTGCTGGCCGACATCCGGCGCGGTCGCGGGCTCGCCGGACTCTTCATCAGCCACAACCTGGCAGTGGTCGTGCGGCTGTGCGAGCGCGTGATGGTCATGTATCGCGGCCGCATCGTCGAGACGGCGACCAGCGCCGCGCTGATCGCGGCGCCGCTGCATCCCTATACGCGCGAACTGCTGGATGCCGTGCCCGCCGTGGATCCCGGCGAGCGCGTACGCACGCTGAGCCGCCAGGTCGCGGCCATCGCCGACGAAGACGCCCGGATCGCCGGCGGTTGTGCCTTTGCCGCGCGCTGCCCATTCGCGATTGCGCGCTGCCGCAAC
>CAZYPM010000002.1:25634-31868 GCA_964649205.1 uncultured Steroidobacteraceae bacterium
CGGCGGTTGTGCCTTTGCCGCGCGCTGCCCATTCGCGATTGCGCGCTGCCGCAACGAGCGCCCGGCGCTCGCGCCGGTCGCAACAGGGCGCGAGGTGGCCTGTCACCGTGCGGGGGAGTGGCCCGGCGGGCTGCCGCCGGATGCGCGACCCTGAGCGGGCTCACGCCATGAGCCCGCCACCCGCATAAGCTGGAGGCAGCCATCGGAGGGAGCCGGCCGTTGACCCCGAACGAGCGTTGCCTGACGCACCTGGAAGCCGGCGGCCTGCTGCTGACCGCGGACCTGCGCCAGGCGCGCATCCTGCGCCGGCTCCACGACCGCGCGCAGCTTGCCAAGGGCATGCGCGCATGGTCCTCGGCGCAGGTGCTGCCGCTGGACACCTGGCTGGCTCAGCGCTGGCGCGAAGCGGGCTCCGAGCGACCCGGGTTGCCGCAAGCGCTGCCGCCGGTCGTGTCACGCTGGCTGTGGCAGCGGCTCACCGCGCTGGACGCCCCGGGACTGCTCGACCCCGGGGAACTCGGTGCGCGCGCGCGCGGCAGCTGGCTGCGCCTGCTGGCCCATGGCGGCGACGTCGCCGGGCTGTCGCGCTGGCCCATGACGCGCGACCAGCACGCTTTTGCCGGCTGGGCACGGGCGGCGGAGCGCGAACTCGGCGAGCGCAACGCCTGCGATGCCGCAGACCTGGCGCGACTCCTGGTGGTTCACCAGGCGCTGCCGGACGCGGGGCCGCCGCTGCTGCTGGCGGGATTCCGGCGCCCGACGCCCGCGCAGGCCGCGCTGTTCGAGGCGCTGGTGCGCCGCGGATGGCAGCTGGCCCGGCTCGAGGCGCAACCGGGCGGTGGCGCTGCCTGGCGCCTTGCCGCGGCGGATCCCGAGTCGGAACGCGAAGCCATGCTGGGCTGGCTGCGGGCACGCGTCGACGAACGGCCGGACGGCATTCACGGGCTGATCGTGCCCGACCTGGCGGTGCAACGCGGGGCCATGGCGCGCGCACTCGCGGCAGCGTTGCAGCCGGAGCTGGAGCTCCCGGACGCGGGGCGCGAGCTGGTATTCGACCTCGCCGGCGGCATGCCGTTGGCCTCGCAGCCGGTCGTCGAGGTGGCGTTCGACGCGATCCGTTGCGCGCTCGGCCTGGCAGACTGGACCACGGCGACCCGGCTGCTGCGCAGCGTCCATCTGGCCGGCGGGCTGGCCGAGCACGAGGCGCGCGCGCGGCTCGACGTGGCCTTGCGCGACACCGGCGCCTACCCGGTGGCGCCGATCGCGCTCGCCGACGCGGCGCGGCGCGCGGCTGCATCGCGGTTCGCGGACCTGCTCTCGGCGGCCGCCGCGCGCATGGATGGGCCCGCCCGGCGTAGCGCGGCCGACTGGGCCGAAGCATTCGGCGGCTGCCTCGCCGCCTGGGGCTGGCCCGGGGAAGGCGCGCTCGATGCCACGGCCTGGCAATCAGCCAGCCGGCTGCGCGAACTGCTGCACGAACTGGCCGCGCTCGCTCCGTTCGCGCATGGCTTGCTGGCTGCCGAAGCGCTCGGACAGTTGCGCGAGCTGGCCGCCGCCCCGTTCCAGGCGGAGAGCGGCGAGCCCGCAGTCTTCGTGCTGGACGCCTGGGACGATCCGGGCCTCGGATTCGACAGCCTGTGGGTGGCCGGTCTGACGGCCTCCGCCTGGCCGCGAACGGTGTCGATCGACCCGCTGCTGCCGATCGAGGCGCAACGCAGGCTCGGCATCCCGCACGCCACCGCCGGCGACTGCCTGGCGGACGCGCACGACGTCGTCGCTGCCTGGCGCGCGCGCGCCAGCGCGCTGGTGCTGTCCTGGCCGCGCCGTGAGAACGACACCGAGGTGGACGGCTCGCCGCTGGTGCCAGCGGACTTGCCCGCGTTGCCGCCGGTGCCACAACTGGAGACGCGCGAGAGACTCTGGTGCGCGGCCGCCACACTCGAGCCCGTGGGCGAGGACCGTGCGCCGCCGCTCGCCCCGGGTCACGCTCGCGGCGGGGCGCGTGTGCTCGAGCTGCAGTCGCAATGCCCGTTCCGTGCGTTCGCCCGGTTGCGGCTGCGCGCCGAGCCGCTCGAGGAGCCGCAACCGGGCATCGACCGGCGCGTGCGCGGACAGCTGCTGCACCGCGCGCTGGAATGGCTGTGGTCGCAGCTCGGCAACCAGCAGGCGCTGCTGGAACTCGATGCGGCAGGCTGCGACCTGCTGACGACGCGCGCGATCGAGCGGGCGATTGCAGATGTGGCACCGCCCGGCGCCGGCGAGCGGACGCTTGGGCTCGAGCGTGAATGGCAGCGGCGCGCGGTCGCGAACCTGCTGGCGCTCGAGCGCGCCCGGCCGCGGTTCACGGTGGCCGAGACGGAACGCGAATTGGCCGGGCGGATCGGCGGGCTCGAACTCACCTTGCGCGTGGATCGCGTGGACGAGACGGATGGCGGGCTGCTGGTGATCGACTACAAGAGCGGCGCCGTCCGCGGCGTGCCGTGGCGTGGCGCGCGCATGGACGCGCCGCAGCTGCCGTTGTACGCGGTGCTGCATCCGCGCCGTCCGGCCGGCATCGCGATCGCCGAGGCCAGGGCCGCGGGCGCCGCATTCGTCGGCGTGGGCAGCGACGAGCTGCGGGTGGAGGGCGTGATGCCGGCCGCGGAGTTCAAGCTCACCGAGGAGCGGGAGAGCGGCTTCGGCTGGCGTCAGGTCATGGATCACTGGTGGGCATGGCTGGAACGTCTGGCGCGCGAACACGCGGATGGCAAGGCGGACGTGGATCCCAAGCTCGGCAGCAACACCTGCCGCCAGTGCCATCTGGGCGCGCTGTGCCGCGTCGAGCGAGCCGCCCTGGAGGGTGACGGAGACGAGGCGCATGGCGACGCCGCCTGAGGCAGGCCGCGATGCCAGGGTCCGGCGCGAGGCGGTGGATCCCGCGGGATCGTTCATCGTCCAGGCCCCGGCGGGCTCCGGCAAGACCAGCCTGCTGACGCTGCGCTACCTGCGCCTGCTCGCGACCGTGGACTGCCCGGAGCAGATCGTCGCCATTACCTTCACGCGCAAGGCGGCCTCGGAGATGCGCCACCGCATCGTGCGCGCACTGGCTGCGGCGGCGGAGCCGCTGCCCGCCGATGCCAGGCCGCACGAGCAGGAAGCGCACGCATTCGCGGCTGCGGCGCTGGCGCGGAGTCGTTCGCTCGGCTGGGAGCTCGAGCGCAATCCGGCGCGCCTGCATGTGCAGACCATCGACGGGCTCAACCACTGGCTGGCGCGACGGCTGCCGCTGGCGGCGCGCATCGGCATGTCGGCGGCGCTGGTCGACGACGCAGCGCCGCTCTATCGCGAGGCGGCACGGCGCCTGGTCGCTTCGCTGGAGGAGGGCGGCGAGCGGACCGCGCCACTGGAGCGCCTGGCGCGGGCCCTGGATCACGAGCCGCGGCAGCTTGCGCGGCTGATCGCCGGGATGCTGGGAACGCGCGAGGTCTGGCTGCCGAAGTTGTTCGGGCCGGCCCGCGACGGCCGGCTGCGCGAGGCGATCGACCGCCTGCTCGAGTCGGCGCTCGAGGCCGAACTCGCGCGCGCGGCCCACGTCGTGGCGCCTGCGTTGCCGCCCGGCCTGTTCGCGGTGATCCGCGAGGCCGCGGCCGCCGGCGGCGCCGAGAGCCCGCTGGCGCCGCTCGCACGGATCCAGGGACTGCCACCGCCCACGGCCGCCGCAGTCCCGGCCTGGCGCGCGTTCGCGAACCTGCTGCTCACGGCGGGGCCGGACGGCGCGCTGCGCAGGAAGGTGGACAAGAACCAGGGCTTTCCGGCTGCCTCGGCCGGGGCGCCGTGGAAAGCGCTCAAGGGGCGGATGCAGGAGCAACTCGAGGCGCTGTCGGAAGTGGACGGCTTCGCCGCCGCGCTGGCGCGCGTCAGGCAGTTGCCGCCGCCTGCGCTGAGCGACGCGCAGTGGGATCGCGTCGAGGCGCTGGTGGCCGTGCTGCCGCACGCGGTCGCGGAATTGATGGCGCATTTCGCCGAGCGCGGCAGCCTGGACCATCCCGCCGTGGCGGCGGCGGCACGCAATGCGCTGGGCGACGCCTCGGCGCCGACCGAGCTTGCGCTCGCGCTCGACTACCGCATCCGCCACTTGCTCGTGGACGAATACCAGGACACGTCGCCGGCGCAGGAACAGCTGCTGCAGCTGCTGCTCGCCGGCTGGCAGCAGGGCGACGGGCGCTCGCTGTTCTGCGTCGGCGACCCGATGCAGTCGATCTATGCGTTCCGGGAGGCCGACGTCACGCTGTTCCTGCAGGCCGAGCGCGAGGGTGTCGGCGGGGTCGCGCTGGCGCCGCTGCGGCTGTCCCGCAACTTCCGCTCCAGCGCGGCGATCGTGGACTGGGTGAACCGCAGCTTCGCGGCTCTGCTGCCGCCCGAGGACGACTTCGAGCGCGGGGCGGTGCGTTACTCGGCCGCCGAGGTAGTGCACGCGGCCGTCCCGGGCGACGGGGTGCGCGTGCACGCGCTGCTCGACGCGGACCAGCACGAGATGGGCGCGGCGGTCGCGCGCACGGTGTCCGCGGTGCTGGCCTCGGCGACGGGTGCGGCGCGGCCCTCGATTGCGGTGCTGGTGCGGGGCAGGACATCGCTGCCGCCGGTGGTGGCCGCGCTGCGTGACCAGGGCATCGCCTACCGCGGCGTGGAGCTGGAATCGCTCACCGACCGCGCCGCGATCCGCGACCTGGTGGCGCTCGCGAAGGCGATGCTGCATGCGGGGGACCGCACGGCCTGGCTCGCGGTGCTGCGCGCGCCCTGGTGCGGACTCACGCTCGCAGACCTGCTGGCGCTGGCAGGCCTCGATGCCACGGCGCCGGTGCCGTCGCTGGCCGCGGATCCGGCGGCGCTCGCGCGCCTCTCGGCGGACGGCGCTGGGCGCCTGCGCCGGGTCTGGCATCTACTCGGCGCCGCGATTGCCGGGCGTGGCCGGCGCACGCTCGGCGGCTGGGTCAAGTCCGCCTGGCTCTCGCTGTCCGGGCCGGCGGCGCTTGCGGATGCGTCGGACCTCGCCAACGCGGAACTGCTGTTCGCGGCCCTCGACCAGCTCGAGACCGAGGCGGGCTGCTGGCCCGAGGCCTCGGCCGTGGATGCGGCGGTGGAGGGCATCATGGCCTCGCCCGTGGGGAACGCCGACGCGCCGGTGCAGATCATGACCATCCACAAGGCCAAGGGACTGGAGTTCGACGTGGTGATCGTCCCGGACCTGCAGCGCACCGTGCGCGGCGGCGAGCGGCCGCTGCTGTACTGGACGCAGGTCGCGACCGGCCCCGGCCGGCGCGGGATCGTGCTGGCGAGCCGTGGCGAGCCGGACGACGACGGTGGCGCCGACGAACTGGAGCGCTGGATGCGCCGCCTGGCGGCGGAGCGGGAAGCGCTGGAACTCGGGCGCGTCGCCTACGTCGCCACCACCCGCGCCCGCCGACAATTGCACCTGCTCGGGAGTGCGACGACCCGATGGACGGACGAAGGCCCTGAGTTGCGCAAGCCGGCGACCGGCAGCCTGCTCAGGTTCTTCTGGCCGGTGCTGCAGGACGAGTTCGCGCGGGCGCTGGCGGCGCGCCATGCCGCACGGCCGCAGGATGGACGCGATGGCGATCGCCGCCGGCGGCTGGCCGCGCCGCCGCTGTTGCGTCTGCCGGCCGCGTATGTTCCGCCCCGACCGGTCGCGCCGGCGAGCGTGCCAGCGCTGCGCATCGCCGGTGAGCCGGAAGGATCGATACGCCCGGAATTCGACTGGGCCGGAACCATCGCGCAGGCGGTCGGCCAGGTGGTGCACCTCGAGCTGCACCGTCTGGCGCGCCTCGGCCTGCCGCGCGAGGCGCTGGCGCCGCGTCTGCAAGCCTGGCGTCGCGCGCTGCACGATGCCGGCGTGGACGAGGACCACCTGCCGGCGGCCCTGGCCCGCACGGAGCAGGCGATCGCCGGCTTTGCCCGCAGCGAGCTGGCGGGCCGGCTGCTCGATCCGTCGGCGACGGAAGCGGCCAGCGAGCTCGCCGTGACGGCGGTCATCGACGGCGTCCTGCAGAGCCTGCGCATCGACCGCAGCTTCGTCGACCCGGAAGGCCTGCGCTGGATCGTGGACTGGAAGACGAGCAGCCACGAGGGTGGAGACCGCGAGGCCTTCCTCGACAACGAGCTGGCACGCTATGCGCCGCAGCTGCGCCGCTATGCCCAGGCGATGCGCGCGCTGGATGGCCGCCCGCAACGCGTCGG
>CAZYPM010000002.1:31968-45849 GCA_964649205.1 uncultured Steroidobacteraceae bacterium
GGGCCCGGCGCGACCTCGCCGCTGAGCAGGTAGCTGCCATCGCGTTTGAGCTCGATGGCGCCGCGCACGCGCAGCGGCCCACCCAGGTCGCGCAGCCGGCCGGTCAGCGTGTCGGTCCCGACCGCACCTTCACCGACCGTCAGTTCGAAATCGCCCAGCAGCTGGCCGCGCGGCCCGGGCGCCTTGAGCGAGCGGACGAACAACCGGCCGACGGCCTCCGCCGGCCGTTGCCGGACGATGCGCAGGCGATCGACGTCGAGCTCGAGGTTTCCGCTCCAGCCGCGCGGCGTCGCGATGCCCTCGAATGCGCTGATGGGAACCAGGCCGGCGATGCCGCTCGCAAGCACCTCGCCATCGAGCCCGCCGGACAGGTCGGCGCTGATGTCGCCGCCGGGTGGCCGCAGGTTCAGGCGGCAGGACCACTCGAGCACGAAGATGCGCCACGGGCGGCAGGTCCACTCGAGCGCGCCCAGCGGCGCGCCGTTGACCGAGAGTCCCCTGGCCCGGCCCGACCAGATCGTGCCGCCGACGCCTTGCATCTCGATGCCGGGCGGCAAACGCGAGGCAAGCTGCCGCGCCGGGACCATCGCGACCACGAATGCGAGGAAGGCGGCGATGCCGGCCGTGATGAGTAGGCTGCGCCGGGACATCCGGGTCAGGGGCCGCGCAGCACCAGGGTCGCGTCCACGAGGCCGGGCTCGCCGGTGGCCGAAACGCTGGCCGTTTCGGCCACCACGCCCCGCTCCTGCTGCAGGCGCGCGAGCATCAGCGCGAGCGCGTCGAAAGAGGCCGCGCTGAAGCGCGCGCGGATCGCGCCGGTCGCTGCGGGCTCGACACCCGCGAGCGACTGCGACAGTCCGCCCTCGCGCGCAAGACGGTCCACGGCGATCGCCAGCGACTCGCCGGGCCGCGCCGCCGGCACCGCCTGCAGGCGCGGCGTCGCGGCCTCGATGAAGGCGAGGTCCTCGCGCCGCCGCGCGACGCGCTCCTCGGCGGCCGCGACCGCGTCACCGAGCTTCCAGACCAGACCTGCGACCAGCAGCACCGCGACCACCGCTCCGCCCCAGGCGACCGCGCGCTGTTCGCGTTCGCCGAGCGAGGCATACCACTCCCGCAGGTTCATGTGGAGGGCCTCGCGCTGACGCGCACCTGGGCCTGCACGCCCCGGTCGGTCGGCACCGCCGAGGCGACATCCGCCGCCAGCCCGCGGGCCGTGATCGCCTGGGAGAAGCGTGCGAACGAATCGGTGTTCGGCGCCGCCATCTGCAGTTCCAGCGAGCGGTCGCGCCAGCCGAGCGACTCGACCGACGGACCGGGACTGCCCGCCAGCGCGCCGCCGACGGCCGCGAGCACCGCCAGCAGGCCCTCGGGATCGGCGGCGCCGCCGCCGGCGAGGCGTTGCGCGACTTGCGCGCGCGCGTCCTCGATGCGTTCGACGCCGGGCAGCGCGATCCGCGCGGCCTGCTCGATCGCGGCATCCAGGCGCGACTGCTCGGCGTTCAGCCGCACCAGGTCGTAACCGCGCACGCCCACGTGCAGCGCGAGCGCCGCGAGTCCGACCAATGCAGCGATGCGCCAGCGCTCCCATTCGGCGCGCCAGCCGGTGCGCCGCGCGAACTCGCCCTGCAGCAGCGACAGCGCGCCGCTCTGCACGGCGCCGGCCGCCAGCAGCGGCAATGCGCCGTCCGGCAGGAGCTGCAGATCGAGCGAGCCGGTGACTTCCCGCAGCGCCTCGATCATCTCGCGCGACTGCTGCCAGTCGTGCTGCGAGACGTAGAGCTGTACGTGGCGGTCCTCGCCCTCGAGGCCGGCGAGCGCGAAGGCCTCGGTCAGCGGCTCGGCGTCGAGCGCCACCGGCAGCTCGCCCGGCGGGCGCACCAGCAGCTGGCCGGAATCGATCACGGCGACCGTCTTGCCGGGGTTGTCCGGCACGCAGAGCGTGTCGGGGATCATCGCCTGCGGTTCCAGGCCCGCGGCGCGCAACGCGTCCACCCAGCCGCGCATTTCCTCGCGCCGCAGCGCAGCCACCAGCGTGCGGCCGGCGGCATCGCTCGGGCCGATGCCGAAATGGAATTGCTCGACTTCGCCGGCGAGCAGTTCCTCCATCGCGTAGGGCACGACCTGGGCAAGACGCGTGCCGCCCTTCACCGGCAGCTCCGGCCGGGCGAGGGTCACGCTCGCGCCGGGGACGATGACGATCAGCGGGCGCTCGGCGGCGATCGGCGCCGCGTCCGCGAGGCTGCCGGTCGAGACCGGACCGATGCGGCCGCCATCCGCGCCGGTGATGACCCAGCAGAGTGGATCGGCGACACGCAGGACCAGGGATTGATTCATGCCAGCTACTCGGTACCCGTGGAGCGCAGCACGGTGCGGCTGCCGCCGGCGCTGTTGCGCTCGATCAGACTGTACAGGGTGAGTTCCGAGGTGCCAATACGGGCGGCCGTGATGGCGCGGAACCAGCTGGTGTTCTCCGAGATTGCGGGCAGCAGCGTCTGGTACTGTTCCGGCAGCAGCGTCGCCTGCAGGTCCGCGAGCGTCGGGAAGCACCCGTCGCGCCGGTTCGACAGCAGCGCCTCGGCGTCGCCGAAATCCGTGCCACCCTCGATCAGCGCCGCCAGCAGCGGCGCCTTTGCGGTGCAGATGTTGATCGTGGTCCCGACCGGCAGGGCCGCGACATACGGCTGGATGCGCGCAAACTCCTCGAGCGTCATGCCGGGCAGGGCGAGCATTTCGGTGGTGGACGTGATCGGGCCGTTGGCCGAGCGGTAGGGCGGGTTCTGCGCCAGGTAGGCGCCGTCCTCCGCGCCTTCGGGGAAGCCGGGCACCGTGTCGCGGTCCAGCCAGTCGGCGAGGATGCGCGCCCAGCGCCGCTCCGCGCCGACCTGGTCGAGCAGCCGCTCGAAGCGGGCGAGCGAGGCCTCGTTCACCTCGCCCGTGCCGGTCAGCAGGTTGTTCACGTTGAAGCGGCCCTGCATGTCCTCCAGTGCGCCGCGTACCTCGCCGCCATCCACCGGCAGGGGCGGCAGCGGCTGGGCCCACTGCTCGGCCAGGTGGTCGGTCTGCGAGTCCTCGCGGTCCTCGCGCAGGACCTCCGACGCCCAGGCCTCGGCGCCAAGCGCGACGTGCCAGCCCTGCTCGAGCGCGAGCAGCCCCGCCGTGCGGCGCAGGTCGAGCGAAGCGCGCGTGCCCAGGTGGACCGCGATGACGGTCGCGATCGCGACCAGCACGATGGCGGTGATCAGTGCGACGCCACGCTGCCTCATCCCGACACCTCGACCAGGCGCTTGATCTCGCCGTAGTCCTCGAGCCGGATCGTGAGTTCGACTGCGAGCGGCCGTGCGCGGAAGCCCCGGTCGCCGACGCTGCCGAGCGGCGGCCATTGCGTGTCCCACTCGCGGCCCATGCCCAGGTAGCGGATCTCGACGCGTTCGACCCCCTCGAGCAACTCGCGCTCGACCGGCTCGTTCGCGAGCGTGGGGTCGGTGACGGTCCAGTGATCGCGGATCAGCGTGCGCTCCTCGAGCCGGTAGCTCACGCGCTGCAGCGTGCCCCGCGGCGTGCCCGCGCCGTTGGGCCAGCCGCCGTGGGTCAGCTCGAACAGGGCCACCGAGTTGGGATCGCGCATCAGCGCCGGCCGGTAACCGTCGCCGATCAGCTCGCGCACCGGGCGCGGGGCCAGCGTGCGCAGGTCGGTGACCATGAGGTGCACTGCGCGCTGCACTGCGCGCAGGCGGTCCATGTGCGCGGCGGCGATTTCGGACTGCAGGCGCGCATCGCGCACGGCGCGATAGCTCATGAGCCCCATGACCGCGAGGATCGCGACCGCGACGATGATCTCCAGCAGCGTGAAACCGCGCTGGCGCCGGCTCAAGACTCGTCCTCCTCGTCGCCGGATTCGTCGATTTCACCCGTGTTCCATTGGGTGGCCGAGGGGCCGGTGGAGGTGGCGGTCGCGCCGACGAAGCCGGCGAGGCTCAGGATGGAGGTTCCCTCCGCATCCTCCGCGCGGCGCACGCTGACGTCGATGCGGCGCATGCCGTCGACCGGCGTCTGCGACACGGTGGCGACCCAGTGCCAGCGGCGGCCGGCCATCTCGACATCGCCCTCGGTCTGGTCCACGGAGGGCATCTGGCCGGTGAGCCGCATCTCGGTGATCCGGTTGTCCGCGACCCAGGCGGCGATGGTGCGGTCGCGCAGGAAGGCGACGTTGTTGGCGGTGTCGCCGATCGTCTTGAAGACCGCGAACATGCCGACGCCCACGATCGCGAGCGCGACCACGACCTCGATCAGCGTGAACCCGCGCGCGCGGTCAGGGCTCTTCATCGCGCCCGATCTCGATCGCGCCGTCCGCGGAACCGGTAAGCGTCACGCGCGAGGCGCCACGGCGCACCAGCGACAGTTCGTACGGGGTCATGTCGCCGCTGCCCCAGGCGAACAGCTGGGGCCTGAGCTGCTCCGGGCGCTCCTCGCGGCGCAGCAGCACCGGACGGCCCTCCAGCCACAGCTCGAATGCGAGGCCCGGCGGCAGCTCGCGCGGGGCGAGCCCCGGGTCGTCCTCGACCGTCTTCCATGCCTGCTCGAACGCGTCGAAGCGCATGAACTCGTAACCACTGCTCTCGACGCGCAGGCCGTAGTCGCGGCCTTCCAGCTGCGCCTGCTCCTGCAGCAATGCGATGCCGTCGGCGAGGCGCTCCGACTCACGCTCGATTTCGCGGTCGCCGCCCAGCAGCCCGACCGAGAGCGTGGCGATGGTGGCAAGGATTCCGATGATCACGACGACCACCAGGATCTCGATCAGCGTCATGCCGCGCTGGCCGCGGCGCGAGACAGGGACGGCCCGCATCATGGCGGCCCCGCGCAGCTACTGGAGGTTCCAGCTGCCGATGTCGGCGTCCGTGCCTTCACCACCGGGCTCGCCGTCGGCGCCCAGCGAATAGAGGTCGTAGGAACCGCCGTGGCTTCCCGGGAACAGGTAGCGATAGGCATTGCCCCAGGGGTCCTTGGGCACCTCGCGCGACTTGAGGTAGCCCTCGGGCCGCCAGTTACGCACGCTTGGGTCATCGGGTTTCTTGACCAGCGCCTCCAGCCCCTGGTCCGTGGTCGGGTAACGGAAGTTGTCCATGCGGTAGAAGTCGAGCGCGGTGCCGAGCGTCTGGATGTCCTGCCTGGCGGCGGTCACGCGCGCCTCGTCCACACGCCCGAGGATCTGCGGGCCGATCAGCGCGCCCAGGATCGCGATGATCACCAGCACGACCATGATCTCGATCAGCGTGAAACCGGATTCGCGGCGCGGTACCCGAATCATGAGGTGCTCCTGTGCCGGGAAGTGGGGCGCTACCCGGGGATGGACCCGATGATAGCAGAGCGGTTCCGCGTGCCCGCCGGCGCGGCACCGGGCTGAGACGCCGTTCCCAACCTATAATCCGCGCTCCGGGGAAGGGCGGGAGCGCCATGCACTTTGCGATGATGTTTCCGGGCCAGGGCTCGCAATCCGTCGGCATGCTGTCGGCGCTGGCAGACTCGGACCCGGCGGTTCGCGAGACCTTCGCGGAGGCCTCGGAGGCGCTGGGCTACGATCTCTGGACGCTGTGCCAGGAAGGCCCGGAGGAAGCCCTGGCCGCGACCGAGCGCACGCAGCCGGCGATGCTGGCCGCGGGCATCGCCGCCTGGCGGGCCTGGAACGCCCGCGGCGGGCCCGCGCCCGCGGTCATGGCCGGCCACAGCCTCGGCGAATACAGCGCGCTGGTCGCCGCCGGTGCGATCGGTTTCGCGGAGGCGGTGCGCCTCGTGCGCCTGCGCGGGGAGCTCATGCAACGCGCGGTCCCGGCCGGCACGGGTGCGATGGCGGCAATCCTCGGCCTCGATGACGCCGTGATCGAGTCAGCCTGCGCGGACGCGGCACAGGGCGAGGTCGTGCAGCCGGTCAATTACAACTCGCCGGGCCAGCTCGTGATCGCGGGGCACGCCAGCGCCGTCGCGCGCGCGATCGAGGCCTGCAAGGCAAGAGGCGCGAAGCGCGCCGTGCTGCTGCCGGTGTCGGTGCCCTCGCACAGCGCGCTGATGAAGCCTGCTGCCGAGGCGCTGCGCGGGCACCTCGGGTCGCTCGCCATCCGGGCACCGGCGATCCGGGTGCATTCGTTCGACGCCGGCGTCTACGACGGACCTGCGTCGATCTGCGACGGCCTGTACCGCCAGCTCTTCAACCCGGTCCGCTGGTCGGCGATCATGGCGGCCATGCTGGGCAGCGGCGTCGCGCGACTGGTCGAGTGCGGTCCCGGCAAGGTGCTGGCCGGCCTCGCGAAGCGCGCCCCGGGCGGGCGCGACCTCGCGATCCATGCAATTGATTCGCCCGATTCACTCGCGGCTGCGCTTGCGGCCGTTGGGAGTTCCTGACCATGACGACGCAGACTTTGGCGGGCGAGATCGCGCTCGTGACCGGGGCTTCGCGCGGCATCGGCCGCGCCATCGCGCTGGCGCTCGGCGCCCAGGGTGCGACCGTGATCGGCACGGCTACGGGCGCGGCGGGAGTCGCCGCCATCGACGATGCGTTCAGGGCCGCCGGCGTCCGCGGCCGCGGCATCGTGCTGGACGTCGCCGACGGCGACGCGATCGACGCAGCCGTCGCCGATATCGAGGCGAAGGAGGGCGCGGTCACCGTTCTCGTCAACAACGCCGGCATCACGCGCGACACGCTGCTGCTGCGCATGAAACCCGAGGACTGGGACGCGGTGATCGCGACCAACCTCGGCTCGGTGTTCCGCGCCAGCAAGGCCGTGCTGCGCGGCATGATGAAGGCGCGCAGGGGCCGCATCGTCAATATCGCCTCGGTCGTCGGCCTGGTCGGAAATCCGGGCCAGGCGAACTACTGTGCGGCGAAGGCAGGCATCGGCGGTTTCACCCGCTCCATGGCCCGCGAGGTCGCCTCGCGCGGGATCACCGTGAACGTGGTCGCCCCGGGATTCGTCGACACCGACATGACGCGGACGCTCACCGACGCCCAGCGCGAAGGCCTGGCGGCCCAGATCCCGCTCGGACGGCTCGGCCAGGCCGAGGACATCGCGGCCGCCGTCTGCTTTCTCGCGGGTCCGGGAGCGGCCTGGATTACG
The DNA here is from genome assembly GCA_964649205.1 of uncultured Steroidobacteraceae bacterium. Classification (GTDB taxonomy): domain Bacteria; phylum Pseudomonadota; class Gammaproteobacteria; order Steroidobacterales; family Steroidobacteraceae; genus SCUD01. The sequence continues at coordinate 39,075 of CAZYPM010000002.1, forward strand.
GGCGAGACCCTGAACGTCAACGGCGGCATGCATATGGCCTGAAAAAAAGCCATTAGAAACAGTGCTCAAGAAAGGTTTCTGGTAGCCAGTGGGGGGTCCGTGGCATAGAATGGCGACCCCCGGCCGGCACCAGCCGTCATGGGCATCACAAGGTGAGGGACATCAAACCGATGAGCACAGTCGAAGAACGGGTGAAGAAGATCGTCGCCGAGCAGCTCGGGGTCAAGGACGAGGAAGTCACGAGTGACGCTTCGTTCGTGGACGATCTGGGTGCCGACTCACTGGACACGGTCGAGCTCGTGATGGCGCTCGAGGAAGAGTTCGAGACCGAGATACCGGACGAGGATGCCGAGAAGATCACCACGGTGCAGCAGGCGATCGACTACATCGTCCAGCACCAGTCCAAGTCCTGAACCCATTCCCGCGTGCGCCCCGGCCCCGCGGCCGGGGCGCGCCGCACCATTCCCGCCGGGCCCGCCAGAGGTAACGCCTTGAGCAAGCGTCGCGTCGTCGTCACCGGACTCGGCATGGTCACCCCGCTCGGCAACACGGTCGCCGCGAGCTGGGCCGCGGCTCTCGCCGGCCGCAGCGGCATCGGACCCATCACCCGCTTCGACACGACCGGATTCCCGTGCACGATCGCGGGCAGCGTGCCCGACTTCGACGTCACCAAGTACCTGCCGGCCAAGGACGCGCGGCGCATGGATCCGTTCCTGCAATTCGGCGTGGCGGCCGGCGTGCAGGCGATCGCGGACGCCGGCCTCGAGGTGACCGACGCGAACCGTGCGCGCATCGGGCTGGTGTTCGGCGCCGGCATCGGCGGGCTCTCGACCATCGAGGAGAACTACGCGAAGTACCTCGAGACCAGGACCCCGAAGAAGATCTCGCCGTTCTACATTCCCGCCTCGATCACGAACATGATTTCGGGGCACCTGTCGATCATGTACGGCATCACCGGCCCGAATCTCGCGGTCGTGACGGCCTGCACGACCTCGACCCACAGCATCGGCATCGGGTTGCGCACGATCCAGTACGGCGACGCCGACGTGGTCGTCGCCGGCGGCGCCGAGATGGCGCAGACGCCGACTGCGGTCGGCGGCTTCTGCCAGGCGCGCGCGGTCTCGACCCGCAACGACGAGCCGGCCCGAGCGAGCCGGCCCTGGGACCGGGACCGCGACGGCTTCGTGATGGGCGACGGCGCCGGCGCGATGGTGCTCGAGGAATACGGCCACGCAAAGGCGCGTGGCGCGACGATCTACGCGGAACTGATCGGCTTCGGCATGAGCGGCGACGCCTTCCACATCACCGCGCCGCCCGATGATGGCGCCGGCGCACGGTTGTCCATGGAGAACTGCCTGCGCGACGCCGGGCTGAACCCGGAGCAGCTGCAGTACGTGAATGCGCACGCGACCTCGACGCCGCTGGGCGACGTGTCGGAAACGATCGCGATCAAGAATGCCTTCGGCGCGCACGCCTCGAGACTGGCGGTCAGCTCGACCAAGTCGATGACCGGTCACCTGCTGGGGGCGGCGGGCGTGGTCGAGGCGATCTTCAGCGTGCTGGCGATCCGCGACCAGGTGGCGCCGCCGACCATCAACCTGGAGAACCCGGGCGAAGGATGCGACCTCGACTACGTGCCGAACACGGCGCGGCAGATGAAGATCGACGCGGTCGCGAGCAACTCCTTCGGCTTCGGCGGCACCAACGGCACGCTGATCTTCCGCGCGCTGCGCTGAGCGTGTCCGCGGCGCCCTGCATGCGCCTGCCGTGGCTGGTCCGGGAGCTGCCGGCACCGGCGGATCCGTCCGCCCGGATGCTCGCGCTGCACGCGGCGGCGCCCGCGCGCTATCCGGCGTTCCTCGACAGCGCGGCGGGTGGCACGGCGCTCGCGCGCCACAGCCTGCTGCTGGGGGCGCCCGGCCCGCGACTTGTGCTGGACGCCGAAGGCGGTCTGGCCGGGCCCGGCCGCGGCGGGCGATTCTGCGAGCGCCTTGACGCCTGGTGGCGCGAGACCGCGCACGATGCGCCGCCCGCGCCCTGGCCGTTCGCGGGCGGCTGGTTCCTGTACCTGGGGTACGAGCTCGCCGCAGAGATCGAGCCGACGCTGCGCCTGCCGCGATCACCGCTGCCGGTCGTCGCCATGGCCTGGCGCATGCAGGCGGCTTTGCTGCTCGATCACGAATCGGGGCGCGTGTGCGCGCTGGCCGAAGCCGGCGCCGGGGCGGAGTTCGAGCGTCTGTGCGGGGACTGGACCTCATGCGCGGCGCTGCCGCGGCCCGGGGACTGGGTCGCGCCTGTGGTCCTGGAAGACGATCCGGAGCATTACCTCACGGCCTGCCGCCGCGCGCTCGGGCACATCGCCGCGGGTGACATCTACCAGGCCAATCTCGCGCGCGGCTGGCGCGCGGCGCTGCCGGAGGGCGTTGGCGCGCCGGCGCTCTACGCGCGCCTGCGCAGCTCCAACCCGGGCGCGTTCGCCGGCATTGCGCAGTTCGAGGATCTGGCGATCCTCTCGAGCTCGCCCGAGCGGCTGGTGCGCGTGCGCGGACGGCAGATCGACACGCGGCCGATTGCCGGCACGCGGCCGCGCGCGGGCGCGGATGCGGAGGCGATCGCAGCCATGACGGGCAGTGCCAAGGAGCGCGCCGAGCACGTGATGCTGATCGACCTCGAGCGCAACGACCTGGGCCGCGTGTGCGAGGCGGGCTCGGTGCGCGTGGACGAGTTCATGGCGGTCGAGAGCTACGCCCACGTGCACCACATCGTGTCGAACGTCGGCGGGCGCCTGCGCGAGGAAGCGACGCCCGGCGCAGTCATTCGCGCCCTGTTCCCGGGCGGGACCATCACCGGATGCCCGAAGGTCCGCTGCATGCAGTTGATCGGGGAACTGGAAGGCCGTGGCCGCGGCGCGTATACCGGAGCCATGGGCTATCTGGGGGCGGATGGCAGCCTCGACCTGAACATCCTGATTCGAACGATGACGGTCCGCGCCGGCCGGATCGAGTGGCAGGCGGGCGCCGGCATCGTCGCGGACTCGCTGCCGGAACGCGAGCTGGAGGAAACCCGCGCCAAGGCGCGGGGCATGTTGCGCGCGCTCGGGAGCCCGGGCTGATGGTCGTGCTCGTCGACGGCCGCGAGGACGGCGCGATCGATCCCGCCGATCGCGGCCTGAACTATGGCGACGGACTGTTCGAGACGCTTGCCGTGAAGGACGGCCGGCCGCGTTTCTTCGCGTGGCACCTCGAGCGCCTGGCGGCGGGCGCCGCGCGCCTCGGGATTCCGCTGCCGGCTGCCGGCCTGCTGGCCGAGGAGGTCGCGCGCGTCTGGCCGCTGGGATGGGGCGTGGTGCGCATCGTGATCACGCGCGGCGCCGGCCCGCGCGGCTACCGGCCGCCCCGGAATCCGCGCCCGCTGCGGATCGTATCCGCCGCACCCTGGCCGCAGCAGGACCCGGCTTGCCGGAGCCAGGGCGTGCGCCTGCGCTGGTGCAGTACGCGCCTGGGCCGCAATCCGCAGCTCGCAGGCATCAAGCACCTCAACCGCCTCGAGCAGGTCCTGGCACGCGCCGAGTGGGACGAACCCGGGGTTGCCGAGGGGCTCCTGCTGGACGATGGTGGCAACGTGATCTGCGCCACCCAGGCCAATCTGTTCGTCATCGCCGGGGGACAGCTCGTGACGCCCGCGCTCGACGCCTGTGGCGTCGCGGGCGTGATGCGCCGGGCATTTCGCGCCTGGGCACAGGAACGGGGCGAGACGGTCGTGGAGCGTGCGGTGAGTCCGGCAGACATCGGCGGGGCCGAAGGCTTGTTCCTGACCAACGCGCTGATCGGCGCCTGGCCGGTGCGGGAACTCGATGGCCGCCACCTGGCGGTCGACGGGCGCGTCGCTGCATTCAACGCCTGGCTGGAGCGCCAATGAAGTGGCGCGCCGGCATTGCGGTGCTGGTCGTGCTGCTGGCGGCAGGGACCTGGTTCGCCTGGCGCCAGCAGGAGCGGACCTGGCTCGAGCAGCCGATCGAAGCACTGCGGGAATCCGTCGTCTTCGAAGTGCCGGAGGGCGCGTCGCTCTCGGCCGTCGCGGCGTCCCTCGACCAGCAGGGCCTGCTCGCGCAGCCAGGAACCTGGGTGCGCCACGCCAGACGCGAGGGTCTCGCCACCCGGATCAAGGCGGGGGAGTACGAGCTGCAGCCGGGCACGACGCCGGCCGGACTGCTCGACCAGTTCGTCGCCGGGCGCGTGCGGCTCTACGTCATCACGATTCCCGAGGGCTGGACGTTCCGGCAGGCGCTCGCCGCGATCCAGTCGCATGCCGCGGTCAAGACCGAGCTGGCGGCGGTGGGCGCGGCCGAGCTGATGAGGCGCCTCGGCCTCGGCGATCGTCATCCCGAGGGCCTGTTCTTCCCCGATACGTATCATTTTCCGCGCGGCACCAGCGACGGCACGATCCTGTTGCAGGCGCATGCGCGCATGGAAAATGCGCTGGCCACGGCCTGGGCAAACCGCGACGCCGGGTCGCCGCTGAAGTCGCCTTACGAGGCGCTGATTCTCGCCTCGATCATCGAGAAGGAAACCGGCGCGCCGGACGAGCGCGGGCTGATCTCGGGCGTTTTCGTCAACCGGCTGCGCAAGGGCATGCGGCTGCAGACCGATCCCACCGTGATCTATGGCATGGGCGACGCCTTCGACGGTAACCTGCGCAAGCGCGACCTGCTCGCGGACACGCCCTACAACACCTACACGCGCGCCGGCCTGCCGCCGACGCCGATCGCGCTGCCGGGGCGCGACGCGCTCGAGGCCGCGGTGCGCCCGGCCAGGACCGATGCGCTCTATTTCGTGGCCACCGGGCTTGGCGACGGCCGGCACTTCTTCGCGAAGTCCCTGGTCGCGCACAATGCGAACGTGCAGCGCCACCTCGCCAATCTGCGTGGCGGCGGCGCCTAGGAACACGACAGGGGACCGACCGGATGCGTGGCCGCTTCATCACGTTCGAAGGCACGGAGGGCGTCGGCAAGTCCACGCAGATCGCGCGTGCCGCCGCCCACCTGCGCGCGCGCGGCCTGGACCCGGTCGTCACGCGCGAGCCCGGCGGCACGCCGCTGGCCGAGCAGCTGCGCCGCCTCGTGCTCGAGCCGCAGGACGGGCCCGTGGACCAGTCCACGGAACTGCTGCTGATCTTCGCGGCGCGCGCCAACCACGTCGCGAACGTGATCCGTCCGGCCCTGCGCCGGGGCCGGTGGGTGCTCTGCGACCGGTTCACGGACGCGACGCTGGCCTATCAGGGGGGCGGCAGCCGCATGAACGAGGCCTGGATCCGCCAGCTGGCGCGGATCGCGCACCCGCGGTTGCTGCCGGACCTGACCCTGCTGCTGGATGCGGATCCGTCCGTCGCGATGGCGCGCCTCGCCGGGCGCGGCGGCCGTGCCGATCGTTTCGAATCGGAGGATGGCGCGTTCTTCGAGCGCGTGCGCCGGCGCTACCTCGCGATCGCGGCGGCCGAACCGGGCCGTGTGCGCGTGATCGACGCCGCGATGGACGAGGGCACGGTGGCGGATGCGATCGCGCGCGCAATCGATGCGGCCTTCCCGGCCCCAGGAAGATGACGCGCATGGCAGCGACGGATCTCGACCAGGAACTGGAGGCGCCACCGCCGGAGGTGGCGCCGATGCTCGCGCGCGCGCAGGCGCCCTGGCTGGCGCCGCTCGCGGATCGCCTGCGCCGCATGCAGTCGCAGGCGCGCGTGCCGCACGGTCTGCTGCTGGTCGGTGCGCCCGGAGGCGGGCAGGCCGAGCTCGGGCTGAAGCTTGCCGCCGATCTGTTGTGCCGGGGCCCGGGTACGGGGCGTTGCGGGACATGCGCCGACTGTGCCCTGTTCGTGGCCGGTACCCACCCGGATTTCCTGTGGCTGCGCGTGGCGCCCGGCAAGAAGGAGATCGCGATCGCGCAGCTGCGCTCGCTCACCGAGCAATTGTCGATGCGCAGTTATCGCGGCGGCGCCAAGGTCGCGCTCGTGGATCCGGCCGAGGCCATGAACGTGCATTCGTTCAATGCGCTGCTGAAGACGCTGGAGGAACCGGCCGACGACACCTACCTGCTGCTCGCGACCAGCCGCGCGGACCGGATCCCGCGCACGATCGCCAGCCGCTGCACGCGCCTGCGCGTGCCCCCCGCGGCGCGCGGGGAGGCGCTGGCCTGGCTGGCGGAGCAGCAGCCCGGGCCGGCCTGGGAGGCGCTGCTGACGCTCGCGAACGGCGCGCCATTCCTCGCGGCCGAATACGCGGCAGCTGGCCTCGAGGACCTCGATCGGGAGATGCGGGAGGCCCTCGCGGGCGGGCCGGGCTCGGCCGCCGAGCTCGTCGCCTGCGCCAGGGATTGGGCGGACCAGGCGCCGGCTGCCCGGCTGCTGTGGCTGGAGACCTGGCTCGCCGGGGAGCTCAAGGCTGCGGGCCTGTCTAGTGATGCGGTTAACAATAATCGATTACCATGGTTGCGGGGTCCGGAGCGCGACATGAAGATACGGTCGGGTTACCGGCTGCTGGACCGGATGCGCGAGGCGCGCCGGCTGGCAGGCGGATCGTTGAACATGCAGCTCCTGTTCGAGGGGCTCCTCGTTTCGGTAGCAGCGTTCCTCGCGCAGGGAACCCAGAGGGTGCAGGAGTGATCGGGGTGAAGATGCGGGCGCCGTCGACCAAGCCAGGGCTGCTGACGCTCACGATCAAGGACAAGAGCGCGCTGTACCTCGCCTACATGCCGTTCGTGAAGAACGGCGGCCTGTTCAT
>CAZYPM010000003.1:0-39816 GCA_964649205.1 uncultured Steroidobacteraceae bacterium
CGGGCGACGAGAACGGCGTCGGCGGCATCTACAACTTCGTCACCAAGCGCGGCGACTGCCGCGGCCGCAACTCGAAGATCTCCTGGACCCAGGTGGAGACCGGGTCGGCGATCACCTGGAAGTACCCGAGCTGCATCCTGCGCGGCGACGGCTCGGTGGGCGTGTTCCACTCGGTCGCCCTCGCCAACCACCGACAGCAGGCGGACACCGGCACCAAGATGATCCACATGGGCAGGAACACCCGCTCGACGATCATCTCCAAGGGCATCTCTGCCGGGCACGGCCAGAACGCCTACCGCGGCCTGGTCAAGGTGCTGCCGGGCGCGGACGGCGCACGCAACTACACGCAGTGCGACTCGCTGCTGATGGGACCGCACTGCGGTGCGCACACCTTTCCCTACGTCGAGGTCAGGAATCCCACGGCCGTGGTCGAGCACGAGGCCACGACCTCGAAGATCTCCGACGACCAGCTGTTCTACTGCCTGCAGCGCGGCATCGGCGCCGAGGATGCGGTGAACATGATCGTCAACGGCTTCTGCAAGCAGGTGTTCAAGGAGCTGCCGATGGAATTTGCGGTCGAGGCGCAGAACCTGCTGGCCGTCAGCCTCGAGGGAGCAGTCGGATGAGCGAAGCCGCCGTAATCCTCGAAGTGAAGGACCTCTGCGTGCAGGCTGGCGGGCGCCGGATCCTGGACGGGCTGTCGCTGGAAGTGCGCGCGGGCGAGGTGCACGCGATCATGGGCCCGAACGGCTCCGGGAAAAGCACGCTGACCGGCGTGCTGGCCGGGCGCCCGGGTCTCGAGGTCGTCTCCGGTGGCGCCACATACCTCGGCCGCGACCTGCTCGCGCTGCCGCCCGAGGAGCGCGCGCGCGCGGGACTGTTCCTCGCCTTCCAGTACCCGGTCGAGATCCCGGGCGTCAACAACGTCTACCTGCTGAAGGCCTCGCTGAACGCGCTGCGCCGGCACCGCGGCCTGCCGGAGCTCGACGCTTTCGAGTTCCTGAACCTGGTGCGCGGCAAGCTCGCGGCCATGCAGATGGACGAGGGCCTGCTGAACCGCGGCGTCAACGAGGGATTCTCGGGCGGCGAGAAGAAGCGCAACGAGATCCTGCAGATGAGCCTGCTGGAACCGACGCTGGCGTTGCTCGACGAGACCGATTCCGGCCTCGACATCGACGCGCTGAAGGTCGTCGCCGCGGGCGTCAACGCGCTGCGCGGCCCCGGGCGCGCGATCGTGCTGGTGACGCACTACCAGCGCCTGCTCGGGCACGTGGTGCCGGATCGCGTGCACGTGCTGGCCGGCGGGCGCATCGTCAGGAGCGGCGGCCGGGAACTCGCGCTCGAGCTGGAGCGCCGCGGCTACGACTGGCTGCGCACGGAGACCGCGGCGTGAGCGCGGCGGCGCCCCTCGAGCGCATTGCCGCGGCACACGCGCGCCTGGCGCCGCGCCTCGCCGGCGGCCCGTCCTGGGATCACCGGCGGCGGAATGCCCTCGAGCGCCTGCTGGCGCGCGGGCTGCCGGAGCGACGCGACGAGAACTGGAAGTACCTCGACCACGCGCGCCTCGGCGCCTTCAGCCTGGAACCGGCCGCGGCGGCGACGGACGCGGGCCCGCCCGGGTTGCCGCCGCTGCCGCTCGCGTCCATGCGCCGGGTGACGCTGCAGGACGGGCGCTACCAGCCGGAGCTGTCCGACGCGCCGGACGAGGGCGTGGAAGTCGAAGACCTCGCCGGCCTGATGGCACGCGATCCCGCGGCGGCGCTCGGGCTGCTGCGCGCGCCCGGTGACGACGCCGACGACCGCTACGCGCTGCTGGCCGATGCGTTCGCGGGCAACGGCGCCCTGATCCGCGTCGCCGCAGGCGCGGCGCCGGCGGCACCGATCTGCCTCACGCATCTCGCGACGGCCGCAACGCCCGGGACCCACCATGCGCGCCTCGCCATCGAACTCGGCCCGGGCGCGACGCTGGTGCTGGTCGAGCGCTTTGCGACGGCCGGTACGGCGGCCGTACTCGGCAATCTCGCCGCGGAGCTCTCGCTCGGGCGCGGCGCGACGTTGGTGCACCTGCGGCTGCACGAACAGGGCGCGACCGCGGCGCAGGTGGAGACCTGGGTCGCGCGCCAGGAGGCCGGCAGCCGCTACGAGCAGCATGTCTTCGCGACCGGCGGCGCGATCCTGCGCTCGAACCTGCGGCTCGCCCTCGCGGGCGAGGCGGCCGCATGCCGCCTGCTCGGGCTGTTCGCGGTGGAGGGCGAGCGGCAGGTGGACCTGTGCACGATGGTGACGCACGAGGCCCCCGCCACGCGCACCGAGCAGGAATGCCGCGGCATCGCCCGCGACCGCGGCCGTGGCGCCTTCAACGGCCGCATCGTGGTGCAGCCTGCGGCGCGCGGCGCGGACGCGAGCCAGTCGAGCCGCAACCTGCTGCTGTCGCCGCTCGCCGAGATCAACGCCAGGCCCCAGCTCGAGATCCACGTCGACGACGTGCGCTGCCGCCACGGCGCCACGGTCGGCTCGCTCGACGAGGCGCAGCTCTTTTACCTGCGCTCGCGCGGCCTCGACCCGGCCGCCGCCGCGGCGCTGCTGACCTGGGCGTTCTGCGCCGACCTGATCGGCCGGCTGCCATTGCCGGAGCTGCGCGCCGCCATGCAGGCGCGCTTCGCCGCGGCGCTGCCGGACCACGCCCTGCTCGCGGGGCCTGCCTGATGGCCGCGGTTCCGCATCGCCCCGCGGAGTACGACGTGGCGCGCGTCCGGGCCGACTTCCCGGTGCTCGAACGCCTGGTCCATGGCCATCCCCTCGCCTACCTCGACAACGCGGCCTCGGCGCAGCAGCCGGCCGCCGTGATCGAGGCGGTAGCCGACTACGCCCGGGCGCACCACGCCAACGTGCACCGCGGCGTGCACACGCTCTCGCAGGAGGCGACCGCCCTCTACGAGGGTGCGCGCGAGCGCGTGCGCCGCTTCCTGAATGCGGCCTCCGCGGCCGAGATCGTGTTCCTGCGCGGCACCACCGAGGCGGTCAACCTGGTGGCGCAGTCCTGGGCGCGGCCGCGGCTGCAGCCCGGCGACGAGATCCTCGTCACCTGGCTGGAACACCACTCGAACATCGTGCCGTGGCAGCTGGTCTGCGCGCAGACCGGGGCCGTGCTGCGCGCCGCGCCGATCGACCGGCGCGGCGTCGTGGACCTGGACGCCTGGCGTGCGCTGCTCGGGCCGCGCACGCGCCTGGTCGCGCTCGCACACGTCTCGAACGCGCTCGGCACGGTGCTGCCGGTGACGGAGATGATCGGGGAGGCGCGCGCGCGGGGAATCACCACGGTCGTGGACGGCGCCCAGGCCGTGCCGCACCTGCCGGTGGACGTGCAGGCGCTCGGCTGCGACTTCTATGCCTTCTCCGGTCACAAGATGTACGCGCCGACCGGCATCGGCGCGCTCTATGCGCGCGAGGACGTGCTCGCCGCGATGCCGCCCTGGCAGGGCGGCGGCGACATGATCCTGGCCGTATCCTTCGCGGGCTCGACCTGGAATCATCTGCCGCACCGCTTCGAAGCCGGCACGCCGAATGTCGGCGGCGCCGTCGGTCTCGCGGCAGCGATCGATTACCTGGAGGGCCTCGGCCTGGCGCGCATCGCGGCCCACGAGCACGGCCTGCTGGCGCACGCAACCGAGGCGCTGGCGGCGATCCCGCGCCTGGCGATCGTCGGCGCCGCGCCCGACAAGACCAGCCTGGTGTCCTTCACCGTGGACGGGCTGCACCCGCACGACCTCGGCACCGTGCTGGACGCCCGCGGCATCGCGGTGCGCACCGGACATCACTGCGCGATGCCGGTGATGGAATTCTTCGGCCTGCCGGCCACCACGCGCGCGTCGTTTGCGCTCTACAACACCCGTGGCGAGGTCGACGCGCTCGCGTCCGGCGTGCAGGACGCAATCCGGATGCTCGGCTGATGGATCTCTCGGAGCTCTACCGCGACGTGATCGTGGACCACAACCGGCACCCGCGCAACGCCGGCCGCCTCGACTGCCCGACGCACCAGGCGGAAGGCAACAATCCGCTGTGCGGCGACCGGTTGCGCCTGTTCCTGGAACTGCAGGACGACCGCATCCGCGAGCTGCGCTTCGAGAACGCCGGCTGCGCGATCTCGACCGCCTCGGCCTCGCTGATGAGCGAGGCGGTCAAGGGCAGGAGCCGCGCCGAGGCGCGCGCGCTGTTCGAGGCCGTGCACCGCATGCTGACCCAGCCCGGCGCCGTGCCCGACGCCTCGCTCGGCAAGCTCGCGGCGCTCGCCGGCGTGCGCGAGTACCCGGCGCGCGTCAAGTGCGCGAGCCTGTGCTGGCACACGCTGAACGCGGCGCTGGCGGGCTCGGCCGGCGCCGTGTCCACGGAGTGAGCATGCGCCACGCGAACCACGAGCCGATCGTCGTGCAGCGCGACGTGCGCGCGGTGATCGTGCCGGCCGGCGTCGAGGTGACGCTGCGCCCCGGCAGCGTGGGCACCATCACCCAGTCGCTCGGCGGCAGCTTCACCGTCTACATCGAGGGCAACCTGTTCCGCATCGCGGGCGAGGACGGCGACGCCATCGGCAAGGAGCCGCTGCCGCGGCCGGAGCTGCCCGCGGGCGCCACCGAGGCCGACGTCACGCGCCTGGTCTGGGACCAATTGCGCACCTGTTTCGACCCGGAGATCCCGATCAACATCGTGGACCTCGGCCTGGTCTACGACTGTGCGGTGACGCCAAACGCGGACGGGACGCGCGACGTCGCGGTCCGGATGACGCTGACGGCCCCCGGCTGCGGCATGGGCGAGGTATTGGTCGCCGACGTGCGCGACAAGCTGCTCATGATTCCGACCGTGCGCCAGGCGAACGTCGAGCTGGTGTTCGACCCGCCCTGGAACCAGTCGATGATGTCCGAGGCCGCGCGCCTGCAGACCGGGATGATGTGATCAGTCGCCGAGCGACAGCAGCGTGGCGTTGCCGCCGACCGCGGCGGTGTTGATCGTCACCGTCTGCTCGGTGGCGAAGCGCGCGAGGTAGTGCGGACCGCCGGCCTTGGGGCCGGTGCCCGACAGCCCGCAGCCGCCGAATGGCTGCACGCCCACCACCGCGCCGATCATGTTGCGGTTCACGTAGACGTTGCCGACCCGCGCGCGCGCCGCGATCCGCCGCGCGACGCTGTCGATGCGCGTGTGCACGCCGAGCGTGAGCCCGTAGCCGCTGGCATTGATCTCGTCGACCACGGCCTCGAGCCGCGATCCGGCGAAGCGCACCAGGTGCAGCACCGGCCCGAACACCTCGCCCTCGAGCTGCCCGATGCCGTCGATCTCGACCGCCAGCGGCGCGAACCAGTGCCCGCGCGCCAGCCCCGCGGGCAGCCGCACCCGATGGTGCCAGCGCGCGCCCTGCACGATCGCCTGCGCGTGCTGCTCGAGCGTCTCCCGGGCGCCCGCGTCGATCACCGGCCCGACGTCGGTGGCGAGCAGCGCCGGGTCGCCGACCGCCAGCAGGTCCATGGCGCCCGCCAGCAACTCCAGCACCCGCGGGGCGATGTCCTCCTGCAGGTACAGCACGCGCAACGCCGAGCAGCGCTGCCCGGCCGCATTGAACGCCGAGGTGATCGCGTCATGGACCACCTGCTCCGGCAGGGCCGAGCTGTCGACGATCATCGCGTTCTGGCCGCCGGTCTCGGCGATGAGCGCAGCGAGCGCGCCGTCGCGGGCGGCCAGCGTACGGTTGATGAGCTGCGCGGTCGCGGTCGAGCCCGTGAACGCGACGCCGGCGAGGCGCGGGTCCGAGGTCAGCGCAGGCCCGATGCGCGAGCCGCGACCCGGCAGGAAGTGCAGTGCGTCGCCGGGAACGCCCGCGCGGTGCAGCAGCCGGACCATCTCGGCCGCGACCAGCGGTGTCTGCTCCGCCGGCTTGGCGATCACGGCATTGCCCGCGGCGAGCGCGGCCGCGACCTGCCCGGTGAAGATTGCGAGCGGGAAGTTCCACGGACTGATGCAGGCGAACACGCCGCGGCCGCGCAGCACGAGGCGGTTGGACTCGCCGGTCGGCCCCGGCAGCGGCAGCGGCTCGCCGAAATCGCGCTCCGCGCCGGCCGCGTAGTAGCGCAGGAAATCGACCGCCTCGCGCACTTCCGCGATCGAGTCCGGCACCGTCTTGCCGGCCTCCGCCACGCATAGTGCGACGAAGCGCGCGGCCTCGTGCTCGAGTTCGTCCGCGGCGCGGCGCAGCATCGCGGCGCGCTCCGCCGCGGGCGTGCGGTCCCAGCCCGGCTGCGCGGCGCAAGCGAGCGCGAGCGCCTCGCCCGCGAGCGCGGCGTCCGCCTCCCCGGCCTCGCCGACCACGCGCCCGAGGTTGGCGGGAGACAGGACCGGATGACGCGCGCCGTCGCGCTCGCGCCCGCCGACGATCGGCAGGGCCACGCGGGTCCTGGCGAACGCCTGGCGGCAGGCGGCGGCAAGGGCCTCCTGCGCGCGCGGATCGGCCAGGTTGATGCCGGCGGAATTGGCGCGCTCCATGCCGTACAACGCGCGCGGCAGCGGGATGCGCGGATGCGGCCCGGGTCCGGCCTGCTCGACTTCGGCGACCGGGTCGCCGACCACCCGCTCGGGCGGCAGCGACTCGTCCACGATGCGGTTCACGAAGGAGGTGTTGGCGCCGTTCTCGAGCAGCCGGCGCACCAGGTAGGGCAGCAGGTCCTCGTGCGAACCGACCGGCGCGTACACGCGGCACGGCAGGTTGCGGCCCGCCGGGTCGGTCAGCTCCGCGTACAGCTCCTCGCCCATGCCGTGCAGGCGCTGCAGCTCGAACTCGCGGGCGTTCGCGCGTGCCAGCTGGATGATGTGGGCCGCGGTGTGCGCGTTGTGGGTCGCGAACTGCGGCAGCAGCCGCCGGCTCCCCTCCAGCAGGAGGCGCGCGCAGGCGAGGTAGCAGACGTCGGTGTGGTGCTTGCGCGTGAACACCGGGTAGCCCGCCAGGCCGCGCTCCTGCGCGCGCTTGATCTCGCTGTCCCAGTACGCGCCCTTGACGAGACGCACGTTCAGCACGCGCCCGGTCGCGTCTGCGCGCGCGGAGAGCCAGCGCAGCACGTCCGGCGCGCGCTTGAGGTAGGCCTGCACTGCGAGGCCGAGCCCCTGCCAGTCCGCGAGCCCGGGATCGGCCAGCAGGGCGTCCAGCAGCTCGAGCGAGAGCTCGAGCCGGTCCGCCTCCTCCGCGTCGATGGTGAGCGCGATGCCGGCCGCGCGCGCCGCCAGCGCCAGCGTGCGGATGCGCGCGCCGAGCTCGCGCAGCACCTGCTGGCGCCGGCCGAACTCGTAGCGTGGATGCAGCGCCGACAGCTTGACCGAGATGCTGGGCCACGACGCCGGCACGCTGCCGGCGCGCACCGCCTTGCCGACCGCCACGACCGCGGCGCCGTAGGCCTCGAGGTAACGGGCCGCATCCTTTTCGGTCAGGGCGGACTCGCCCAGCATGTCGTAGGTGTAGCGGTAGCGCGCCGCCTCGCCCTCGGCGGCGCGCGCGAGCGCCTCGCCGATGTCGCGGCCCATGACGAACTGGTGGCCCATGATGCGCATCGCCTGGCGGAACGCCGTGCGCACCACCGGCTCGCCGAGGCGGGCGACCAGGCGCCGCAGGAACGTGGCCGGATCGCGCAGCTCCTCGTCGCCCGGACGCATCAGCCGGCCGGTCAGCATGAGCCCCCAGGTCGAGGCGTTGACGAACAGCGATTCCGCCTCGCCCAGGTAGTCCGACCACTGCCCGCTCGAGATCTTGTCCGCGATCAGGCGGTCCGCCGTGTCCGCGTCCGGGATGCGCAGCAGCGCCTCGGCGAGGCACATGAGCACCACGCCCTCCTGCGACGCGAGGTCGTACTGCTGCAGGAAGGCCTCGATGCCGCCGCGTCCGCTGCGCCGCGCGCGTGCGGCCTGCACCAGCCGGATCGCGTCCTCGCGCACCGCGGCGCGCTCCGGCGGCGGCAGCCGCGCAAGTTCCATCAGCCGCGCGACGACCGTGGCCTCGTCGGCAAGCCAGCTGCCGTTGATCGCCGTCCCGGGAGCGGACATGAAGCCCTGCGGGTCGGTGCGCAGGAAGGCGGGAGGCGCGGCGTCGTTCATCGCGGACATTCTAGCCGCGACCGGCGTCGCGGGCTGCGCGTCGCCTGCGGTAGTCGGCGAGGATCCGGGCGTGGTCGAAGGCGAGCGGCGGCGGCGCCGCCGGGTCGGCGACCAGGATCGCGGCGGCATCGTCGCCCGCGACGGGATCGCCCTGCGCCTGCGCGACGTACACCACGCTCACCGTGTGTCCGCGCGGATCGCGGCCGGGATCGGAATACACGCCGAGCAGCTCACCGAGCCGGACCTCGAGTCCCGTCTCTTCGCGCGCCTCGCGCCGCGCGGCGTCCTCCACCGTCTCCCCGATCTCGACGAAGCCGCCGGGCAGGGCGTAGCCGGGCGGCGGGTGGCCGCGCTCGATCAGCACGATCGGCCGCCCGGGCCGGTCGTCGAGCTCGATCACCACGTCGACGGTCAGGTGCGGGGACTTCGGCAGCGCCATCAGGGTGCATCCCGCGGCGGCGCCATTGCCGCCGCCGCTGCGCGCAGCCGCGCCGCCTCGCCGGCGCCGAGGTAGGCGCGGATCAGGCGCCGGCCGAGGTACAGCAGCGGGATCAGCGCCACCGCCATCGTCATCTTGTAGAGGTAGTTGACGGTGCCGACCGCCAGGAACAGCGCCACGGGCCACTGCTGCGGCCCGAGCACGAAGGCGATGTACAGCACGATGAAGCTGTCCACCAGCTGCGAGACGGCGGTCGAGCCGGTCGCGCGCAGCCACACCAGGCGCTCGCCGGTCGCGCGGCGGATGCGCTGGAACACCGCGACGTCGATCAGCTGGCCGACCAGGAACGCGGTGATCGAGCCGCCGATCGTCCACATCCCCTGGCCGAAAGTCGCGGCGAACGCGGCCTGCATGTCGGGCACGCCCCGCTCCGCCCCGATCGTGACCCACCACGCCGCGGGCGCGAGTTCGATGGCGAGATACGCGAACAGGAAGGCGTAGGCGATGAAGCCGACCGCGAGCCAGGACACCAAGCGCACGCCGCGGACGCCGAAATGCTCGTTGATGACGTCGGTCATGATGAACACGACCGGCCAGAGCATCACGCCCGCGGTGAACGACAGCGAGCCGCTCTGGCCGAACAGGCGCCAGTCGAAGGGCGCGAGTCCCAGCGTGTCCTCGAGCGCGAAGATCTTGACGCCGACGAACTCGGCGATCAGCGCATTGGTCACGAACAGTCCGGCGAGCGCGATGAAGAGCCGCGCCGGCCGGGAAGCGACGACGGCCGCGGTCGAGTCGCGGGGGTGATCGGGCATGCAGGGGTCTCCCGGGCGGCGATTATACGGGGCGGCGCGGGCGCGGCCGCTATAATCCGCCGCAGGCCGCCGGACGGAATCGCATGGACCAGGCACTGCTGGATCGGCTCGAGTCACAGCTCGCCGGGCTCGAGAAGGACGGGCTGTTCAAGCGCGAGCGGGTCATCGCCTCGGCCCAGGACCCGGTGATCCGGCTCGAGGACGGCCGCGAGGTCGTCAATCTCTGCGCCAACAACTACCTGGGCCTCGCCAACCATCCCGACCTGCGGCGGGCCGCGCACCAGGCGCTCGACCGCTACGGCTACGGCATGGCCTCGGTGCGCTTCATCTGCGGCACCCAGACCGTGCACCGCGAGCTCGAGCGGCGCCTGTCGGCCTTCCTCGGCACCGAAGACACCATCCTCTACTCCTCCTGCTTCGACGCCAACGGCGGCCTGTTCGAGACGCTGACCGACGAGAGCGACGCGATCATCTCGGACGCGCTCAACCACGCCAGCATCATCGACGGCATCCGGCTGTCCAAGGCGCGGCGCCTGCGCTACGACAACGCCGACCTCGGCCAGCTCGAGCAGCGCCTGCAGGAGGCGCAGGACGCGCGCACGCGGCTGGTCGTCACCGACGGCGTGTTCTCGATGGACGGCGTGATCGCGCCGCTCGCGGGCATCTGCGAACTCGCCGAGCGCTACCGCGCAACCGTCGTGGTGGATGACTCGCACGCCACCGGCTTCATGGGCGAGGGCGGCCGCGGCACGCACGAGCACTGCGGCGTCATGGGCCGCGTGGACGTGCTGACGGGCACCCTCGGCAAGGCGCTCGGCGGCGCCAGCGGCGGCTACGTGTCCGGCCGCGGCGCCGTGATCCGCTGGCTGCGGCAGCGCTCGCGGCCCTACCTGTTCTCCAACACCATCGCGCCGGTCGTCGCCGCGACCACGATCGCCGTGCTCGACCTGCTCGAGGGCTCCGCGGACCTGCGCCGGCGGTTGCGGGACAACGCCGGCTGGTTCCGTGCGCAGATGGCGGCGCTCGGCTTCCGGCTGGTGCCGGGCGAGCACCCCATCATCCCGGTGATGATCGGGGACGCCGCGCTCGCGGTGCGCATGGCCGACCGCCTGCTCGAGCTCGGCGTGTATGCGATCGGCTTTTCCTATCCCGTCGTGCCGATGGGCAAGGCGCGCATCCGCACCCAGATGTGCGCGGGCCACGACCGCGCCATGCTCGAGCGCGGGGTGGCGGCATTCGCCCAGGCGGGCCGCGAACTCGGGATCATCGGCAAGTGAGGACACCATGAAGGCGTTGATCAAGGCGAAACCGGAACCGGGGATCTGGCTGGGCGAGTTGCCACGACCGGAGCCGGGCCCGAACGACGTGCTGATCCGCATGCGCAAGACCGCGATCTGCGGCACCGACATCCACATCTGGCAGTGGGACGCCTGGGCGCAGCGCACGATCCCGGTGCCGATGCAGGTCGGCCACGAGTATTGCGGCGAGATCGTCGCGCTCGGCAGCGAGGTGCGCGGGCTCGCGGTCGGCGACCGCGTCTCGGGCGAGGGCCACATCACCTGCGGTCATTGCCGCAACTGCCGCGCCGGCCGCCGCCACCTGTGCCGCAACACGCAGGGCGTCGGCGTCAACCGGCCCGGCTGCTTCGCCGAGTACATGGCGCTGCCGGCCGCCAACGTCTTCCGGCTGCCGGCGGGGATCAGCGACGAGATCGCCTCGATCCTCGATCCGCTCGGCAACGCGACCCATGCCGCGCTCTCCTTCAACCTGGTCGGCGAGGACGTGCTGATCACGGGGGCCGGCCCGATCGGCATCATGGCGGTCGCAATCGCGCGCCACATCGGCGCCCGCCACGTCGTCATCACCGACGTCAACGACTACCGGCTGGACCTCGCGCGGCGCATGGGCGCGACCCGCGCGCTCAACGTGCAGCACGAAAGCATCGACGATGCGATGCAATCGCTCGGCATGGAGGAAGGCTTCGACGTGGGCCTCGAGATGTCGGGCAACGCCGGCGCGTTCCGCGACATGCTGCGGGTCATGCACCACGGCGGCAGCGTCGCGCTGCTCGGCATCCCGCCCGGCGAGGTCGCGATCGACTGGAACCAGGTGATCTTCAAGGGCCTCGTGATCAAGGGCATCTATGGCCGCGAGATGTTCGAGACCTGGTACAAGATGGCGGCGATGCTGCAGAGCGGGCTCGACGTGAGCCCCGTGATCACCCACCGCTTCGCGGTCGACGACTACCGCCAGGCGTTCGAGACGATGGGTGGCGGCCGCTCGGGCAAGGTGATCCTGGAGTGGGCGGCCTAGGGGACTGTCCCCTCTTGCTCACTCCACCCGGCAGTCGCAGAGGTAGACCGGGCGGCGCTGCGCCGAGAGCGCGAGCAGCGCGCGCGCGCGCGCGATGGCGCCGCCGGCGCCCGGCAGCGCCGGCCGGCGCGGCATGACGCTCCCGACCACCCAGGCGGCGGCGCCCTTCAGGTGCATCGCCAGCGCCTCGCGCCACGAGACTTCCTGCTCGTACCAGATCACGCCATAGTCTTCTTCCAGGCCCGCGAGGCCGGCCGCCTCGGCGATCGCCTCGTCGAGGTCGCCGAGCTCGTCCACGATGCCGGCGGCGCGCGCGTCCGCGCCGGTCCAGACGCGGCCCTGCGCCAGGCTCTCGATCTCCTCCGGCCGGCGGTCGCGCGCCCGCGCGACGTGCCCGACGAAGGTGGCGTAGGCATGCTCGACCGAGGCCTGCAGGATCTCGCGCACGTCGGGGCCAAGCTCGCGGTCGAGCTCGGCCTGGCCCGCGAGGCGCGTGGTGCCGAAGCCGTCGCTGGTGATGCCGATCTTGCCGAGCGTGCGCTGGAAGGTCGGCACGATGGCGAACACGCCGATCGAGCCCGTGATCGTGGTCGGCGCCGCCAGGATGCGGTCCGCGTCCATCGCGATGTAATAGCCGCCTGAGGCGGCGACCGCGCCCATCGAGGCCACCACCGGCTTGCCGGCCTCGGAGAGTGCGGCCACCTCGCGGCGGATCACCTCGGAGGCCATCATGCTGCCGCCCGGGCTGTCGATGCGCAGCACCACCGCCCCGATCTCGTCGTCGAGGCGCGCGTCCCGCAGCATCGACGCCAGCGTGTCGCCGCCGACGAAGCCCGGCGCCTGCTCGCCGTCCAGGATCTCGCCCGCGGCGACGATCACGCCCACGTTCCGGTCGGCGCTGCGCGCGAGCGCGTGCTGCGAGCGCACCACGGGCAGGTAGGACTGCCAGTCCACGGCGGAGTAGCCGGTGTCCTCGTCCTCGCCCGCGACCTCGGCAACCAGCCGCTCGAACTCGGCGCGCGTCTTCAGGCCGTCCACCAGGCCACGCGCCAGCGCGTACTGCGCGGCGTCGCCGCCGGTGGCCCGGATGCCCGCGGCCGCCTCGTCCGCATAGGCCTGGATCAGTTGCGGTTCGAGCTCGCGCGCCGCGGCCACGTCGGTCTTGTAGGCCTCCCACAGCGCGCCGATCCAGACCCTCGCATCCTCGCGGTCCTCCGGTGACATGTCGCTGCGGGTGAATTCCTCGGGCGAGCTCTTGTGGCTGCCGACCTTGAAGACGTTGATGTCCACGGCGAGCTTGTCGATCGTGCCGCGGAAGTAGCTGCGGTAATAGGAGTAGCCGTCGATGATCAGGTAGCCCATCGGGTCGAGGTAGACCTCGTCCGCCTGGGCGGCCAGGTAGTACTGGCGCTGGCTGTAGCCCTGGCCCCAGGCGTAGACCTTCTTGCCGGCGTCGCGGAACCAGCGGATCGAGCGGGCCAGGTCCTGCAGCATCGGCAGCCCGGCGCCGTCGAGGCCCTCGAGCTCGAGCACCAGCGCCTGGATGCGGTCGTCATCGCGCGCCTGGTCCACGATGTCGACCAGGTCGCGCAGCCGCGTCTCGGTGCGGTTCTCGCCGAAGGCCTCGGAGAGCGCGCGATCGAGCGGGTCGCCGCTCTCCTCCTCGACCAGGAAGCCCTGCGGCGCCAGCACCAGCGCCGCGCGGTGCGGGATGATCGGCAGCGAGGTCTGGCTGGCCGCCAGCAGCGCGCCGAACAGGAACAGCAGCAGCAGCAGGTGCAGGACCTTGCGCAGCCCGTCGAGGGCGTACCAGAGGCCCTTCAGCACCGCCCAGATCGCGCGCAGCACGGGCATCGTGCTTCCTCAGGCGCCGAGCTTTTCCTCGATGCGGGCCGACTTGCCCGAGCGGTCGCGCAGGTAGTAGAGCTTCGCGCGGCGCACCTTGCCGCGGCGCTTGACCTCGATGTCCGCGATCGACGGGCTGTGGGTCTGGAACACGCGCTCGACGCCTTCGCCGTGCGACACCTTGCGCACCGTGAACGAGCTGTTCAGGCCGCGGTTCTTGCAGGCGATTACCACGCCCTCGTAGGCCTGCACGCGCTCGCGGTCACCCTCGCGCACCTTGACCTGCACGACGACCGTGTCGCCGGGCCCGAAGTCGGGCAGCTTGCGCTTCATCGAGCGCGATTCCAGTTCCTGCATGATCTTGTTCATCGCTCGTACCCCGGTCCAGTGTCGTCCAGTTCCCGCCTCAATCCCGCGGCGGTTCGATGCCCGCCTCGGCGCAATATTCCTCGAGCAGCGCCCGCTCCGCCGGCGCCAGCGGCCTGCCGGCCAGCAGGTCCGGGCGCAGCTGCCAGCTGCGGCCGAGCGCCTGCTTCAGGCGCCAGCGCGCGATCGCGGCGTGGTTGCCGCCCAGCAGCACCGGCGGCACCGGCCGCCCCTCCCACGACTCCGGCCGCGTGTAATGCGGCCAGTCGAGCAGCCCTTCGCCGAACGAATCCTGCCCGGCGGACTGCGGGTCGCCCAGCACTCCCGGCAGCAGGCGCGCGACCGCGTCGATCACCACCAGCGCCGGCAGCTCGCCGCCCGACAGCACATAGTCGCCGATCGACAGCTGCTCGTCGATCAGGGCATCCACCACCCGCTGGTCGATGCCCTCGTAGCGCCCGGCCACCAGCCCGAATCCCGGCAAGCCCGCCAGGCGGCGTGCCGCGGACTGCTCGAACCGCGGTCCCTGCGCCGACAGCGCGATCATCGGCGCCCCCGCCGGCAATCGCGCGCGCGCCGCGCGGATCGCCGTGGCCAGCGGCTCGGGCGCGAGCACCATGCCCGGTCCGCCGCCAAACGGGCGGTCGTCCACCGTGCGGTGCGCGTCCGTCGCGTGGTCGCGCGGATTCTCCGTGCCGACCCGCAGCAGCCCGGAGGACCTCGCGCGTCCGACGACCCCGGCGGACAGCCCCGCCTCGATCAGCGCCGGAAACAGCGTGACGACCTCGACCTGCATCTGATCTAGAAGTCCGGGTCCCAGTCCACGACCACCCGGCCCCGCTCCAGATCCACACTGCGCAGGTGCCGGGGCACCAGCGGCACCCAGTGCTCGCGCTCGCCCGACACCACCATCACCGGGTTCGCCGGCAGGTCGAGGAAGTGATCCACCCGGCCCAGCAGCCGGCCTTCCTGGTTCACCACCTCGAGCCCCACCAGGTCCGCCCGGTAGTACTCGCCCTTGCCGAGCGCCGGCAGATCGCGGCGCTCCATCCACAGTTCTCCGCGCGCGAGCGCCATGGCGCCGTCGCGATCCGCGATGCCCTCGATGCGCGCCACCAGGCCCTTGCCGTGGCGCCGCCCTTCCAGCGGGCGCAGTTCGCGGCTGTCGCCGGCCGGCATCGCGACCTGCCAGCTGGGAAACCCGAGGATCTGTTCCGGCGGATCGGTGAAAGAAGCGACCTTCACCCAGCCCCGCACGCCGAACGGTCCCGTGATGCGGCCCAGCACGACCCGCTCATGCGCCCGCCCGGAGACCCGCGACGGTGCCGGCGGCATCGCGGCACGGCCCGCGGCTCAGGCCGCCGCTTGCTTGCGCGCCGACGCGACCAGCGCGCGCACGCGGTCGGACATCGTGGCGCCGGTGCGGGTCCAGTGCTCGATCCGCGCCAGGTCGAGTTCCAGCTTGCGGTCCTTGCCGCGCGCGACCGGGTTGAAGAAGCCGACCTGCTCCAGCACCGTCCCGCCCTGCCGCTTGCGGCTGTCGGTGACGACCACATGGAAGAAGGGCGCGTTCTTGCCCCCGCGGCGCGTCAGGCGAATCGTGACCATCGAATGAGTCCCTCGCAGCCTTGCTGCGTCAGTCCGGGGGCCGAGCGCGGCCCGCCAAAGAGCCGCGCATTCTACTCAAATCCCCCCGCCGATGAAAGGCTTACGCCCGGCCGGCCTAGCGCGGCCCGCCGCCGCCCGGCAACCGCCCGGAAAGCCCGCGCAGCAGCCGCTTGAGGCCCCCGCCCTTCATCTGCTTCATGACCCTCTCCATCTGCAGGAACTGCTTCAGGAGCCGGTTGACCTCCTGCACCGGCACGCCGGCGCCCGCGGCGATTCTGCGCTTGCGCGAGGCGGCGATGATCGCCGGCCGGCGCCGCTCCGCAGGGGTCATCGAGTCGATGATGCCGATCTGGCGCCGGATGCTCTTCTCATCGACCTGCGCCGGCGCGCCCGCCGGCAGCATCTGCGCCGGCAGCTTGCCGGCGAGCGCGGCCATGCCGCCCATGCGGTTGAACTCGATGAGCTGCTCGCGCAGGTCGCCGAAATCGAAGCCGCGGCCCTTCACGACCTTGTCGGCGAGGCGCTTCGCCTTCTCCTGGTCGGCCTTGGCCTGCACCTGCTCGATGAGCGTCAGCACGTCGCCCATGCCGAGGATGCGCGCCGCGACCCGCTCGGGATGGAAGGGCTCGAGCGCGTCGGTTTTCTCGCCGGTGCCCATGAACAGGATCGGCTTGCCGGTCACCTGGCGCACCGACAGCGCCGCGCCGCCGCGCGCGTCGCCGTCGGCCTTGGTCAGGATCACGCCGGTCAGCGCAAGCGCCGCATCGAAGGCGCGCGCCGCGTTGACCGCATCCTGGCCGGCCATGCTGTCGACGATGAAGAGCCGCTGCTGCGCCGCCACCGCACGGTCGATCGCCCGCACCTCGGCCATCATCTCCTCGTCCACGTGCAGCCGGCCCGCCGTGTCCACGATCACGACGTCGTGCTGGTGCCGGCGCGCGTGCTCCACCGCGGCGGTCGCGATCGCGACCGGTTCCGCGCCCGCGGGCGCCGGGAAATAATCCGCCTGGACCTGGCCCGCGAGCCGCTCCAGCTGCGTCATGGCCGCCGGCCGGTAGACGTCGGTGCTCACCAGCAGCGGCTTGCGGCCATGGCGTTCCGCCAGGTGGCGGGCGAGCTTGGCCGCGGTGGTGGTCTTGCCGGCGCCCTGCAGTCCCGCGAGCAGCACGATGACGGGCGGCGCGGCGTGCAGGTCGAGTCCGCCGCCCGGCTCGCCCATCACGCGCGTGAGTTCCTCGTGCAGGATGCGGATGAAGGCCTGGCCCGGCGTCAGGCTGCGCTCGACTTCCGCGCCGACGGCGCGCGCGCGCACCGCGCCGGTGAATTCCTTCACCACCGCGACCGCGACATCCGCCTCGAGCAGCGCCATGCGCACCTGACGCAGCGTGTCGGCGATGTTGTCCTCGGTGATGCGCCCGCGGCCGCGCATCGCGTCCACGGCGCGGCCGAGTCTTTCAGCGAGCGTGTCGAACATCCGCGAAGCCTCGCGTGCGGGCGGGCGCCGATTATAGGGCAGCGCCGGCTGCGCTTTGCTTCCCCGGTGCCCTGTGCAATGATCGCCGGCGATCCCGGAGCGGCCCTTCATTGCGCGCATTCCTCGTCATCCTGCTGTATCTCGCGGCCAGCGCCGCCGCGGTGCATGCCGCGCGGCAGGGCAGCACGCGCAGCGCGTTCGTGGAGCCCGCGTGGTACCTCGCGCTCGCGGCGCTCGCCGCCCACGCCGCCTGGCTGGTGGCCGTGGTGCACCCGGGCGGCATCGGCACCATGAGCCTTGCGGACAGCGCCTCATCCATGGGGATTGCGATCGGCTGCGGCGGGCTGCTGGCGCTGCTCGCCCCACGCTTCCGCGGCATCGCGGCCGTGGTGCTGGGCCTGGCGGCGCTGCTGGCGGCCGGCACCGGCAGCATGCAGGAAACGCCGGTGGTCGCCCCGGGCGGCTGGCCATTCTCGGTGCACGTGGTGCTGGCGATGGGCGCGGCCGGCATGTTCGCGATCGCCGCGGTGCTGGTGGTGCTGCTGTCGATGCAGGACCAGGCGCTGCGCGCGCACCGTCCCGCGCGCTGGCTGGCGTCGCTGCCGCCGGTCGAGAGCCTCGAGCGCGCACTGTTCACCGTGCTCGCGACCGGCATGGCCTCGCTCACGGTCGCGATCCTCATGGGTCTGCTGTTCGTGACCGACCTGTTCGCGCAGCACCTGGTGCACAAGGTCGTGCTGGCGCTCGTCGCCTGGCTGGTCTTCGCGGTGCTGCTGGTCGGTCGCTGGCGCCGCGGCTGGCGTGGCCGCACCGCCAGGCGCTACACCCTGGCCGGGTTCGCGCTGCTGGCGATCGCCTACTTCGGCAGCAAGTTCGTGCTCGAGATCCTGCTCGGCCAGCACTGGGGCTAGGAAAAAGGTGTCAGACACCATTTCTGCGCCGCGGAAATGGTGGGAAATGGTGTCTGACACCTTTTTCCTATTCCAGCGCGGCGAGGGCGTCGCGGATGCCGGCGACGGCGGTGACGGTGATGCCCTCGATCGGCTGGCGCGGTGCGTTCGCGCGCGGCACGATCGCGCGGCGGAAGCCGTGCTTGGCGGCCTCGCGCAACCGTTCCTCGCCGTAGGGCACGGGCCGGATCTCGCCGGTCAGTCCCACCTCGCCGAACAGCACCAGGTCCTGCGGCAACGGCCGGCCGGACAGGCTGGAGGCGAGCGCCGCGACCACCGCGAGGTCCGCCGCGGTTTCCCCGAGGTGCACGCCGCCCACCACGTTCACGAACACGTCATGCGCCGCCAGCGCCACGCCCGCATGCCGGTGCAGCACGGCCAGCAGCAGTGCGACCCGGTTGGTCTCGAAACCGACCGCCACCCGGCGCGGGTTGGCGAGCGCGCTTTCGTCCACCAGCGCCTGCACCTCGATCAGCATCTGGCGCGTACCCTCGCGCGCGACGGTGACTGCCGAGCCCGGCACCGGCTCCGCGCCGCGCGACAGGAAGATCGCGGACGGGTTGCGCACCTCGCGCAGCCCCTGCCCCTCCATCGCGAACACGCCGATCTCGTTGACCGCGCCGAAGCGGTTCTTGACCGCGCGGATCACGCGGAAGCGGCTGCCGGAGTCGCTTTCGAAGTACAGCACCGTGTCCACCATGTGCTCGAGCACGCGCGGGCCCGCGATCACGCCCTCGCGCGTGACGTGGCCGATCAGCAGCACCGCGGTGCCGGTCGCCTTCGCATGGCGCACCAGGCTGGCGGTGGACTCGCGCAGCTGCGTCACGGCGCCCGGCGCCGCCTCCACGGCGGCCACCGACATGGTCTGGATGGAATCCACGACCAGCACGCGCGCCGCCGCTTCGCCGGCGAGCTCGAGGATGCGCTCGACCGAGGTCTCGGCCACGACCGACAGCTGCGCGGCGGGCAGCGCCAGCCGCCGCGCGCGCTCGGCCACCTGGCGGATCGACTCCTCGCCGGTGGCATACAGCACCGGCTGACTGGCGGCGAGCGCAGCGGCGCACTGCAGCAGCAGCGTCGACTTGCCGATGCCGGGATCGCCGCCGAACAGGGTGACCGAACCCGGGACCAGTCCACCCCCCAGGACGCGGTCGAGCTCGCCGAAGCCGGTCGTGAAGCGCGCATCGTCCTGCCCGGCCACCGCGGCGATGTGCTGTGCCGCAGCGACGGGTCCGCCGCGGCGGGCGGCCGCGGGCAGGCGCGACTCGGTGAACGACGCCAGCGTGTTCCATTCGCCGCAGGCCGGGCACTGGCCGGTCCAGCGCGGCGCATCGGCGCCGCAGGAGGAACAGACGAATGCGGTGCGGGGCTTGGCCATCGTCGGGACCGGGCTGCGGGGAGCGGCGATGCTAGCACGCGGCTTCCGCAACGTGGCCCGGCGAAGGACTGCGGCACAGGTCGCGGTTTGAACCCTAAGCGCTTGAAAAACAGGCCCCTCCCCGTATCGGTCGGACGCACGCCCGTTTATGATCATTGGATCAGGGTGGTCAGGGATCCTGGGGCGAATGCCTGACGAATCGAGCCGCGGCGGCTGGCTGCGCAATCTCTCCGGTATGGCGGGCAGGAAGTCCGGCGATCCGGCACCGAAGATCGGCAAGCCGCTCGAGATGGCGGTGACCGAGAAGCCCGCTTCCCCGAAAGCAGCAGCCCCGGAGCGCCCGCAGCCGCGGCTGCGGGGCAACGCGCTCAAGCCCGGCCAGGCCTTCCACCATTTCCGGGTCGAGCAGGAACTGGGGCGCGGCGCGACCGCCACCGTGTACCGCGCCGTCGACGAACGCAACGGCAGCGTCATCGCACTCAAGACGCTCTCGCTCGCCGACGACTGGCCCGACGACCTGCTCGAAGAGGCCAAGCTGCGGCTGCTGCGCGAAGCGGACGCCGCCGGTTCGCTCGCGCACCCCGACATCGTCGAGATCAAGGAATCCGGCGAGCATGCCGGCATCGTGTATCTCGCGATGGAATACGTCGAGGGCGTCAACCTCGGCATGCACGCGACCGAGGGCCGGCTGCTGCCGCCGCGCCTGGTCGCCGAGATGTGCGCGCGCGTCGCCGACGCGCTCTACTTCGCGCACCAGCGCGGCATCATCCATCGCGACATCAAGCCGGCCAACATCGTCTTCGACCAGAAGAACCGCCGCGTCCGGGTCATGGATTTCGGCGTCGCGCGCCTGGTCGACAGCCGGGCGACCCGCACCGGCGTGATCCTGGGCTCGCCCTCCTACATGGCGCCCGAGCAGCTGGACGCGCGCCCGGTGACCGCCCAGTCGGACCTGTTCTCGCTCGGCGTCACGCTGTTCCAGCTGCTGACCGGCATGCTGCCGTTCCGCTCGGACTCGATCCCGGGCCTGATGCAGAAGATCTCGGCCGAGCCGCACCCGCCGCTGCGCGTGGTGCGACCCGACCTGCCGGCCACGCTGTCCGCCGTGATCGATCGCGCGCTGGAGAAGGACCCCGCCCTGCGCTACCGCAGCGGGGCCGAGATGGCGCAGGCGCTGCGCGACGCGGCACGCGACACGGACCCGGCGCTGCGCTGATGGGGAAGTACGTCTCGCTGCGGAACCGCGTGCAGGCCGTCGGTTTGACCGATACCGGCAAGGTGCGCGAGCACAACGAGGACTCGATCGCGCTCGACACCGACATCGGGCTGTACGTGCTCGCCGACGGCATGGGCGGCTACAACGCGGGTGAGGTCGCGTCCGGCATCGCCGTCAAGACCATCACCAACCTGGTGCGCGAGGCCTACCAGGCCCAGGAGCTGGAGGGCAACGACAAGGCGACCGGGCTGCACCGCCCGAGCATCATCCTGCGCGACGCCATCGCCCGCGCCAACAAGATCATCCACCAGACCTCGAAGTCGCAGACCCAGTGCGAGGGCATGGGCACGACCGTGGTCGCGGCGCTGATGTTCGACAACCGCGTGACCGTGGCGCACGTCGGCGATTCGCGCCTGTACCGCCTGCGCAAGGAGAACTTCGAGCAGCTCACCATGGACCACTCGCTGTTGCAGGAGCTGGTGGACCGGGGGTTCTACTCCGCCGAGGAAGCGCAGCGCGCCACCAACAAGAACTACGTGACCCGGGCCCTCGGCGTCGAGCCGACCGTGGACGTCGAGGTCCATGAACTGCCGGTCGAACCCGGCGACTGCCTGGTGCTGTGCTCCGACGGCCTGACCGACATGGTCGAAGACGAGGATATTCACTTAACAATCAGTACTTTCGGCGGTAATCTTGATACAGTCGCTAGACAGCTGATCCAGCTCGCCAATGATAGTGGCGGCCGGGACAACATCTCGGTGGTGCTGGCTCAGGTGGTCGAACTTTTCCCCGCGCGGCGGGGCATACTTGACAGAATATTGGCCTGGTTCGGATAACAGAAGGCGAGGGAGACGATGGCGCGCCTGATCTTGAGTCTGGATGGCAGTGTCCTGGCCGAATACAACATGACCAAGGAGCGGTACACGATCGGCCGCCTCCCGGACAACGACGTGCGCATCGACAATGCGGCCGTCAGCGGTCACCACGGCCTGATCATCAACATCCTGAACGATTCCTTCCTGGAAGACCTCAACAGCACCAACGGCACCTACGTCAACGGCAAGCTGATCAAGAAGCACGCGCTGACGCACGGCGACGTGATCACGATCGGCCATCACCACCTGCGCTTCGTGGACAGCCAGGTCGAGAGCGCCGAGCAGGACGAGTTCGAGCGCACGCTCGTGATCCAGCCCGGCCAGGTCAACGAGGCGCGGCTGCGGGCCGCGACCGAGCAGGCCGCGCCGCCGACCACCTCACCGCCGCCGCCACAGCCGCCGGCCGCGCGCCCCGCGGCGGCGGCGCCCGCGGAGAAAGGCGCGCCCGCGCGCCCGGCCAAGCTGCAGGTGCTGTCGGGACAGTTTGCGGGCCGCGAACTGGAACTCGCGAAGACGCTCACCACGCTCGGCCGCCCCGGCGTGCAGGTCGCGGCCATCAGCCGCCGCGCCGATGGCTACTACGTGGTGCACGTCGAGAGCGCGAAGCCCGGCGACTTCCCCCTGGTCAACGGCCAGCCGATCGGGCCGCAGGCACGCCGGCTGCACGACAACGACGTCGTCACGCTGGCCGGCGTGAAAATGGGCTTCTTCGAGGCCTGAGGCTCCCGCCGGTCGCTCAGCCGAGCAGCAGCCAGGCGAACGTGGCCTGGCTCGCGAAACCAGCGGCGAAAGCGAGCGTCCGCACCCAGGGCCAGGCCAGCGTGTACGCGACCGCGTGCACGAGCCTCGCCCAGAAGTACATCTTGGCGGCGAACACCGTGGTCTCGTTCGAGACCCCCGCGGCATGGGCGGCGAGCACCAGCGCAGCGAAAACGACCAGGTTCTCGACCGCGTTGCCGTGCGCCTTCTGCAGCCGCGTGGCCCAGGCCGACTGCGGCTTGGGGTTGTCCGGGTAGCCGACGGCATCCGCGATGCCGCGCACCGCGACCCGGTTCAGGATATAGGGCACCCACAGCACCGCGGTCAGCGCGGTGACCAGCACGAGGTAGTTGAGCTCGATCGTCATGGCACGGTCTCCCTGGCGCCCGCCCGCGCGGGCGCAGGCAGACTACTCCCGCATTCCGCGTCCCGCCACCACCGCCTCAGGCGCCGGCGAGCCCGGCGATCCCGAATGCCAGGATGCCGACGGCGGATGCGGCGCTGATCGCGCGGCGCCAGCCGGCGCCCGGCAGCGCGGCACCGAGCAGGGCGCCTGCCCCGGCGACCGCAGTGGCGACCGCCAGGCTGCCGATGCCGAGCGCGAATGCCAGCCAGGCGGCAACCGGCAGCGAGCCGGCGAGCGGCAGTTGCGGCACGAATCCCGCGAACACGACGATGGTCATCGGATTGACCAGCGTCAGCAGGAAGACCGGCAACAGCATCCGCACCGCCGGTTGCGCGGGCGCCTCCGCTGCCGCGGGCTGGCGCAGCAGCATCAGCAAGCCGAGCGCCACCAGCAGCGAAGCCGAGGCCATGCGCACGGCGGTCTGGTGCGCGGCGAGCAGCGGCAGCACCAGCGCCCCGATCGAGAAAGCCGTGAGCGCATAGGCCAGGTCCGCGAGCGCGGCGCCCAGCGCCGCAAAGAAGCCCGCGGCGAAACCGCGGCGCGCCGCGGTGCCGAAGATCAGCAACGCAATCGGCCCGATCGAGCCGGCCAGCACCGCGCCGAACAGCAGGGACCTGATCCAGGCGCCGCCCATGGCCGCGAAGCGGTCGCAGGCTTCAGGGGCCGGCGGCGACGAGCCCCGAGCCGGTCGCGAGCTGCCAGCCGAGCGCGGCCCAGAATGCGAGCAGCACGAACATGCTCGCGGCGAAGGCGCGGAACCGCCAGATCACCCGGTTGGTGGTCAGGTGGATCAGGCTGTGCGCATAGCGCAGCGCCACGTAGCCCCAGGCGAGCGCGACCAGCAGCACCCCGTTCCTGCCCGCCGCAAAGGCGATCGCGATGCCGGCGTAGAACAGCGTCGGCATCTCGTACAGGTTGTTGAGGTTGCGCGCGGTGGCGGCGACGTCCTCCGGCTCGCCCTCGCCCTTGAACACCTTGTAGAAACGGGGATCCACGCGCCCGGCACGGGCCGCGGCGAAGCGCTGCCGCGCGAGCCTGAAGACGACCGCGAGCGTCAGCGCGACCAGCGCAAAGGCGGGCCAGACGATGGACATGATCACCCTCCCCGCGGGCCCGGTTGCGGCTCCGGGCGCCGGAACAGCGACGCGAAATCGTGAAGCGGCCGGTACCCGAGCCCGGTGACCGCCCGCTCCACAACATAGACGCGGTCGATGCTGGCAGGCAACTGCCAGCCGCGGCGCGCGAACTCCGCGGCCGCCCAGGGCAGACGCTCCTGCACCAGCGTGGCCGCGTCCGCCAGCAGCCTCGCGCAGTCGGATTCCTGGAATGGCGTCGGCGCGGACACGTTGTACACGGCGAAACCGTCCGCCGGCGCGGCCAGCGCCAGTTCGTGCGCCTGCGCGACGTCGCGTGCGTCCACGCCGCGGTGCAGGCGGTAGATGGCAACCAGGCGCGGGTCCTCGGGAAAGCAGCGCGACATGCGCAGCGCGACGCAGGCGAGCCCCGCGCGCGCGGCTTCGCGGCAGGCCTCCTCGGCCGCGAGCTTGGTCTCGTCGTACACGTCGCGCGGGCGCGGCGCGAGCGCTTCCGTGACCCATACCGCCGCGCCCTGCGGCAGCATCGCGTCGCCATAGAGCGAGGTCGTGCTGGTGTAGACGAAGCGGGTCACGCCCGCCTCGCCGCAGGCCGCGAGCAGCCGCCGCGTCGCGTCCACGTTGACCTCGCGGAACTCCTGCGCCGTGCGCGCCGCGAGGTCCGGCACGTGCAACGCGGCCGTGTGCACCACGGCGTCCACGTCCCCCAGCAGTCCCGCGAGCAGCCTGGTGTCGCGCAGGTCGCCGGTGACGGTCGTGAGCGGGCCGGCACACTGGTCGAAGCCGGTCACGCGGTGGGACAGGGAGAGCCGCGCGGCGATCGCGCCGCCGATGCGGCCCGATGAGCCGGTGACCAGGACCCTCACGTCACCTCGTGCGGCACGCGCCGGCTCACGCGGCAGGTCAGCTCGTAGCCGATGGTGCCGGCCGCTCCCGCCACGCGCTCCACCGGCAGCGATGGCCCCCAGAGCTGCACCGGATCGCCGGCGACGACGTCGCTGCGGCCGCTCACGTCGATGGCGAGCATGTCCATGGACACGCGCCCGACCAGCGCGGCCGGGCGTCCCTTGACCAGCACCGGAGTCCCGTTCGGGGCGGAACGCGGATAGCCGTCGCCGTAACCCGCCGCCGCGATCGCGATGCGCGCGGGCCCCGGCGCGGTCCAGGCGCCGCCGTAGCCGACGCGCCCGCCCGCCGCGACCTCCTTGACCGCGATCACGGTCGTCTCGAAAGTCATCACCGGGCGCAGCCCGAGGTCTGCGCCGGTCGAATCCTGGAACGGGGAGACGCCGTACAGCATGATCCCGGGTCGCACCCAGTCCGCGCGCGCCGCGGGCCAGGCAACGAGGCCTGCGGAGTTCGCGATGCTGCGTTCGCCGGGCAGCCCCGCCGTCGCCTGCGCGAACTGGTCGAGCTGCGCCTGCGTGCGCGCGTTGCCGCGCAGCTCCGACTCGGCCAGGTGGGTCGCGAGCAGCGCCGGCTGTACGACCGAGCGGCAAGCCGCAAGGCGCGCCAGCGCGCGCGGCGCCTCCGGCGGACGGAATCCCAGCCGGCCCATGCCGGTGTCGATCTTCAGCCACACCCGGAACGCCTGTGCGTCCCGCACGCGCTCGAGCATGTCGATCTGCTCGTGCTGGTGCACGAACAGCTCGAGGCCCTGGGCCGCGGCCACGCCGAGTTCCCCGGCATCCTGCACGCCCTCCAGCAGCACGATGCGCGCGGCGATCCCCGCCTCGCGCAGCGCCAGCGCCTCCGGCAGGCGGGCGACCGCGAATGCGTCGGCCCCGGCGAGCGCGCGAGCCGCCGTGACGATGCCGTGGCCGTAGGCGTTCGCCTTGATCACGGCGAGCACGCGGCAGCCCGGGGCGTGCTCGCGCACGCGCTTCAGGTTGTGGGAGAAAGCGGCCGTGTCGATGACGGCCCGCGGCGCGGGTGTCAGAACGCGCCCTCGCCGTAGGACTCGGCGACCAGGTTCTCGAAGCGGGTGTACTCGCCGAGGAAGGTCAGCTGCACCTCGCCGACCGGGCCGTTGCGCTGCTTGGCGATGATGATGTCGGCGACGCCACGGCGGGTCGTGTTCGGATCGTAGACCTCTTCGCGGTAGATCAGCAGGATCAGGTCGCTGTCCTGCTCGATCGCGCCCGACTCGCGCAGGTCCGACATCACCGGCTTCTTGTCGGTGCGCTGCTCCACCGCGCGGTTGAGCTGCGACAGCGCGACCACGGGCACCTGCAGCTCCTTGGCGAGGGCCTTGAGGCTCCTCGAGATCTCGGAGATCTCGGTGGCGCGGTTCTCCTTGGTGCCCGGCACCTGCATGAGCTGCAGGTAGTCCACGACCACGAGCCCGAGACCGCGTTCGCGCTTGAGCCGGCGCGCCCGCGCGCGCACTTCGGTCGGCGTCAGCGCCGGCGACTCGTCCACGTAGAGCGGCGCCCCCGACAGCTGCGCCATCGCGCCCTGGATGCGCGACCAGTCCTCCTCCGAGAAGTTGCCGGTGCGCAGGTGCGTCTGGTTGACACGGCCGAGCGAGGAGATGAGCCGCAGCGTCAGTTGCTCGGCCGACATTTCCATGGAGAAGATCGCCGAGGGCACGCCCTTGGCGATCGCCGCGTTCTCGGCGATGTTGACCGCGAGCGTGGTCTTGCCCATGGACGGGCGGCCCGCGATCACGATCAGGTCGCCGGGCTGGAAGCCCGTGGTCTTGCGGTCGAGCAGCGTGAACCCGGTCGGCACGCCGCGGATCTCGCCCGGCGACTGGTGCAGCAGGTCGAGCCGGTCGATGGTCTGCGGCAACACGTCCTTGATCGCGATGAAGCCGGTCTTGCCGCGGCTGCCGCGCTCGGCGATCTCGAACACGCGCCGTTCCGCCTCGTCCACCAGCTCGGACGCCGAGCGCCCGTGGCTGTCGGTCGCGGAGGCCGCGATCTCGCCGCCCGCGGCGACCAGCTGCCGCAGGATGGAGCGCTCGCGGATGATCTCGGCGTAGGCGCGCACGTTCGCCGCCGAAGGCGTGTCGCGCGCGATCGTGCCGAGGTAGGCGAGCCCGCCGATCTCGTCGAGCCGGCCCTTGCGCTCCAGCTGCTCGGACACCGTGACCGCGTCGCAGGAGCCGCGGTTCTCGGCGACCTCGGCGATCGCCTCGAAGATGAGCCGGTGATCGCGGCGATAGAAGTCGGACGCCGTGACGATGTCGGCGACCGCGTCCCAGGCGTTCGAGTCGAGCATCAGGCCGCCCAGCACCGCCTGCTCCGCCTCGACCGAGTGCGGCGGCGTGCGGATCTCGTCCTGGCGGATGATGGCGACCATACGGTCAGTTCAGCATACACGCGGCGGCAGCCGCGCGGGCGTCACTCCTCCGCGACGATGGTGAGCGGCACCTGCAGGTCGATGTCGCTGTGCAGGTGCAGCGAAATGACGTGCTCCCCGACCATGCGGATCGGGCCGCCGGGCAGGCGCACTTCGGAGCGCTCGATCTCGTGGCCGGCGGCCTTGCAGGCCTCGGCGATGTCGGTGGTGCCGATCGAACCGAACAGCTTGCCCTCGCTGCCGGCCTTGGCGGTGATGCTCAGCTTGAAGCCCTCGAGCGCCGCGGCGCGCGAGCGCGCCGAGGACAGGTCGGCGGCGGCCTTGGCCTCGAGTTCGGCGCGGCGCGCCTCGAACCGGGCGATGTTCTCGGGCGTGGCGAGCGTCGCCTTGCCGCCCGGCAGCAGGTAGTTGCGGCCGAAGCCGGGCTTGACCTTCACGCGGTCGCCGATGTCCCCGAGATTGGCGATTTTCTGCAGCAGGATGACTTCCATGGTCGGTTACCTTTTGACGAATCTCTCACGAAAGCGGAACCAGGTGTCCGCGAAACCGATGCCCACCAGCGCCAGCGGCGCCAGCACCAGGGCCACGTAGGCCAGGACCACCGGCAGTTGGCCGATGACCTGCAATTCGCGCAGGCCATGCACGACCGCCAGCGCCTGCACCAGGAAGGCCGCGGCCAGCACGAACACCACGTCGTCGGCCGCCTGCCAGCCGCCGGCGACCAGCCGATGCGCGGCCAGCGACAGCACGAAGGCCCCGGCCAGCGTCCAGGCGATGAATCGCCCGAGCTTGAGCTGCCGGAATTCGCGGCCGAACAGGCCGGGCTCGCGCAGCCGCGCCAGCCCCCAGAGGCCCGCGAACTGCGCCATCAGCGCATGCAGCAGCACCATCCAGCCGAGCGTCGCCCAGGCGACCCGGGCGGTGGCCGCGCCGATCTCGGCCGGCGTGCTCTCGATGCCCCACTGGGACAGCGTCGCCGCCACCTGTTGCAGCACCGGTTCGAGCTGCGCGAACAGCGGCATCAGCACGCCCTGCGGGTCCCCGAGCAGCGCGTGGATCGCGAGCACCAGCAGCCCCGCGCCCAGCGTCAGCGCCTGGTACACCAGGTTGAGGCTGCGGGTCGAAGCGAGCGCCGAGCCGCCGAACGCCGCGGGCAGCAGCACGGCGATCGCGATGGCGAGCGCGGGCCCGAGGCCGAATGCCGGCGTCAGCATCCACAGCAGCGCGATCGCCGCCCCCGCCGCCGCGGCCAGCGCCAGCGCGGGGCCGCCGGTCAGCAGCGCCAGCACCACGAAGCCCGCCGGCAGCCAGGCCGCCATCGGCAGGGCCAGCAGCGCCGCCAGCGAGGCCAGTGCCGCAGCCAGGAAGGCGCGCATGGGCGTCGCAGTCATCCATCGCAACAGGGCGGTCATCGCTCGCGTCCAGCCCCGGGCCTGCGCCCGTGGACCTCAGTGCTGGTCGGTATAGGGCAGGAGCGCGAGGTAGCGCGCCCGCTTGATCGCGACCCCGAGCTGGCGCTGGTAGAACGACCGCGTGCCGGTGATGCGGCTCGGGACGATCTTGCCGGTCTCGGTGATGTAAGCCTTGAGCGTCGCCAGATCCTTGTAGTCGATCTGCTCGGTGTTCTCGGCCGTGAATTTGCAGTACTTCTTGCGCCGGAAGAATCGTGACATGGTCGGGTCTCCGCTGGTTCGCTCAGTCCGTGCCCATCGCTTCGACCGGGATGTCGCGGTCGCCGCGCTCGCGCTCGCGCTCCTCGGGCTCCTTCGCCATCGGCGAGGGTTCCGTGACCGCGCGGTCCATCTTGACGACGAGGTGCCGGAGCACGGCGTCGCTGAAGCGGAATCCGCCGGTGAGTTCCTCGAGCACCTTGCCGTCGCACTCGACGTTCATCAGCACGTAATGGGCCTTGTGCATCTTCGCGATCGGGAACGCCAGCTGGCGCCGGCCCCAGTCCTCGAGGCGATGCACCGCGCCGCCACCCGCGGTGATGATGCCGCGGTAGCGCTCGATCATGGCGGGGACCTGTTCGCTCTGGTCCGGGTGAACCAGGAATACGATCTCGTAATGCCGCATCGTGTTGCTCCTCGTGGCTGTAAGCCTCCCGTTGCTGCGGCGCCGGTGAGGCAAGGAGAAATCGCCCCGGGGTCCGGGGCGAGGGGCGCGTAAGTTACCGGACCTGCTCGGGTTTGGCAAGCCGCGCGGCCTGCTGCCGGCGCGCCTCGAAAAGCACGATGCCGGCGGCGACCGAGACGTTCAGGGAGGCCACCGCACCCCGCATGGGCAGTCTCAGGCAGTAGTCGCAGGAGTCCCGTGTCAGGCGCCGGAGCCCCCTGCCTTCCGCGCCCATCACGAAGGCGAGGCTGCCCGTCAGGTCGGCCGCGTACAACTCCTGCTCGCCGTCCTCGGCGGTGCCCGCGATCCAGATACCCGCCGCCTTCAGGTCCCTGAGCGATCGCGCGAGGTTGGTGACCTGCGCGAACGGCACCGTCTCGGCGGCCCCGGCGGCGACCTTGCGCACCACCGGGGTCAGCCCGGCGGCGCGGTCCCGCGGGGCGACCACGGCATTCGCGCCCGCCGCGTCCGCGGTCCGCAGGCAGGCGCCGAGGTTGTGCGGGTCCGACACCCCGTCGAGGACCAGGACCAGCAGGGGCGGCTTGGCCGCGACCAGCAGGTCGAGCAGGCCGTTCTCGTCCAGGGCGGTGCTCGGCCGCACCTCGGCGAGCACGCCCTGGTGGGCGGCGCCGCCGGTCTCCCGGTCCAGCTCGTCGGTGGTAGCCTGCAGCGCGCGGATCCCGCGGGTCGCGGCCAGCTCGCGCAGCCCGCGCATGCGGGCATCGTCGCGCGCGGCGCTCATGGCCAGGCGCAGCACGTCGCCGGGCCGCTTCTCCAGCACCGCGCGCACGGCGTGCAGGCCGTAGACGAGGGATGCCGCGCTCATTTCTTCCGCGCCGTGCGTCCTTCCCGGCGGCGCGGGTGGAAGTGCGCGCCGGTCCTCGCCACCAGTTCGAAGTCGATCTTGCGCTCGGCGGAGTCCACGCGCACCAGGCGCACGCGCAATTCGTCGCCGATCGAGACCCGCAGGCCGGTGCGCTCCCCGACCAGGGTGCGGTCGCGCTCGTGGAAGCGGAAGTAGTCGCGCGGCAGCGCGGTCACGTGCACCAGACCGTCCACCTGCAGGCCCTTCAGTTGCACGAACGCGCCGAACTCCGCGACGCCCGTGACCACCGCGTCGAATTCCTCGCCGACCCGCGGGCGCATGTACTCGCACTTGAGCCAGGCCACCACGGAGCGCGCGGCCTCGTCGGCCTTGCGCTCGCGCATCGAGCATTCCTGGCCGAGCGTCTCCATCTCGCGCGCGGAATGGACGAAGTCGTCCGGCCCGCCGCCGGCGAGCGCGTGCCGGATGCCGCGGTGCACCAGCAGGTCCGGGTAGCGCCGGATCGGCGAGGTGAAGTGCGCGTATTCGGCGAGCGCGAGCCCGAAGTGGCCGATGTTGAGCGGCTGGTAGAGCGCCTGCGGCAGCGAGCGGATGATCGCGTTCTCGAGCACGCCGGCATCCGGCCGTTGCGCGATGGACTGCAGCACCTTCTGCAGGCGCCTGGGTTCGAGGTCGCCGGCGATGTCGAGGTGCACGCCGCGCATCGACAGGAAGCGCTTGAGGTCCTCCATGCGTTCCTCGTCCGGCCGGTCGTGGATGCGGAACAGCGCCGGCAGCCGGTGTTTCTTGAGGAAGCGCGCCGCCTCGACGTTGGCGGCGATCATGCATTCCTCGATCAGCCGGTGCGCATCGTTGCGCGGATACTCGCGGATGTCGGTGACCTCCCCCTGCGCGTCCAGCAGGACCTTGACTTCCGGCGCCTCGAAGTCGAGCGCCCCGCGCGACTCGCGACGCTTGCGCAGCGCCCCGTACACGCGGTGCAGCCGCTCGATCACGGGCAGCACCGGCGCGAGCGCCGCGCGCGCCGCCGGCTCGCCGCCGTCGAGCACGGCCGCCACCTGCGTGTAGGTCAGGCGCGCCGCCGAGCGCATGACCGCCGGGTAGAAGCGGCTCCTGGAGACGTTGCCGGCCCGGGTCACCTGCAGGTCGCAGACCATGCACAGGCGATCCACCTGCGGCATCAGCGAGCACAGGTGGTTGGAGAGCTCCTCGGGCAGCATCGGCAGCACGCGGCCCGGGAAGTACACCGAAGTCGCGCGCTCGCGCGCCTCGGCGTCGAGCGCCGTGCCCGGGCGCACGTAGTGGCTGACGTCCGCGATCGCGACGATCAGGCGGAATCCCTGCGACGTCTCCTCCGCCCACACGGCGTCGTCGAAGTCGCGCGCGTCCTCGCCGTCGATGGTGACCAGCGGCAGGCGCCTCAGGTCCTCGCGCCCGGCGGCCGCGGCCGCGTCCACCTCGCGGCCGAAGCGGCGCGCGACGGCGAGCGCCTCTCCCGGGAACTCGTGCGACAGCCCGTGCGAGGCGATCGCGAGGTCGATCGCGGTCGCCGCGCCGCCGCCTTCCGGCAGCACCCGCAGCACCCGGCCGACCGGATCGCGCTGGCGGCTCGGCTGCTCGACGATCTCCACCACCGCGAGGTCGCCATGGCGCGCCGGCCCGGCATGCTCGCGCGGCACCACCACGCGCTGGCTGATGCGGCGGTTGTCCGGCACCACGAAGCCGACGCCGGCCTCGAGCGAAAAGCGTCCCGCGACCTGCCGGGTGCGCCGCTCCAGCACCTCGACCACGGCGCCCTCGGGGCGGCCGCGCTCGTCGCGCCCGGCAACGCGCGCGGCGACGCGGTCGCCCGGAAACAGCATGCGCATTTCGCGGTACGGCAGGAACAGGTCGTCGCCGCCGCCGTCCGGCGCCAGGAAGCCGAAGCCGTCGCGGTGGCCGCTGACGGTGCCGACCACCAGCGACAGGCGGTCGATCAGGCAGTACTGGCCGGCGCGATTCCTGAGCAGCTGCCCGTCGCGCACCATCGCCTCGAGGCGTTTCGCGAGCGCCGCACGCTCCGGCTCCTGCACGCCGAGCCGCTGTGCGAGCGCCTCGAAGGCCAGCGGCTCGCGCGCCTCGGCGAGCGATTTCAGGAGCCATTCGCGGCTCGGCACCGGGCGCTCGTAGCGTGCGGATTCCTCGCCGAAACGCGGGTCGCGGTCCTGCCAGCGCGACTTGCGAGTCATGGATTCAGTGCGATTGACATGGAACAGGTGCCTGCGTAAATTGACGCGCCCTCAGCCGGGGTCGCCCCGGCCGCAACCTGTGCCCAGGTGGCGGAATTGGTAGACGCGCTAGGTTCAGGTCTTAGTGCCGAGAGGCGTGGAGGTTCGAGTCCTCTCCTGGGCACCATTCTGACACATTACCAGTGCACGCCGCGCAGGATCGAGGCGAACACGACCGCTTCCTGCGTCGGCGGCGCGTCGGGCTTCTTCTCGCCCTGCTCCCCCTTCGCCGCCGACGAGTCCGGGAACATCCGGTAGGCGGTGTTCATGACCACCTCGGTGATGCGCGGCGCGATCAGGTGCAGCACCTCGGCGAAGATGCCGAGCTTGGTGGCGATGCGCTTCGGCCGCGTGATGATCGCCTCGGCCACCATGTCGGCGGCCTCCTCCGGCGTCGCCACCGGCATCTGCTCGTAGATCTTGGTCGGCGCGATCATCGGCGTGCGCACCAGCGGCATGTTGATGATCGTGAAGGTCAGCCCGCGGTCGGCGAACTCGGACGCCGCGCAGCGCGTCCAGGCCTCCATCGCCGCCTTCGAGGCGACGTAGGCGGAGAAGCGCGGCGCATTCGACAGCACGCCGATCGAAGAGATGTTGACCACGTGTCCGCCGCGCTCCAGCAGCGACGGGATCAGCGCCATCGTCAGGCGCACGACCGCGAAATAGTTGAGCTGCATGGTGCGCTCGAAGTCGTGGAAGCGGTCGTAGGACAGGTCGATCGAGCGGCGGATGGAGCGGCCGGCGTTGTTGACCAGCACGTCCACGCCGCCGTGCTCCTCCAGCACCTGCCGGGCGAACGCGTCGCAGGCCGCGTTGTCCGCGATGTCGCACTGGTAGGCGAACACCGTCGCGCTGCGCGTGGCGAGCTGCGCGCGCGCCGCCTCCAGCTTCTCCGGGTCGCGCGCGACGATGACGACTTTCGCGCCGGCCTCGGCGCAGCGCTCGGCCGCGGCCAGGCCGATGCCCGACGAGCCGCCGGTGATCAGCACCACCTTGCCGCGCACCGCGCCGGCGAGGCTGCGGTCCAGCGACAGGTCCGGGTCGAGGTGACGCTCCCAGTAGTCCCACAGCCGCCAGGCGTAGTCCTCGAGCGGCGGCACGCGGATGTCGGCGCCGTCGAGCAGGCGCTGCGCCCGCGTCGAGTCGAAGCGCGTCTGCCAGTTGAAGAATTGCATGACGTCGCGCGGGATGCGCAGGTCGCGCAGGATCGTGTCCACGACCTGCTGCAGCGGCCGGTAGTTCTCGACCGTGGCCGTGACCCCGGCCGGCACCAGTTCGAGCAGCTTCGGGTCCACGCGGAAGGCCATGGTCGGCGCGTGGCCCGCGCGCGCGAACAGGTTCAGCACCTCGCCGACGCGGCGCTGGCGCGGGTCCGTGAGGTGGAAGCACTGCCCGTCCTGGCCCGGCACGTGCGCCAGGTGGTCCATCGCCGCCGCGACGAAGTCCACCGGCACCAGGTTGATGTAGCCGCCCTCGAGCCCGATCAGCGGGAACCACGGCGGCAGCGAGTGCCTGAGCTTCTGCAGCGCCTTGAAGAAGTAGTACGGGCCGTCCACCTTGTCGATGTGGCCGGTCTGCGAGTGGCCGACCACGATGCCCGGGCGGTAGACGCGCCACGGGCGCTTGCAGCGGCTGCGCACCATCGCCTCCGACTCGTGCTTGGTGCGGAAGTACGGATGCTCGAGGCCGGTCGCCTCCTCGAACATGTTCTCGCGGAACGTGCCCTTGTAGAGGCCCGCTGAGGCGATCGAGCTGGTCAGGTGGAAACACCCGGCCTGCACGGTCTCCGCGAACTGCAGCGCATGGTCGGTGCCGACGATGTTCGCCGCATCCTGCTGCTCGCTGCCGGCCTGCAGGTCGTACACCGCCGCCAGGTGGAACAGGTGCTGCACCTTGCCGGTGAGCCGCTTCAGGTCGGCCTTCGACACGCCCAGGTTCGGCTCGGCCAGGTCGCCCGCGACCGGGACCACGCGGCTGCCGCGCGCGCCCCACCAGTCGCGCAGCGCCTCGACCTTCTGCATCGACTGCGGGCGCACCAGCACGTACACGCGCTCGCCGCGCGCCAGCAGCCGCTCCACCAGGTATCTGCCGATGAATCCGGTGGCTCCGGTGACGAAGTACGCCATCTGCTGCTCCCCTGCCGATTGCGGTTATCATCCAGTCTAAACCCATGCAAAAACAACCGGAACGCATGTCCGCGGTCGACTCTGCGTGGCTGCGCATGGACCGCCCGACCAACCTGATGATGATCGTCGGGGTCGTGGTATTCGACGAGCATCTGGACTTCACCCGCTTCCGCGCGACCATCGAGGAGCGGTTCCTGCGGTTCCCGCGCTTCCGCTGCCGCGCCGTGCAGGACACGGTCTCCGCGAGCTGGGAACCGGACACCGACTTCGACCTCGACCAGCACGTGACGCGCATCGCGCTGCCCGCGCCCGCGGGCCAGGCGGAACTCGAGGAGCTCGTCTCGGAGCTCGCGGGCACCGATCTCGACCGCCGCCGCCCGATGTGGCAATTCCATTTCGTCGAGAACTTCGAGCGCGGCACGGCGGTGATCCTGCGCATCCACCATTGCTACGCGGACGGCATGGCGATGGTGCGCGTGTTCCTGACGCTGACCGACCTGCAGCCGGCGCCCGCGCCGGCGGGCCCGGACGCGCCGCAGGCGCCGGGGCGGAAGAAGCGCCGCGGCGGCGATGGTGACGGGCTGCCCTGGCTCGGCCGCCTCGGCGTGCCGGGCCTCGGCCTGGTGCAGAAAGCCTACGCCGAGGGCGCGCAGTGGTTCGGCAAGGCGATGGATCTCACGCGCCACCCGGAGCAGGCCAACGAGCTGGCGAAACACGCACTCGGCATCGCGGCCGAGCTCGCGCGCGTCGCGACGCTGCCGGACGACCCGCCGACACGCTTCAAGGGCGCGCTCGGCACGCGCAAGATCGCGGCCTGGACCGACCCGTTGCCACTGGCCGAGGTCAAGGCCGTCGCCAGGGCGCTCGGCTGCACCATCAACGACCTCTTGATGTCGACCGCGGCCGGCGCCCTCGGCAGCTACCTGCGCTCGCACGGCGAGGACACCGACGGCATGACGATCCGCGCGACCGTGCCGGTCAACCTGCGCGACCCGGCCGCCGCGGCCGAGCTCGGCAACCACTTCGGCCTGGTGTTTCTCGAGCTGCCGGTCGGGATCCGCAACCCGCTCGAGCGGGTGTTCGCGGTGCACGCCGCCATGAGCGCGCTCAAGAGCTCGTACCAGCCGGTGCTGACACTCGGCCTGATGGCGGCGCTCGGCATGATGCCCGGCCAGGTCGAGACCGCGGCGATCGACCTGCTCTCGACCAAGGCGAGCGCGGTCGCGACCAACGTGCCGGGCCCGCCGCAGCGCCTGTACCTTGCCGGCAGCCCGATCG
This sequence comes from uncultured Steroidobacteraceae bacterium, assembly GCA_964649205.1. Lineage (GTDB taxonomy): Bacteria > Pseudomonadota > Gammaproteobacteria > Steroidobacterales > Steroidobacteraceae > SCUD01. Next base: position 35,578 of record CAZYPM010000003.1, read on the forward strand.
CGCGGCTGATCTTCTGGGTGCCGCAGTCCGGCGACATCGGGCTCGGCATCAGCATCCTGTCCTACGCCGGGCAGGTGCAGTTCGGGCTGATCGCGGACTACAAGCGCGTGCCGGACCCGGGCGCGGTCACGGCGCGCTTCCACGAGGAATTCGAGAAGGTCGTGCTCGCCTTGCTGATGGGTTCGTATCTCGCCGCGGCGCGCTGACCGCTACTCGAGTTCCGCCTTCGCCTGCTCGACGTCGAGCCGCTCCATCGCGTCGGCCGGCTTCATCGCCGCCGCCTTGCGATAGAGCTCGACCGCCTTCTTCTTCTGGCCGTCGCCGTGCAGCATCAGCAGCCCGTTGGCGTACTCCATGTGCGCGATCGCGGAGGCCGGATTGAGCTTGATCGCCTGCTCGAAATGCTTCACCGACTTCGCGGCGTCCGCGCCGTAGGTCAGGCGGCCGGCCAGCGCGCCGACCTTGTCGATGATCTCGGCGTGGTACAGGCCGAGCGCGATGTGCGCATCCGCGTGCTTCGGTTCGAGTTCGAGCGCGCGGTCGAGCGCCTTCCTCACCTTGCCGCCGATGCCCTCGGCCAGCGCCTTCACGATCGAGATGCGCTGCGCGTAGCGGCCGAGCACGAAAGCCTGCATGTACCAGGCATTGGCGTCGTCGGGCGCCTGTTTGGTCGCCTGCTCCGAGCGTTTGGCGGCGTCTTCGAGCAGTTTCAGCGCGCGCCGGTCGTCGTCCTCGAGGTAGGTGGCGGCGACCGCGGCTGCCTTGCTGGCCACGGTCGCGCCCCTGGCGCCGAGCTTCGCGCCTTGCGCGATCGCGTCCGCAAAGTCGCCGCGATGGTAGGCGCGCCATGCCTGCTGCAGCTTCGCGTCCTCGGGATACGGCTCGCGATCGCCGGCATGCAACCGTTCCCAGGCCTTTTTCAGGGCCGGGCCGTCGTAGGTGTAGGGTTTCTGGTCGTAGGGAAATGCGGGCGATTTCGCGGCGGCCATCATGAACTCCTGCCCGGAAAGCGGTATTCTTCGTGGCGGGATGGCGCGCGGCCCTCCCTTGGCTAGGAGAGGATCATGGCGGCGAAGAAAAAGGGCAAGCTCGGCGCGTCCGCAGGGTCCAAGGGCGGCGACAACCTGCTCTATTCGGCCCACCAGATCTGGCTGGCGGGACTCGGCGCCCTGTCGCGGGCGCAGGCCGGCGCGCCCAAGGTGTTCGAGGACCTGATGCGCGAAGGCTCGAAGCTGCAGGGCGGCGCGCTGGACGCCGCGAAGAGCGTGGTGATGCAGGCGTTCCAGGGCGCGCAGAAGACGGTCAACAAGCGCGTGGACGACGTCAAGGAACAGGCGACCGAGACCTGGGACAACCTCGAGAAGATCTTCCAGTCGCGCGTGCAGCGCGCGATGCACCAGCTCGGCATGCCGACCGCCGAGGAGATCACGGCGCTCGCGCGCAAGGTCGAGGAACTCTCGCACAGTGTCGAGAAGCTCGCCGGCGCCGGGGGCAAGGCGCATAAGCGCGCGGCCAGCACCCGCCGCCGGTCCGCCGCCGGCTGAGGGGAGCCGCGTGCGGCACACTGCGCCGTGCTGACATTGCAGACGGCCGCCAGGCCGCGCACCAGCAGGAGGATCGGGCTCGCGCTGGCGGGCGGCGGGCCGCTGGGCGCGTTCTACGAGCTGGGCGCGCTGCAGGCGCTGACCGAGTGCATCGAGGGCTTCGATCCCTGCAACCTCTTCGCTTACGCCGGCGTGAGCTCGGGCTCCATGCTGGCCGCGGGTCTCGCGAACGGCCTGAAGCCCGTGGACATCGGCCGCATCACGATCAGCAACGACGCCGGCTTCGACCCGGCGCACCCGGCACTCTTCATGAAGCCCGCCTTCGGCGAGTACGCGGGCCGGCTCGCCCGGCTGCCGCGCCTCGCGCTCGAGGCGCTGGTGCAATACGCTCGGGCGCCGCTGTCGCAGGGGCTGGCGGAGGTGCTGGCGCCGCTGGCGGCGGCAATGCCGGCCGGCATCCTCGACAGCGCGCCGTTCGAACGCTACCTGCGGCGGCTGTACGACAGCGGCGGCCGCACCAACGATTTCCGCAAGCTGCGCCGCCGCCTGTTCGTGGTCGCGACCAACTTCAATACCGGGGAAGCCGCGCGCTTCGGCGAGCCCGGCCTCGACCACGTGCCGATCTCGCGCGCCGTGCAGGCGAGCACCGCCCTGCCCGGCCTCTACCCGCCGGTCGAGATCGACGGCCAGACCTACGCCGACGGCGCGCTGCTGCGGACCATGCACGCCTCGGTGGTGCTCGAGGCGGGCGCGGATCTCCTGTTCGGCATCAACCCGCTGGTGCCCTTCGATGCGTCCGAGGACACGGACGGCGCCCACGAGATCGAGCTCACGCGTCACGGACTGCCCGTGGTGCTCGGCCAGACCTTCCGCGCGCTGATCCGCTCGCGCATGCAGGTGGGCGTCGCCGCCTATCATGACCGCTTCCCGCGCGCCGAGATCGTGCTGCTGGAACCGGACCGCGGCGACCGCCGGATGTTCTTCTCGAACGTGTTCCGTTACGCCGACCGCAGGCGGCTGGTGGACCACGCCTTCGACAGCACGCGCCGCGACCTGCGCCGGCGCGCGCGCGAGCTCGCGCCGGTGCTGGCGCGCCATGGGCTCGCGCTCGACCGCAAGGCGCTCACCGACCCGGCGCGCAGCTTCCATGCGGCGCTCGAGCGGCAGCGGCGTGCCGACCGCAAGGTCGCGCACAACCTCACGACGGCGCTTGATCGCCTGGAGCGGCTGCTCGCATGACCCTGCGCCCGTTCAGTCGAACGGGTGCTGCGTGATGATGGTCTGGTCCCGGTCCGGGCCGGTCGAAACGATCGTGACCGGAACGCCGCAGATTTCCTCGAGTCGCGCCAGGTACGCGCGCGCGGCCCGCGGCAGTTCCGCCAGCGAGCGCAGGCCAACAGTCGAAGCCTCCCAGCCGGGGAGCTGCTCGTAGACCGGCGTGCCGTCCTCGCCATAGCTCACGCAGAGCTTCACGTCCTCCAGCCCGTCCAGCACGTCGAGCTTGGTGACGCACAGCGCCGTAATGCCGTTGTTCACGATCGAGTCCGCCAGCGCGACTGCGTCGAACCAGCCGGTGCGCCGCGGCCGGCCGGTGACCGCGCCGAACTCCTGCCCCACGCGGGCGAGGTGGCGGCCGGCTTCGTCGTCGAGCTCGGTCGGGAACGGCCCGGCGCCGACGCGCGTCGTGTAGGCCTTGACGACGCCGAGCACGCCGTCGATGTCGCGCGCGCCGAGCCCGGTGCCGACCGCGGCGTAGCCGGCGACCGTGTTCGAGGACGTGACGAACGGGTAGGTGCCGTGGTCCACGTCGAGCAGCGTCCCCTGCGCGCCTTCCATCAGCACGCTGCCCCCGGCGGCGCGGATGTCGCGCAGACCCCGGGTCACGTCGCCGATCAGCGGGCGTATGCGCTCGGCCTGGGCCAGGCACTCCGCGAGCGTCGCGGCGAAATCGACCGGTGATTCGCGCAGATAATGCTGCAGCAGGAAGTTGTGATAATCGAGCTGTTCGCGCAGGCGCTGCTCGAAATGCCGGGGAGCAAGCAGGTCCCCGGCCCGCACCGCGCGGCGCGCCGCCTTGTCCTCGTAGGCCGGGCCGATACCGCGGCCTGTCGTGCCGATCCGGTTCGCGCCGGATGCAGCCTCGCGCGCGCGGTCGATGGCGGCATGCGAGGGGAGTATCAACGGGCACTTCGGGCTCACGGTGAGGCGCTCGAACACCGGCACGCCGCGCGCGCCCAGCATGTCCGCCTCCTCGAGCAGCTTGGCGAGCGACACGACCACGCCGTTGCCGATGAAGCAGTGCACGTGCCCGCGCAGCACGCCGGACGGGATCAGCGACAGGATGGTCTTCTCGCCGGCAATCACCAGCGTATGGCCGGCATTGTGGCCGCCCTGGAAGCGCGCCACGGCCGCCGCGCGCTCGGTCAGCAGGTCCACCACCTTGCCCTTGCCCTCGTCGCCCCACTGCGCGCCGACCACGACGACGACCTTGCCCATGTCAGCCGGTCCCTAGGCGCGCACGAGCCAGATCAGCAGCACGCCCGCGACCATGCTGGCCGCGCCCGCGAAGCGCAGCACGGCATCGCCGGCCTCCGACATCGCCGCGGCGGCGCGGCGCACGCCCGCAGGGCTCAGGAACGGCAGCACGCCCTCGATCACGAGCACGAGGCCGAGCGCGGCCGCAAGGTCGGGCCAT
>CAZYPM010000004.1:0-37384 GCA_964649205.1 uncultured Steroidobacteraceae bacterium
GGCCGAGGGCCGCGAGCGACATCAGCTCGCGGCGGCCCGTCGCGTCGAACGCGAACGCGGGCCGGCGCAACAGTTCGCCGAGGAAGCCCGCGAGCGCGTGCATCCCGGCGGCGAAGGCGGGCCAGGCCGCGGCATCCTGCGCCGAAAGCCGCCGCAGGCCCTCCGCCGTCGCTGCGGGCGAGCGGCGGATGGCGAGCGGCCCGGCTTCGCCGAGCGCGACCGCGCAGGGATCGGGCGCGACCGCGGTGGGAAGCATCGCCCCCGTGGCGCGCAGCACCTCCTCGTGCACGTGGCCGAGATCGGCGGCGAGCGGCGCGGCGCGGAACCTCGGCGCGAACTCGATCTCCCGGCAGGTGCCGCCGGGTTCCTGTTCCGCTTCCAGCACCAGCACCCGCCGGCCGGCGCGCGCGAGCACCGTGGCCGCGACCAGGCCGTCCGCGCTCGCGCCGATCACGACGCTGTCGAACTCGCGGCTCATGCGTCCGCCAGGATGCGCTCGGCGGCCAGCTTCCCGGGCGCGCCCATGACGCCGCCGCCCGGGTGCGTGGACGAGCCGCACTGGTAGTAACCCGCAATCGGCGTGCGGTAACCGGCCCAGCGTACCGCCGGGCGCAGGAAGAACAGCTGCTGCAGCGCGAGCTCGCCCTGGAAGATGTTGCCCTCGGACAATCCGGTCTTCGCCTCGATGTCCGCGGGCGTCAGCACCTGCCGGTGCAGGATCGCGCGCTTGAGGTTGGGGGCGTATTCCGCGAGCGTGTCCACCACCGCGTCGCCGAAGGCCTCGCGCTTCGCGTCGGTCCAGCCGCCATTGACGTGGTATGGGCAGTACTGCACGAAGATGCTGGCGACGTGCCGCCCGGGCGGCGCCATGCCCGGGTCGATCATGGACGGGAACACGATGTCCATGTACGGGCGGCGCGAGAATTCGCCGTGCTTGGCGTCGTCGTAGGCGCGCTCGAGGTAGTCCACGCTCGGGCTGATGGAGAAGGCGCCCTTGTGCTGCACGCCGACGCCCGGCATGCAGCTGAAGTCCGGCAGCTCCGACAGCGCGAGGTTGACCTTGCCGGAGGAGCCGCGGAAGCGGAAACGCCGGATCTCGGCGACCAGGTCGTCCGGCAATTCGCGCGCATCCACGAGATCGAGGAACGTGCGCCGTGCGTCCAGGCCGGAGACCACGACCGGCGCGTGGTACTCGTCCCCGTTCTCGAGCACGACGCCCGTGGCGCGGCCGCCCTTCACCAGCACCTGCTTCACCGGCGAGCCGGTGCGCAGGTCCGCGCCGCGCGCGCGTGCCGCCGCCGCGATCGCGTTGCTGATCGTGCCGTTGCCGCCCTTGCAGAAGCCCCAGGCGCGGTAGGCGCCGTCGATCTCGCCCATGTAGTGGTGCAGCAGCACGTAGGCCGAGCCCGGCGAGCGCGGGCCCATGAAGGTGCCGATGATGCCGCTCGCCGACTTCGTCGCCTTCAGCGGCCCGCACTCGAACCACTCGTCGAGGTAGTCGGCCGAGCTCATCGTCATGAGCTTCCACAGCGCGTGGAACTTCTCCTCGCCCAGCGACCTGAAGTGCCGGCCCAGCTTCAGCAGCCCGCGCAGGTCGGAGGGCGCGAGCGAGGTCGGATCGGGCGGGATCATGCCGAGGATGGGCTTGACCGCGCGCGCCATCAGCGACATCAGCCGGCCGAACTCGGTCACGGCCTCGGCATCCAGCGGCGAATGGCGGCAGATCTCGCGCCGCGTCAGGTCGGCGTCACCCCACATCGCGAAGTAGTCGCCGTCCGGCAGCGGCGTGACGGTGCTCTCCAGCGGCAGGATCTGCATGCCGTGCTTCGGCAGCTCGAGGTCGCGGATGATCTCGGGCCGCAGCAGGCTCACGACGTAGGAGAACACCGAGAACGTGAAGCCCGGGAACAGCTGCTCGCTGACCGCGGCGCCGCCGAGCAGCTCGCGCCGCTCCAGCACCACGACCTTCTTCCCGGCGCGCGCGAGGTAGGCGGCGTTGACGAGGCCGTTGTGGCCGCCGCCGATGACGATGGCGTCGTAGTGGTTCGCCCCGCTCATGCTCTCTTCCGCGGCGGGTCGAAGAACGGGAGCCTGCGTACCCGGGCGCCGGCGCGCAGCCGGCGGTGCTCGACGGTCATTTCCATCTCGACCGGCGTGTCCGGATGGAAGTGCGGCGCCGAGATGTGGGCGAGCGCCAGGTATTTCTTCAGCAGCGGCGACCACACGCCGCTGGAGGCATAGCCGACCTGGCGGCCGCCGCGGTAGATCGGCACGCTCGCGCGCCAGGCGACCATCGGCAGCGCGGGCGAGAGATCGACGTCCTGGTACAGGCGCTCGAACGAGTCCCAGTCCACCTCGATACCCACGAAGCGCCAGGCCGGGCCGCGCGCCTTTTCCGCGGCCAGCGCACGCTTGCCGTTGAACGGGCCCTTGTCGAGCGTCACCGACCAGTCGAGCGACAACTCGAACGGCGTGGACTTCTGCGCCTCGATCATCGCCCGGTGCGCCGAGTGGTAGTCGACGTCGAGCATCACCAGGCCCGCCTCGATGCGCGCGACGTCCAGTGCCCAGATGCCGGCGGGCATGATGCCGTAGTCGGCACCGCAGGCCATCAGCGCGTCCCAGACCGCGAGCGCGCCCTGCTCCGGCACCCAGATCTCGTAGCCCAGGTCGCCGGTGTAACCCGTGCGCGAGACCTGCACGTCGACGTCCGCGATGCGATTGTCCATCATGCGGAAGTACTTCAGCCCGTCCACGGGATCGCGCGCCGCGGCATTCAGCACCGCGCGCGACAGCGGCCCCTGCAGCGCGAGCGCCCCCCAGCGTTCCGAGACGTCCTCGAGGCGCACCTCCATGCCGTACGCATTGCGGTGCAGCCAGCGCAGGCCGGGCTCCGCCGATGTCATCCGGTACGACTGCTCGTCGAGACGCGTGATGGTGCCGTCGTCGATGACCTTGCCACGGGCATCGCACCAGCTCATGTAGATCACCCGCCCCGGCTGCGTCTTCGCGACGTTGCGCGTCACGATGCGGTCCAGCAGGCGGGTCGCGTCCCGCCCGGACACGCGGTACTTGTGCAGCGGCGAGACGTCGAACAGCGCGGCGGCGTTGCGGACCGCCGCGTACTCGCGGTCGTGCGTGAACTCGTAGCAGCTGGCGGCGGCGCAGCCGGCCCAGCGGCGCCAGTTCTGGCCCTGCATGAGCGGCGCGGTGCGCGCGTGGAATGGCGTGGTCCTGAGGCTGTGCGGGATGCGCATCGGGGGTCGGCGCCGCCGGGGAATGCTTGTTGAACAAGCGTACAACATAAGCCGCGAACCGGTCAACGCAGCTTGATTTGTTGTTGAACGATCGTTTAGCTTAGGCGGTCATGACCGCGACCGCCGGACCCGCCGCCGACTTCAACCTCGCCGACCTGCCGGACGGCGAGCTCGTCGAGCAGATGTTCGACGACCTCTACGACGGCCTCGCCGACGAGATCGTCGAGGGCGTGAACATCCTGCTGGGGCGCGGCTGGGAGGCCAAGCGCGTGCTCGACGAGGCCCTGGTCGGCGGCATGAACATCGTCGGCGCGGACTTCCGCGACGGCATCCTGTTCGTGCCCGAGGTGCTGCTCGCCGCCAACGCGATGAAGGCCGGCATGGCGGTGCTGAAGCCGATCCTGAGCGAGACCGGCGCCGAACCCATCGGCAAGATGGTCATCGGCACGGTCAAGGGCGACATCCACGACATCGGCAAGAACCTGGTTGGCATGATGATGGAAGGCGCCGGCTTCGAGGTGGTTGACCTCGGCATCAACACGCACGCAGACGCGTACCTCGCGGCGCTGCGCGAGCACCAGCCGGACATCCTCGGCATGTCGGCGCTGCTCACGACCACCATGCCGTACATGAAGGTCGTCATCGATGCGATGAAGGAGCAGGGCCTGCGCGATGCGCACATCGTGCTGGTCGGCGGCGCGCCGCTGAACGAGGAATTCGGCCGCGCCATCGGCGCCAATGCCTACTGCCGCGACGCCGCGACCGCGGTCGAGACCGCGAAGCGCCTGGTGCAGGAGCGGCGCGCGGCGCGCGCCTGAGGCGCGGGGCACGGCGATGCCCTCCTCCCCGGTCCTCATCATCGGCTGCGGCGCCCTCGGGCGCGAACTGCACGAGCTGCGCCGCCTGAACGGCTGGTCGCACGTGACGCTGCGCTGCCTGCCCGCCGAACTGCACAACCGCCCGGAGCGCATTGCGCCGGCCCTGCGCGAGGCCATCGCGGAGGGCAAGCGCGAGTTCGCGCACGTGTTCGTCGCTTACGCCGACTGCGGCAGCCGGGGCGAGGTCGACCGCGTGGTCGCCGAGTTCGGCGTGGAGCGGCTGCCGGGGGCGCACTGCTACGAGTTCCTGGCCGGCAGCGACCAGTTCCATGCACTGGCCGGGGCGGAACCCGGCACCTTCTATCTCACCGACTTCCTGGTGCGGCACTTCGACCGCCTGGTGCGGCGCGGCCTCGGCCTCGACCGCCACCCGGAGCTGCTGCCGCAGTATTTCGGCAATTACCGGCGGCTCGTGTACCTGTCGCAGGCCGACGATCCGGCGCTCGACGAGCGCGCGCGCGGGCACGCGCGCTTCCTCGGGCTCGCCTACGAACGCCGCCATTGCGGATTCGGCCCCCTCGACCGCGCGGTTACGGCGCAGCTCGTGCAATGGCGAAGCTGACCAGCATCTTCTGGCGCGACATCCCGGCGCAGGTGATCGGCCAGGCAGGCCGCAGCCGCGTCAAGCGCGAGTTGCCGCCGCGCTTCGCGCAGGCGATCGACCGCGCCGCGATGCGCGCCGGCCGCGGCGCCAGCGACGCCTACCTGGCCGACTGGCGCCGCGAAACCGAGCAGGTCGAGGGCGACCTCGAGCAGCTCGTCGCCGCGCGCGCGGCCGAGCTCGAGCGCCGCTTTCCGGACGAGTTCCTCGAGTCGGTCGTCAAGGCCGGCGGGCTGATCGAACGCGCCGGAGGCACCGCCCCATGACCCGCACCGTCATCGGTTCCCGGAGCCGCACCGTCACCATCGGCTTCGACCAGCCCTTCGTCGTGATCGGCGAGCGCATCAACCCGACCGGCCGCAAGCTGCTCGCCGAGGAGATGAAGGCGGGAAACTTCGATCGCGTGGTCGCCGATGCGCTCGCGCAGGTCGAAGCAGGCGCCCTGGTGCTCGACGTCAATGCCGGCATCCCGCTGGCGGACGAGCCGAAGATCCTCGCCGACTGCATCCGCCTGCTGCAGTCGGTCACCGATGTCCCGCTGTGCATCGATTCCTCCATCGTCGAGGCGCTGGAGGCCGGGCTCGCCGCCTACCAGGGCAAGGCGCTGCTGAACTCCGTCACCGGCGAGGAGGAGCGCCTCGAGCGCGTGCTGCCGCTGGTTCGCAAGTACGGCTGCGCGGTCATCGCGATCAGCAACGACGAGACCGGCATCTCCCAGGACGTCGACGTGCGCTTCCAGGTGGCGCGCCGCATCGTGGAGCGCGCGCGCGACCATGGCATTCCGGCGAGCGACGTGGTCGTGGACCCGCTGGTGATGCCGGTCGGCGCGATCAACGACGCCGGCCGGCAGGTGCTCGCGCTGGTGCGGCGGCTGCGCGAGGAACTCGGCGTCAACACGACTTGCGGCGCCTCGAATCTCAGCTTCGGCCTGCCGAACCGCAACGGGCTGAATGCGGCCTTCATCGGCATGGCAATCGGCGCCGGCATGACCTCCGCGATCACCAACCCGTTGCACCCGGAGCTGATGCAGGCCGTGCGCGGCGCCAACGTCGTCATGGGCCACGATCCGCAGTGCGCCGCCTGGATGCGCCATTACCGCGAGCCGCCGCCCGAGGGCGGCGAGGCGCGCGGCCGGCGCAGCAACCGGCGCAACCGCGCACCGGGCGCGCCGGCATGAGCGGCCGATGAACGGCGGCGCACAGGATCCGCTGGTCGTCTTCTCTCCATCGGGCAAGCGCGGCCGGTTCCCGCGGGGCACCACCGTGCTGGCGGCCGCGCGGGCGCTCGGTGTCGATCTCGATTCGGTGTGCGGCGGCCGGGCCCTCTGCACGCGCTGCCAGGTGCAGGTCGTGGAAGGCGAACTCGCGAAGCACGGCATCGTGTCGCGCGCCGCGAGCGTCAGCGCCGAGGGCCCGGCCGAGTCCCGGCTGCGCAGGCGGCTTGGAATTCCCGCCGGCCGGCGCCTGGGCTGCCAGGCCTGCGTGCAGGAGGACGTCGCGATCGACGTGCCGCCCGGCAGCCAGGTGCACCACCCCGTGGTGCGCAAACCCTTCGAAGCGCACGACATCGAGCTGAACCCGGTGCTGCGCGCTTTCTTCGTCGAGGTCGCCCAGCCTGACATGCACGACCCGAGCGGCGATCTCGAGCGGCTGCTGGCGGCCCTGCGCGCCGAGTGGCGGCTGGAGGGCCTGTCGATCTCGCTGCCGGCGCTGCAGTCACTGCAGCGGGCGCTGCGTGACGGCGGCTGGCGGGTCACGGTCGCGGTCCGCGACGGACGCGAGATCGCGGCGGTCTGGCCCGGTTTCCGCGACCGGCTGGCCGGCGCCGCGGTGGACGTCGGCTCGACCACGATCGCCGTGCACCTCTGCGATCTCGCCAGCGGCGAGGTCGTCGGCAGCGCCGGGCGCATGAACCCGCAGATCCGCTTCGGCGAAGACCTGATGAGCCGCGTGTCGTACATCATGATGAACCCGGGCGGCGAGGCCGAGCTCACGCGGGTCGTGCGCGAGGCGATCGCCGAGCTGGTCGCGGCGGCGGCGCAGCAGGCGGGATTCGCGCCCGGCGACGTGCTCGAGATGACGCTGGTCGGCAACCCGGTCATGCACCACCTCGCGCTCGGGCTGAACCCGGTGGAACTCGGCACGGCGCCCTTCGCGCTCGCGACCGACGAGGCCGTCGACCTGCCGGCCGCCGGGCTCGGCATCGGCATCCATCCGGGCGGCCGCGTCTATGCCCTGCCCTGCATCGCCGGCCACGTCGGCGCAGACGCGGCGGCAGTGCTGCTCGCGGAGGCGCCCTGGGAACGCGACGAAGTCACGCTGATCGTGGACGTGGGCACCAACGCCGAAATCATTCTCGGGAACCGCCGGCGGCTGCTTGCGGCCTCCAGCCCGACCGGGCCAGCCTTCGAGGGCGCCCAGGTGAGCGGCGGCCAGCGCGCGGCGCCGGGCGCCATCGAGCGCGTGCGCATCGACCGCGAGACGCTCGAGCCGCGCTTCAAGGTGATCGGCTGCGACCTGTGGTCGGACGATCCCGCGTTCGAGTCGCAGCTGCCGGCGGCGGGCGTCACCGGCATCTGCGGCTCCGGCATCATCGAGGCGATCGCCGAGATGTACCTCGCGGGGCTGCTCCTGCCGGACGGCACAATTCCCGGCGCGATGGCGGCGCGCAGCCCGCGCGTGGTCGCCGAGGACCGCACCTTTGCGTACCTGCTGCATGCCGGCACGCCGGAGCTGCGCATCCGCCAGAACGACGTGCGCGCGATCCAGCTCGCGAAGGCCGCGCTCTACGCCGGCGCGAAGCTCCTGATGGACCGCTTCGGGGTGCAGAAGGTGGACCGCATCCGGCTGGCGGGCGCCTTCGGCTCGCACATCGACGTCAAGTACGCCATGACGCTCGGCATGATCCCGGATTGCGCGCTCGACGCCGTCTCCTCCGCCGGCAACGCGGCCGGCACCGGCGCGCGCATCGCGCTACTGGACGCGGCGTCGCGACCGCTGATCGAGGAATGGGTGCGGCAGGTCGAGAAAGTGGAAACCGCGATCGAGCCCGACTTCCAGCGCCATTTCGTGGCGGCGATGGCCATCCCGCACGGCACCGACCCTTATCCCGAACTCGGGAAGGCGGTCACCCTGCCCCGGCCGTCCGCGGCCGCGCCCGAGTCCGGACGGCGGCGCACGAGGCGCCGGCCATGACCGTGACGGCGGCGGCCGGCCTGACCGCGTCGCAATGGCGCGCGCTCGCGCAGGCGGTGCACGAGACCTACATGGAGGTGTTCCCGAGCCCGAGCATCGAGGAGCGCCTCGCGGTGCTCGAGCCCGGCGCGTGGGTCGCCGTGACCTGCTCGCCGACCAGGGGCGTCGGACCGACGCTTGAGCTGTGTACCCGGCTCGCAGCGCGCGGCTTCCGGCTCGTGCCGCACGTCGCGGCGCGCATGGTGCGCGATCGCGCGCATCTCCGGGAAATCCTGCGCCGTCTCGCGGACCTCGGCATCGACAGCATCTTCGTGCCGGGCGGCGATGCCCCGCAGCCACTCGGCTGCTACGCCCGGGCGCTCGATCTGCTGCGCGACATCGCCGACCACGACCACGGCCTGCGCCACGTCGGCGTCGCCGCCCACCCCGAGGGCCATCCGGCGGCCGACGGCGCCACGCTGTTGCGCGAACTCGAGGCGAAGCAGGCGTACGCGAACTACCTGGTCACGCAGATGTGCTTCGATGCCGCGACGCTCGTCAGCTGGCTGCGCGCAATCCGCGCCCGCGGGATCACGCTGACGGCATGGCTCGGCCTGCCCGGCGTGTTCGACCGCGGAGCGCTGCTCGCCGCATCGCTGCGCATCGGGGTCGGGGCGTCGCTGCGCCAGTTGCGCCACCGCGGCGGCCTCGTCGGCCGCCTGCTCGGCCCCAGGCCCTACCGGCCCGATGCGCTCCTCTACGGGATCGCGCCTGCGCTCGAGGACGCCACGCTCGGCGTCGCCGGATTCCACCTCTTCTGCTTCAATGCCGTCGCGCAGTCGGAGGACTGGCGCCGCCGGTTCGTCGCCGGCTGCCAGGCGCAGCAGACAGGAGCCGCCTTATGAGACCGACGATCCAGATGCTGAGTCCCGAATTGATCGCCTCCATCCTGGCCGAGGCGAAGCGCATCATGTCCGAGACCGGCATGGAGATCCGCGGCGAGGGGCTGCGCCGGCGCCTGCTCGACGCGGGGCTCAGGACCGACGCCGGCGGGCGCGTGCTGTTCGACCCCGACGTCGTCGACCGCGCGATCGCCTCCGCACCGAAGTCCTTCACGCTCTTCGACCGCGACGGCAAGCCGCGGGCCGAGATCGGCGGCTGGAACGTGCATTTCATCCCGGGCTCGAGCGGCCTCAAGATCATGGACCACCGCACCGGCGAGACCCGGCTCGCGAACTCGGCCGACTTCGTCGAGTACGCCCGGCTCGGCGACGGGCTGCCGCACATCCCCTACCTCGCGACTGCGTTCTCGACCAATGCCGACATCGAGCCCCAGGTGTCGGACGCCTGGCGCCTGTACATGGTGCTGACGAACTCGAAGAAGCCGGTCGTCTCGGGCGCGTTCAGCGAGCACGGCGTGCCGCGCATGGCTGACATGATGCAGCTCTTCCGCCGCGACCGCGCCGAGCTCATCGCCAGGCCGATGGCCATCTTCACCATCACCGCCACCGGCAACTTCCGCTACGGCGAGGATTCCTGCCAGAACCTGCTCGACTGCGTCGAGGCCGGCATCCCGGTCGAGATCGTCCCGGTCACCCTGATGGGGCTGATCGCGCCGGTCACGCTGGTGGGCGCGCTGGTCTTCCACTGCGTGGACGTGCTCACCGGCATCACGATGGCGCAGATCGTCAGGCCCGGCGCCCCGGTGCTGTTCGGCGGTGCGCCGGCGACCTTCCACATGAAAGCCGCGAGCTCGCCGATGGCCGCGATCGAGGCCCAGCGCCTGAACGTCGCCTACGTCGCGATCGCGAAGTCCCTCGGCCTGCCGACGCAGGCCTACATGGCGCTGTCCGACGGCAAGTTCCTCGACGCGCAGGCGGGCGCCGAGACCATGACCAGCGCGATGCTCGCCGCGCTCGCCGGCGTCAACTCGGTCTCCGGCCCCGGCATGCTCGACTACGTGCTGACCTTCAGCCTGCCGAAGCTCGTGTTCGACAACGAGGTCTGCGGGCAGTGCCTGCACTTCGTGCGCGAGGTGCGCGTGCTCGAGGACCTGCCGGCGCGAGACCTGGTGGGGCACTTGAGGCAGAATGACCACCTGATCACCGCGCCGCACACGCTCAAGTACTGGCCGCAGGAGCTGTACCTGACCGACCCCGTCATCGACCGCGAGAACCGCGAGACCTGGGCCCGGCAGGGGTCGAAGGACCTCTACAGCCGCGCCTGCGAACAGGTGGACCGGCGCCTCGCGGCCTACGTGCCGGTCGCGACCGAAAGCGCAGTGGATGCGGAGTTGCGGCGCCTCATCGCGAGCGGCCTGCGCGAGCAGACCGAACTGCCCTCGCTGCCGCCGCCGCCGGAGCATGCTGCCGTCGAGGCCGTCGCGGGGCGCCGCGGGCGCCCCGGCCGGCGCCGTTCCTAGAGAAGGTGACCGCCCCATGAAGCCCATCACGGAAGTCGTCCGCAGCCTCGGCATCGATCCCGGGGTGCTCGAGCTCTACGGCCGCTACAAGGCCAAGCTCCCGCTCAAGGCATTCGCGGGCCTGCCCCGCCGCGGCAAGCTGGTGCTGGTCTCGGCGATCACGCCGACACCGGCCGGCGAAGGCAAGACCACGACCAGCATCGGACTGGTGCAGGGACTCGCGAAAATCGGCGTGAAGAGCGCCGCGGCCCTGCGCGAGCCGAGCCTCGGCCCGGTCTTCGGCATGAAGGGCGGCGGCGCCGGCGGCGGCGCCTCCGAGGTGCTGCCGGTGATGGACATCAACATGCACTTCAACGGCGACTTCCACGCCGTCTCGAGCGCGCACAACCTGCTGGCCGCGATGGTGGACAACGACCTGCACCACGGCGGCAAGGCCTCGCGCCTCGACCCGCGGCACGTGACCTGGAAGCGCGTGATGGACATGAACGACCGCGCGCTGCGCTCCATCATCGTCGGCCTCGGCGGCAGGAGCGAAGGCATCCCGCGCGAGACCGGCTTCGACATCACCGCCGCGAGCGAGGTCATGGCGGTGCTCTGCCTGGCGGACGGCATCCCCGATCTCAAGGCGCGGCTCGGCCGCATCGTGGTCGGCTACGACCGCGAGGGCAAGCCGGTCACGTCGCGCGACGTCGGCGCGGTAGGCGCCATGGCGGCCCTGCTGGCGCAGGCCATCAAGCCCAACCTGGTGCAGACCACCGAGGGCGCGCCCGCCTTCGTCCACGGCGGACCATTCGCCAACATCGCGCACGGCACCAACAGCATCACCGCGACCAAGGCCGCGCTCGCCTTCGCCGACGTGGTCGTGACCGAGGCCGGCTTCGCATTCGAGCTGGGGGCCGAGAAGTTTTTCGACATCAATTGCCGCTACGGCGGATTCGCGCCCGCCTGCACCGTGCTGGTCGCGACCATCCGCGCGCTGAAGATGCACGGCGGCAAGCCGCTCGCCGAGGTCTCGCAGCCCGACCCCGCGGCGATGCTGCGCGGCTTCTCCAACATGGAGAAGCACGTCGAGAACATCCGCCGCTTCGGCCAGCCCTGCGTCATCGCCATCAACCACTTCCCGACCGACACCGACGAGGAGGTGCGCGCGCTGCAGCAGCAGTGCCGCGCGCTCGGCGTCGAGGCGGTGGAGGCGCGGCCGTTCAGCGAGGGTGGCTCCGGATGCACCGCGCTCGCGGCGGTGGTGCGCGACATGGTCGCGGCCAACGAGCCCGCCTTCACCCCGCTCTACGACTGGAACGACCCGATCGAGAAGAAGATCGCGACCGTCGCGCGCGAGATGTACGGCGCCCAGGCCGTGGACTACACGGCGCGCGCGCGCCGCGACCGCGACCAGCTCGAGAAGGCGGGGTTCGGCAAGCTGCCGGTGTGCATCGCCAAGACGCAGCAGTCGCTGTCCGACAACCCGGCGCTGCTCGGGAGGCCGAAGGACTTCCTGGTCACGGTGCGCGAGATCCAGCTCGCCGCCGGCGCCGGCTTCGTGATCCCGATCACCGGCGAGATCATGCGCATGCCGGGGCTGCCGCGCGAGCCGATGGCGACCCGCTTCGACCTCACCGACGACGGCGAGATCACCTTCAGCCGCTGAGCCCCGCCGGGTCCAGGCCGTGCTGCGCGCAGGCCGCGGTGACCGTGTTGCGCAACAGGCAGGCGATGGTCATCGGCCCGACGCCGCCCGGCACCGGCGTGATTGCCCCCGCCACCCGCACGGCGGACTCGAAGTCGACGTCGCCGACCAGCTTCTCGCGCGGCCCGTCCGGCGTGTCGACGCGGATCCGGTTGATGCCGACGTCGATCACGGTCGCCCCGGGGCGTATCCAGCCGCCCTGGATCATGCGCGGCCGCCCAATCGCGGCGACCAGGATGTCCGCGCGCCGGCATTCGTCGGCGAGGTTGCGGGTGCGCGAATGGGCGACCGTCACCGTGCAGTGCTCGCGCAGCAGCAGCTGCAGCATCGGCTTGCCGACGATGTTCGAGCGCCCGACCACCAGGGCGTTCAGCCCGGCGAGCGCGGGCAGCGTCTCCTTGAGCAGCAGCAGGCAGCCGAGCGGCGTGCAGGGGACCATGCCGGCGCCGCGCGCCGCCAGCAGCCCGGTGTTGACGATGCTGAAGCCGTCGACGTCCTTGTGCGGGGCGATGGCGTCGGTGACGGCGGCCTCGTCGACGTGCTTCGGCAGCGGCAGCTGCACCAGGATGCCGTGCACGGCAGGGTCCGCGTTGAGCCGTGCGACCTCCGCGAGCAGCGCGGCCTGCGAGACCGAGGCCGGCAGCCGCGTCTCGAAGGACCGCATGCCGGTCTCGCCCGTCTGCCGCACCTTGTTGCGCACGTAGACCTGGCTGGCCGGGTCCTCGCCGACCAGCACGACCGCGAGGCCCGGCACCAGCCCGTGGCGCGAGGCCAGCGTCGCGACCTGGCGCGCGACCCCGGCGCGGATCCGCGCCGCCGCCGCCTTGCCGTCGATCAGCCGGGCCACGCCGGGGGTCCCGCCGGCGCCGCTGTCACCTTCTGGCATCCCGCGCACCTCGTGCCATACTGATGGCGACGAGCGTAACCGAAGCTCCGGCAGCAGTGCCAAATTGCGAGTCCCGATGAACGCAGAGCGCCAAGGCCGCCCGGTCCGCGAGGTCTCCATCGAGGCGATGCGCGACGACCGCCTGAGCCCGCGGCAGGACGTCGTCGTCGTCGAGGAGCCGCTCGAGATCCGCGTGGCGCGGGCGGGCGACACCGGACCCGGCACCGCCGTGTCCATCACCATGCGCACGCCGGGCCAGGACGTCGAGCTTGCGGTCGGCTTCCTGCACGGCGAAGGCGTCATCCGCTCGCGCGAGGATGTCGCCGGCAGCCGGCTCTGCGGCCCCGCCGGCAACGTGGTCCGGATCCAGCTCGCCCCCGGCGCCAGCCTGGATCCCGCGCGCATGCAGCGCAACTTCTATACCACCTCGAGCTGCGGGGTCTGCGGCAACGCCTCGCTCGAGGCCGTCGAACGCATGTTGCGGTCTCCGCGCGTGGACGCCGCGCTCACCGTGCCCGCCGCGCTGCTCGAGTCGCTGCCGGCACGGGCTCGCGCAGGGCAGGACGTGTTCCGCGAGACCGGCGGCCTGCATGCCGCCTGCCTGTTCGACGCCGGAGGCACGCTGCTGGACCTGCGCGAGGACGTGGGCCGGCACAATGCGCTCGACAAGCTGGTGGGCGCCAGGCTGCTGGCGGGCGAGCTGCCGCTGTCGCGGTGCGTGCTGCTGCTGTCCGGGCGCGCGAGCTTCGAGCTGCTGCAGAAGGCCGCAGCCGCCGGAATCCCGGTGGTCGCCGCGGTGGGCGCGCCCTCCTCGCTCGCGGTGGACCTCGCCGAGCGCACCGGCATCCTGCTGGTCGGCTTCCTGCGGGACCGCTCGTTCAACGTCTACGCGCACCGGGAGCGCCTGCAATGAGCGGCGCCGCCGCACCGGCAGGCCCGGTGGACGAAGGCCGGATCCTCGCGATCGTCGGGCGCCACCGGCATCGCGACGGTCCGCTGCTCGAGATCCTGCACGAGGTCCAGGCGGCCTTCGGTTGCGTGCCGGCGGCGGCGGTGCCGGTCATCGCCCGTGCGCTCAACCTGTCGCGCGCCGAGGTCCACGGGGTGGTGACGTTCTATCATCATTTCCGCAGCGCGCCCCCGGGGCGCCGCGTGCTGCGGCTGTGCCGCGCGGAGTCTTGCCAGGCCGCCGGTTCCCGCGAGCTCGAACGCCACGCGCAACGGCGTCTCGGCATCGGCTTCGGCGAGACCACGCCGGACGGCAGCGTCACGCTGGAAGCCGTCTACTGCCTCGGACTTTGCGCCTGCTCGCCTGCCGCGATGCTCGACCAGGAAGTTCACGGCCGCCTGACGCCCGACCGCCTCGACGCACTCCTCGACGGCGGCGCGAGGGTGAAGCCATGAGCATCAGGGTCTGGGTGCCACGCGATGCCGGCGCGCTCGCGCTCGGCGCCGAGGCCACCGCGCGCCGCCTGCTGGCGGACACCAGCGCCGCAGGAACGCCCGTTGATCTGCGCCGCAACGGCTCGCGCGGTCTCTACTGGCTCGAGCCACTGGTCGAGGTCGAGTGCGCCACCGGCCGCATCGCCTACGGACCGGTCGCGGAGCGCGACGTGCCGGAGCTGCTGGCTGCGGGCATGCTGCAGGGCGCCGCGCACCCCCTGCGGCTCGGCCCGATCGAGAAGCATCCCTGGCTCGCGACCCAGCAGCGCCTCACCTTCGCGCGCGTCGGGCGCATCGATCCGCTGGACCTCGAGGCCTATCGCGCGCACGGCGGCTATCGCGGCCTCGCGCGCGCGCTGGAGCTCGGCCCCGAGGCGACGGTGAACGAGGTGGTCGAATCGGGCCTGCGCGGCCGCGGCGGCGCGGCCTTCCCCACCGGCATCAAGTGGCAGACCGTGCAGCGCCAGCCGCCGGGACAGCGCTACGTCGCCTGCAACGCAGACGAGGGCGACTCCGGCACGTTCTCGGACCGCATGCTGATGGAAGGCGACCCGTTCACACTGATCGAGGGCATGACGATCGCGGGCGTCGCGGTCGGCGCGACGCGGGGATTCATCTATCTCCGGGTCGAGTACCCGCATGCCTGCGAGGTGCTGGGCGCCGCGATCGCGGCGGCGCGCGCGGCGGGCTGCCTCGGCGCCGACGTCCTGGGCAGCGGCCTGAGCTTCGACATCGAGCTGCGGCTCGGGGCCGGCGCCTACATCTGCGGCGAGGAGACCTCGATGCTCGAGAGCCTGGAGGGCCGGCGCGGAGAGGTGCGCGTGCGCCCGCCGCTGCCCGCCGAGCGCGGCCTGTTCGGTGCGCCCACCATCGTCAACAACGTCATCACGCTCGCGACCGTGCCCGGCATCCTCGCCGACGGCGCGGCGGCGTACCGCGAGTTCGGCCAGGCGAAGTCGCGCGGCACGCTGCCGCTGCAGCTCGCCGGCAACATCCGCCGCGGCGGCCTGGTCGAGCGCGCCTTTGGCCTCACGCTGCGCGAACTGCTCGAGGACTATGGCGGCGGCTCGGCGAGCGGGCGGCCGATCCGCGCGGTGCAGATCGGCGGGCCGCTGGGCGCCTACCTGCCCGCGTCCCAGTTCGACACGCCGCTCGAGTACGAGTCGCTGTCGGCCATCGGCGCCATGCTCGGCCACGGCGGCGTGGTGGCCTTTGACGACACGGTGGACATGCTCGAGATGGCGCGCTACGCGATGGAGTTCTGCGCGCACGAGTCCTGCGGCAAGTGCACGCCCTGCCGCATCGGCTCGGTGCGGGGGGCGGAGGCACTGGACAGAATCGGGCGCGGCGTGGACCGGGACGCCAGCCTTGCGCTGGTCGAGGAACTCTGCGATACGATGTTGCAGGCCTCGCTGTGCGGGCTCGGTGGCATGGCCCCCTATCCCGTGCTGAGCGCAATGAAGCACTTCCCGGAGGATTTCCGGCGGCGCGCGGCCGGACACTGACATGTACGCGATCGACCACAAGGACCTCGGGACGCCGGCCGCCGCCGGCGGCGAGCCGGTCACGCTCGAAATCGACGGCGCGTCGGTGACGGTGCCCGCGGGCACCTCGCTGATGCGGGCGGCGGCGCTCGCGGGGACCGCGATCCCGAAGCTGTGCGCCACGGATTCCCTGAAGGCCTTCGGCTCCTGCCGCCTGTGCCTGGTCGAGATCGAGGGCCGCAAGGGCTTTCCGGCATCCTGCACCACGACGGTCGCGCCCGGCATGAAGGTGCGCACGCAATCGCCGCGGCTCGAAGGGCTGCGGCGCGGCGTGGTCGAACTGTATGTCTCCGACCACCCGCTCGACTGCGACGACTGTCCCGCCAACGGGCACTGCGAGCTGCAGGACGCGGCCGCGATGCTCGGCGTCACCGGGTCGCGATACGCCGCCGGCGCGACGCAGCGCGGCGTGACCCCGGACGTCAGCAACCCTTATTTCGCCTTCAACCCGGATCTGTGCATCGTCTGTTCGCGCTGCGTGCGCGCCTGCGACGAGATCCAGGGCACGCTTGCACTCACGATCGAGGGCCGCGGCTTCGGCTCGCGCGTGTCCGCGAGCGAGCACCAGCCCTTCCTCGCCTCCGAGTGCGTCTCCTGCGGCGCCTGCGTCGAAGCCTGCCCGACCGCGGCCCTGACGGAGAAGTCCCTGGCGTCGCTGGGCGCGCCCGCGCAGGCGGTCACGACCACCTGCGGCTACTGCGGCGTCGGCTGCTCGCTGAAAGCCGAGTCGAAGGACTCGACGGTGGTGCGCATGGTCCCGAACCGCGCGGGCCACGCCAACCAGGGCCATGCCTGCGTCAAGGGACGGTTCGCCTGGGGCTATGCGACACACCAGGACCGCGTGCTGAAGCCGATGATCCGCGCGCGGATCACGGATCCCTGGCGCGAGGTCGGCTGGGACGAGGCGATTGCGCACGCAGCCGCCGAGTTCCGGCGCATCCAGCAGAAGTACGGCCGCAACGCGGTGGGCGGCATCACCTCCTCGCGCTGCACCAACGAGGAAACCTTCCTGGTGCAAAAGCTGGTGCGCGCGGCGCTGCTGACCAACAACGTGGACACCTGTGCGCGGGTCTGCCATTCGCCCACCGGCTACGGGCTCAAGCACACGCTCGGTGAATCAGCCGGCACGCAGGCCTTCACTTCGGTCATGAAGGCGGATGTCGTGGTCGTGATCGGCGCGAACCCGACCGACGGCCACCCGGTGTTCGCGTCGCAGCTCAAGCGCCGCCTGCGCCAGGGCGCCAAGCTCATCGTCATCGACCCGCGCGCGATCGACCTGGTCCGGACCCCGCACATCGAGTCATCCGCCCACCTGCAACTGCGGCCGGGCACCAACGTCGCCGTCATCAATGCGCTCGCGCACGTGGTCGTGACCGAGGGCCTGGCGAAGGACGATTACGCGCTCGAACGCTGCGAACCGGATTCCTGGCGCCAGTGGAAAGAGTTCATCGCCGATGCGCGGCATTCCCCCGAGGCCACCGAGGCGATCACCGGCGTGCCCGCGGCGCGCGTGCGCGAGGCCGCCCGGATCTATGCCGCCGGTCCCAACAGCGCGATCTATTACGGCCTCGGCGTCACCGAGCACAGCCAGGGCACGACCATGGTCATGGGCATCGCCAACCTCGCGATGGCGACCGGCAACCTGGGGCGCGAGGGCGTGGGCGTCAACCCGCTGCGCGGCCAGAACAACGTGCAGGGCTCCTGCGACATGGGCTCGTTCCCGCACGAGTTCAGCGGCTACCGCCACGTCTCGGACGGCGCCGTGCGCGGTCTGTTCGAGTCGGCCTGGAACGTCACGCTCGCGGACGAACCGGGGCTGCGCATCCCGAACATGTTCGAGGCGGCCCTCGACGGCAGCTTCCGCGGCCTCTACATCCAGGGCGAGGACTTCGTCCAGTCCGACCCGAATACGCAGCACGTGACCGACGCGCTCACCGCGATGGAATGCGTCGTGGTGCAGGACCTGTTCCTGGTCGAGACCGCGCGCTACGCGCACGTGTTCCTGCCGGGCTCCTCCTTCCTCGAGAAGGACGGCACCTTCACCAACGCGGAGCGGCGCATCTCGCGGGTGCGCAAGGTCATGGAGCCGCTTGCCGGACTCGCCGACTGGGAGGTCACCATGCGCCTGGCGCAGGCGCTCGGTTACCCGATGCACTACGCGCACCCGTCCGAGATCATGGACGAGATCGCGCGCCTGACGCCGACCTTCCGCGGCGTCAGCTACGAGAAGCTCGACCGCCTCGGCAGCATCCAGTGGCCCTGCAACGACACGGCGCCCGAGGGCACGCCGACCATGCACGTCGGCAGCTTCGTGCGCGGCAAGGGCAGGTTCTACCGGACCGAGTACGTGGCGACGGCCGAGCGCTCGACCAGCCGCTACCCGCTGCTGCTGACCACCGGGCGCGTGCTGTTCCAGTACAACGTCGGCTCGCAGACCCGGCGCACCAAGAACCTCGCCTGGCAGTCGGAGGACCGCCTCGAGATTCACCCGGACGACGCCGAGAGCCGCGGCATCAAGGACGGCGACTGGGTCGGCGTCGCGAGCCGGGCCGGCGAAATCGTGGTGCGCGCCGCGCTGACGCGGCGGGTGGCGCGCGGCGTCGTCTACACGACCTTCCACTTCCCCGAGTCCGGCGTGAATCTGGTGACGACCGAGAATTCCGACTGGGCGACCAACTGCCCGGAATACAAGGTCACCGCCGTCGAAGTCGTGAAGGTCGCGCAGCCGGAGGCCTGGCGCGCGCGCGCGCGCGCCGAGCGCGATGCCCGCGCCCATCGGCCGGCCCCGGTTGCCTGAAGGGTCCACGGCGTGAACACGCAGCGCCTGGTGGCGATGGCCAACGACATCGCGGCATTCTTCGCCGCCGATCCGGATCCCGCCGCTGCGGCCGAGCAGGTCGCCACCCACCTGAAGAAGTTCTGGGAGCCGCGCATGCGCGCGGAGATCCGCCGCCATGCGGACGCAGGCGGCGCGGGGCTGTCCGCGCTCGCCCTGCAGGGTGTCAAGCAGCTCAGCTAGCGGCGCCCCGGATCTCGAAGCAGTGATGCACGCGCCCGTCGCGGGCGAAGTCGCGCGGGATCGTCTGCGGCGTGATGTCCTGGATGTCGAGGCCGGCGAGCGCCTCCCGGTCCAGCCGGAACTTGCGGAAGTTGGTCGAGAACAGCAGCAGCCCTGCGGGCGCCAGCCGCCGGACCGTGTCGCGAATCAGCATGGCGTGATCGCGCTGAACGTCGAGGTCGCGCGCCATGCGCTTGGACCGCGAGAACGTCGGCGGGTCGAGGAATATGAGGTCATAGCGCCTGCCGTCGTCCTCCGCCAGCCACGCCAGGCAGTCCTCCTGCACGAACCGCTGCGGTGCGCCCGGAAAGCCGTTGATTGCCATGTTGCGCTGCGCCCAGTCGAGGTAGGTGCGCGACATGTCCACGCTGGTGGTGGATGCGGCGCCGCCCGCGGCCGCGCAGACGGTCGCCGTGCCCGTGTAGCAGAACAGGTTCAGGAAATGGCCGCCGCGCGCCTGCGCGCGGATGCGCGCGCGGGTGGGACGATGGTCGAGGAACAGGCCGGTATCGAGGTAGTCGGTGAAGTTCACGAGGAACTTCAAGCCCCCCTCCTCGACTACGACGCGCTCGCCCTCCTGCGCGAGCGCCTGGTACTGGGCGCCGCCCTTCTGCGGCCGGCGCGTGCGCCAGTGGATCGCCGCCATCGGCACTCCCGTGACCTCCGGCAGCATCGCCAGCGCCTCCTCGCGCCGGGCGCGCGCCCTGGCGCGGTCCACGGTCGCGGGCGGCGCATATTCCTGCACGTACAGCCAGCGGCCGCCCGTTCCCTCTGGATCCGCCTGGTACAGATCGATGGCGAACGCATATTCCGGCATGTCCGCGTCGTACAGGCGGTAGCAGGACACCGACTCCTTGCGCGCCCAGGCCGACAGCGCCTTGAGGTTCTTGCGCAGGCGGTTGCCGAACATGGCCGCGCCCGGGCGGGCGCGCGCCGCTTCCGCGTCGATCGGCGGCGGGCGCCCCGGTTCGCGCGGCCGCTCGTAGTCGGCCGGATCGATGCGCAGCCGCAGCAGCCGGCACTCGATCGGCCCGTTCATCATGCGATGCGCGCGCCGCGCCCGGATGCCGAGCTCGCGACCGAGCGGCGGATTGCCGGTGAACACGGCGGCCTCCCAGCCGCGGTAGCCGGCGCGCAGGCGTTCGCCGAGCAGCGCATACAGCGCGCGCAGCTCCTCGGTCTCGCCGATACGCTCGCCATAGGGCGGGTTGACGGCGATCAGGCCAGTGGGCGATCGCGCCGGCGGCAACTGCTCGAGCGGGCAGCGCCGGAATTCGATGCCTTCGCCGAGACCGGCGCGCGCGGCGTTCGCCTCTGCATCGCGCAGCACCAGCGGGTCGCGGTCGCAGCCCAGGATCCGCCCCGGCGCCAGGCGTTCCAGGTCGCGGCGCGATTCGGCCTCGGCGACGGCCTCTGCCCAGGCGCCGGCGTCGTGTTGCAACCAGCGTTCGAAGCCGAATCGGCCGCGCAGCAGCCCCGGAGCGACATCGGCCGCGATCAGCGCGGCCTCGATCGGCAAGGTCCCCGAGCCGCACATCGGGTCGACGAAGCCGCCGCCTGCCGCGGCAATCGCCGGCCAGCCCGCGCGCAGCAGGATCGCCGCCGCGAGGTTCTCCTTGAGCGGCGCAGCGCCCTGGCCGCCGCGATAGCCGCGGCGGTGCAGGCTGTCGCCGGACAGGTCGATCGCGACCGTCACGGCGCCGCGCCAGGCGTGCACGTTCACGCGCAGCCAGGGCTCGTCCCGCTCCACGGACGGGCGCCGCCCGGTACGCTCCCGGAACTGGTCCACGATCGCGTCCTTGACCCGCTGCGCGCCGAAATGCGGGTGGACGACGCCCGCGAGCTCGCCGGAATAGTCGACGGCGAGCGTGCCGGCGGGATCGAGGTGGGACGACCAGTCGATGCCGCGCGTGTGCTGGTAGAGTTCGTCGGCGCTTGCGGCAGGAAACTCCGCGATGCGCCACAGCACCCGCAATCCGGTGCGCGACCACAGGCAGGTTCGGTAGGCCTGTGCGAGTGTCGCGGTGCCGGTGGCGCCACCCGGCGCCTCCTGCGCGTCCGCGATGCCGAGTGCGGCGAGTTCGGCGGCCGCGAGGTCCGCGGTTCCCGGCGCCGCGGTGACGAACAGCGTGGACCCGCTCACCCGCCTTCCTTCCGGGCGCCCGCCGGCGAGCCTCGCGCCGGCAGCGTCAGCAGCTCCGCGCCCGGCACGGGCCGTTCCAGGAAGCCCCTGAGGATGCGATAGATGTCGGCGTCAAAGGGCCGTCCCGCGAGGCACCATTGGTCGAAGACATGGACGTCCTCGGCCCCGCTCCAGTTTCGCTCGCGAATCGCGATGGGTCCGGCAAACGGCCACTCGCGCCGCTTCAGCCCCGCGAGCGACATGCGCACGCGCAGCGCGTGTACGGCAACGGGCTCGCCCCCCGCGCAGGCGCCGCGGCAGCGGCCCAGTTGATACCCGATGCAGGATCCCTCCGCTCGCTCCAGGCCGAGCCGCTTGGCGCACAGGCCGTGTTCCCGCACCAGGCCCTCGAGCGCGCGGCCCGCGTCGAGTTCGCGCCGGAACATGCCGTAGCCGTCGCCCGGGTCGTCGCCCGGCGCGAGCGCGACCACCGTCGCACGCGGCCCGGAGGCATCGTCGCCGAGCATGATCGTCCACCACGCTTCCGACCCGCGCAGGCGCCGGTTCAGCAGCGGCCGGCGCTCCTTGACGAGCAGCGCCTCGGTCACGAGCGCGCCGAACTCGCCCGCCGTCTCGATCCAGTCGACGCGCCGCGCGAGCCGCGACAGTTCCTGCCCGCGCCGTTCCCGCGGGTCGGCGAAGTGCGCCGGCACGCGCGCCGCCAGGTTCTTCGCCTTGCCGACGTAGAGCAGGGCGTCGTTCTCGCCGTAGATCAGGTAGACCCCGGGCCCCTCCGGCAGCTCGTCGGCGAGCGCGGGATCCAGGTGCGGACCGAGCCGCGGCGCGGCCGTGAGCCTGGCGACGATGGCGGCGAGCGCGTCGGCCGGGAACCGCTCGCGCGCGATGCGCAGGAAATCCGCGAGCACGCGCGCGTCGCCGAGCGCGCGATGGCGTGCCTCGCAGGCGATGCCATAGCGCGCCATGACCGCATCCAGGTTGTGGCCGCGGACGTCCGGCGTCAGCGCGCGCGAGAGCCGCACGGTGCACAGCACCGGCGCGCGGAAGCGCCGGCCGAGGCGGCGGAACTCGCTCCTGACGAAACCGTAGTCGAAGCGGGCGTTGTGCGCCACGAACAGCCGTCCCTCGAGCCTTGCCGCGAGCGCGTCCGCGACCACGGCAAACGGCGGGGCGTCGGCGACCATCGCCTCGCTGATACCGGTGAACTGCTGGATCGCGTATGGGATGCGCACGCCGGGATTGACCAGCGTCGACCATTCCTCGACCACGCGGCCGCCTTCGAGCAGCACGACGCCCGCCTCGATGACCCGGTCGCGCGCGGCATGGCCGCCCGTGGTCTCGAGGTCCACGCAGGCAACCGCGCCTGCGAGCGGATCCTCAGTCGGCGCCACCGTCCAGCTTCAGCAGCGGGCCGTAGAGATCCGGGCGGCGGTCGCGGAACACGCCCCAGGCGTGGCGGTAGCGGCGGATCTCGTCGAGGTCGAAGGTCGCGGTCAGGATCTGCTCCGTGTGGTCGTCCGCCTGCGCGACGACCTCGCCCGTGTGGTCGGCGATGAACGAATGGCCGTAGAAGGTGATCTCGAGCTTTTCGCCGCGCTCGCGGCCGATGCGGTTGGACGCGACCAGCGGCATCACGTTGGCCGCCGCGTGGCCCTGCATGGTGCGCTGCCAGTGCCAGCGCGAGTCCAGCGAGGCGTCCTGCGGCTCGGAGCCGATCGCGGTCGGGTAGAACAGGATCTCGGCGCCCATGAGCGCCATCGCGCGCGCCGCCTCCGGGAACCACTGGTCCCAGCAGACCGCCACGCCCAGCGTCCCGAAGCGCGTCTTCCAGGCGCGGAAACCCGTGTCGCCAGGCGAAAAGTAGAACTTCTCGTGGTAGCCGGGGCTCTCCGGGATGTGGGACTTGCGGTAGATGCCGAGCGTCGAGCCGTCGGCATCCACCATCACCAGCGTATTGAAGTACGCGTTCTGCGCGCGCTCGAATACCGACAGCGGCAGCACCACGCCCAGTTCCCTGGCGACCTGCGAGAGCCGGCGCACGGCCGGATTCTCGGCCACCGGGGTGGCGAGCTCGAAGTGCTGCGCGAGGTGGTCCTTGCAGAAGTACGGGGACTCGAACAGCTCCTGGATCAGCACCACGTTGGCGCCGCGGGCCGCGGCCTGGCGCACCAGGCGCTCGGCATTCGCGATGTTGGCTTCGCGGTCCGCGCCGCAGGCCATCTGCGTCGCGGCGACGGTCACTTTCATGACAGGTCGATCCAGGTGGTCTTGAGCTCGGTGTACTTGTCCAGCGCGTGCAGCGACTTGTCGCGGCCGTTGCCGGACTGCTTGAAGCCGCCGAACGGCACCGTGATGTCGTCGGCATCGTAGCAGTTCACGTACACGGTCCCGGCGCGCAATGCCTTCGCGACCCGGTGCGCGGTCGTGATGTCGCGGCTCCAGACCGCGGCCGTGAGCCCGTAGCTGACGTCGTTGGCGATGCGCACCGCCTCCTCGACGTCGCGGAAGCTGATCGTCGAGAGCACGGGCCCGAAGATCTCCTCGCGCGCGATCTTCATCTGCATGGTGACGCGGTCGAAGACCGTGGGCTCGACGAAATAGCCGCCCGTCTCCTCGCGCACGCGCCGGCCGCCGAGCCGGACCTCGGCGCCCTGCTTGCGCCCGGACTCGATATAGCCCATGACCGTGTTGAGCTGCACCTGGTCCACGATCGCGCCCAGCTTCGTCTTCGGGTCGAGCGGGTCGCCGGGCGCCATGCCGCGGCCGATCTCGACGACCTTCTCGAGCAGCGCGTCGCGCACCGACTCGTGCACGACCAGCCGGGACGCGGCCGAGCACATCTCGCCCTGGTTGAAGAAGATCCCGTAGGCCGCCGCCGTCGCCGCGCGCTCGAGGTCGGCGACGTCCGCCATGACGACGTTTGGCGCCTTGCCGCCGCATTCCAGCCAGACGCGCTTCATGTTCGAGCGGCCGGAGTATTCCAGCATCTTCTTGCCGATGCGCGTCGAGCCGGTGAAGGCGACGCAGTCCACGTCCATGTGCATCGCCAGCGCCTCGCCCGCGGTATAGCCGAAGCCGGGGACCACGTTCAGCACGCCCTCGGGCAGCCCCGCCTCCGTCGCCAGCTCCGCGACGCGCAGCGCCGTGAGCGGGGACTTCTCGGAGGGCTTCAGCACCACCGAGTTGCCGGTCGCGAGCGCGGGACCGAGCTTCCAGCAGGCCATCAGCAGCGGGAAATTCCAGGGCACGATCGCCCCGACCACGCCGGCTGGCTCGCGCGTCACCAGCGCGAGCGATTCGTGCGGCACCGGCGCCACCTGGTCATAGACCTTGTCGATCGCCTCGGCGTACCAGGCGATGCAGTTGGCGGCTGCCGGGATGTCGACCTTGAGCGAGTCGGTGATCGGCTTGCCCATGTCCAGCGTCTCGGTGAGCGCGAGCTCCTCGCGGTGCTTGCGGATCAGCTCCGCGAAGCGCAGCAGCACCCTCTTGCGCGCGGTGGGCGCGAGCCGGGACCAGCGGCCATCCTCGAACGAGCGCCGCGCGCCCGCCACCGCCGCGTCCACGTCGGCGGCATCGCAGGAGGCGACCGCCGCCAGCACCTTGCCGGTCGCGGGGTTGACGCAGTCGAAGGTGGCGCCGGACTTCGCCGGCACGTAGCGCCCGTCGATGAAGGCCTGCGTCCTGGGCGCGAAGCCCTGCGCGCGCTCGCGCCAGTCCACGGATTTCTGCTCGCGGTTCACGGGTCGTCGCTCCGGTTCAGAGTGTTGGCGGGCTGGAGGCGCTGATGATCTCACAGCGCTCGCGCCCGCGATTGCGGAAACGGTGCGGCATCGCGCTCGAGAAATAATAGGCGTCGCCGGGGCCCAGCACCCGCGTCTGGCCGGCGATCGTCACCTCGATGCGGCCGGCGACCACGATGCCGCCCTCCTCGCCGGCGTGCGTGAGCATCTCCGCACCGGTGTCCGCACCGGGCTCATAGGCCTCGTGCAGGATGGCCATGCGCCGGCCCGGCCGCTGCGCCGCGACCAGGCGCAGCGACACCCCGCCTTCGCCGAGTTCGACGAGTTCCCCGGCGGCGAAAAATGCCTGCGGCGACTCGCCCGGGTCCATCGTGAAGAACTCCGCGAGGCTCATCGGGATGCCGGCCAGCACCTTCTTCAGGGAGGCGACCGAGGGACTGACGCGCCCCTGCTCGATCAGCGAGATCATGCCGTTGGTCACGCCAGCGCGCTTGGCCAGCTCGCGCTGCGACAGGCCGCGCTGCTGGCGCACGGCCTTCAATCGGGCACTGACGTCGTTGGCCATCGAGGTCCCCGCGGTGTCTAGGATATTAAACGGTGCTGGCGTAATATCGCGGTTTCGTTCTGCAAGTGTCAATTATCCTTATCGCCTCGCAGCACTGGAGTCGACGCCCATGAGCGCCAATCCCGCCGATCGCGCTTCCCTCGAAGCATTCTGGATGCCATTCACCGCGAACCGGCAGTTCAAGGCGGCACCGCGGCTGCTCGCGCGCGCGGAGGGCATGCACTACTGGACCCCGGACGGGCGCCAGGTGCTGGACGGCGTCGCCGGGCTGTGGTGCGTCAACGCCGGCCACGGCCGGCGCGAGATCAGCGAAGCGGTCGCGAAGCAGATTGCGGTCATGGACTATGCGCCGCCGTTCCAGATGGGCCATCCGCTCGCCTTCGAGCTCGCGAATGCGATCGTGGCGATCGCGCCCAAGGGCATCGACCACGTGTTCTTCACCAACTCCGGCTCCGAGTCGGTGGACACGGCGCTCAAGATCGCGCTCGCTTACCACCGGGTGCGCGGCGACGGGACGCGAACGCGCCTGATCGGCCGCGAGCGCGGCTACCACGGCGTCGGCTTCGGCGGCATCTCGGTCGGCGGCATGGTGAACAACCGCAAGTACTTCGGTGCGCTGCTGCCGGGCGTGGACCACATCCGCCACACGCACGACCCGGCGCGCAACCTGTTCTCGCGCGGACTGCCCGCGCATGGCGCCGAGTTCGCGGACGACCTCGAGCGCCTGGTCGCGCTGCACGATGCCTCGACCATCGCGGCCGTGATCGTCGAGCCGATCGCGGGCTCGACCGGCGTGCTGATGCCGCCGGTGGGCTACCTGCAGCGGCTGCGGGACATCTGCACCCGGCACGGCATCCTGCTGATCTTCGACGAGGTCATCACCGGATTCGGCCGCACCGGCTCGGCC
The DNA here is from genome assembly GCA_964649205.1 of uncultured Steroidobacteraceae bacterium. Taxonomy (GTDB): domain Bacteria; phylum Pseudomonadota; class Gammaproteobacteria; order Steroidobacterales; family Steroidobacteraceae; genus SCUD01. The sequence goes on from CAZYPM010000004.1 coordinate 26,305, forward strand.
TTCGCGGCGCAGGAGTTCGGCGTCGTGCCGGATCTCATCACCTGCGCCAAGGGCATTTCGAATGGCGCCGTGCCGATGGGCGCCGTGCTCGTGAGGGGCGAGATCCACGACGCGTTCATGTCCGGGCCGGAGGGCTCGATCGAGCTGTTCCATGGCTACACCTTCTCGGCGCATCCGGTCGCCTGCGCGGCAGCCCTGGCCACGCAGCGCATCTACCGCGCCGGCCTGTTCGAGCAGGCGAAGGCGATCGCACCCTACTGGTCGGATGCCGTGCATTCCCTGCGGGGCCGGCGTCACGTCGTCGACCTGCGCGCCTACGGCCTGGTCGCCGGGATAGAGCTCGAAGCGCGGGCGAACGCGCCCGGTGCGCGCGGTTACGAAGCGCTGGTCGCGGCCTTCGAGGCGGGCCTCCTGATCCGCACCACCGGCGATACGATCGCGCTGTCGCCGCCGCTGATCATCGAGCGCGCCGACGTCGACCGCATCTTCGCCACGATCGCCGCCATCCTCGACCGGCTGCCATAAAAAAACCGGGCCGCCTCGCGGCGGCCCGGCATTTCGCGCTCGTTCCGGCGCGCCGGATGTCGCTTACTCGTTGCTCCAGGGGAACGTCGTCGAGATCGAGAACAGCACGCGCGGCTCCGGGTTGAACACGTCCGGGAAGCTCGTGCCCGGCGGCAGGCCGACGTCATCCTCGTCGAGTTCGGTGCCCGTGAACCGCAGCTCCATGTCGAAGTGGCCGACCGACTTCGAGACGCCGACCGCAAAGTCGAAGTACTCGAAACCGTCGAACGCGTCGCCGTAGTTGTAGCCGAGGTGCAGGTTGAGCCCGAAGTCGGCCGGCAGCTCGAAGCCGTAGTTCATCTCGGTGTACAGCGCGTCGAGGTCGGTGCCGCTGTAATCGTTGGTGAACCACTGCTTGATCTCGACCGGCCCGAAGGTCATGCCGGCATACAGCTCGGGATAATCGCTGATGCTGGAGGCCGTCAGCGAGGCGGAGCTGTCCGGATAGGTGTACCACACCAGTCCGACGTCCCAGCCCATGCCGCCCTCGGTCTCGCCGGCGAAGCCCAGGTAGAGGTCGAGCTCGATGTCGCCGTCGATGCTGCTGCCGTAGTCGATGTTGCTCGCCCAGGCGCCGGCGTAGAAACCGCTGTCGTGCGCATAGTCGATGCTCGCCTGCAATGCAGGATCCTTCGCGGACAGCGACACGCCGCGGAAATCGTAGTCGGACACCGCCGTGACCGTGCCCGACACCTCCGCATTCGCGGTGGCAGCCGCGCACAGCAGGCCGGCCGCGACCAGTGCAGTTGGGTACCTCATGGATTCTCCTTGGTTTGCGCCGGACTCGCGCCGAGCCGCGGCATTCGCCAATTGTACTGCAAAGCAGGCGTTCGCGCCCCAGGCTCGCGTTCAGCCCGCCGGCTTGGGCTCGAAGATGGCATAGCGCTTGCGGGCCGGTTCGACCGTCTCCCAGGTCCCGGAGAACCCGGCCGGGATGACCCAGGCGTCGCCCGCGCTGAACTGCCAGCGGCGCCCGTCCGCCGAGGTAATGACGACGCGCCCCTCGAGCAGGTGGCAGAACTCGTGTTCGGTGTACTCGATCTTCCACTTGCCCACGGTGCTTGCCCAGGTGCCGGCGAAGAACTGGCCGCTCGGGTCGCTGAAGTAGTTGCGCAGCGAGGTGCGCGGCTCGCCCTCGAGGATGCGGTCCGCCGGCGGCGCCGATTCCTCGGTCTTGCGGTTGCGCCGGAAATCGACGATGGCGGTCGTGGTCATGCCCCCTCCGCAGGCCCGTGCGGACGCCGGGCCGATCGGCCATTGAAACGCATCGCGGCCGGTTTGTTAATGGTGGCAGGCGCCGCGCAGCGGGCGTACGATCCCTGCATGACCAACCGGCTGCCCCCCGTCATCGGCAACTGGTACTCGCACCTCGACAAGGGCGAGTTGTTCCAGGTGGTCGCACTCGACGAGGACACCGGCACGATCGAGATCCAGGAATTCGACGGCGGCATCGACGAGCTGGATTTCGAGGAATGGCGGGCGCTCGCGGTCGAATCCGCCGCGCAGCCCGAGGACTGGGGCGGGCCGCTCGACGACGTCGAGCCGGACGAGTTCGGCTACACCGACATCGAGCCATCCGCCGAGGCCGCGGAACCCGCCGGATCGCCAGTCAACTGGGAACAGATCGTCGAGGACGACGATTTCGACGAGCTGCCGCTGCACTGACGGGCGGCCGGTCAGCTAGATCGGCGGCAGCACCACCGGCCGCAGGCTGCCGCGACGCGGCACCGGCGTACGGAATCCTGCAGGCTTCAGCACCAGCACGTCGCAGCCGAGGCGGTCGATCACGCGCTCCGCCGTGTGGCCGACGAACAGGCGCTTGACGCCGCTCCTCGAGATGGCGCCCATCACGACCACCCCGGCTTCGAGGCGCGCCGCGAGCGCGACCAGCTCGAGTGCGGCGCTGCCCGCACGCAGGTGCCGCCTGGCGGCTGGCAGGCCGTAAGGGCCGACGAGCCCCTCGAACTCGCCGCGGATGCGCTCGAGCTGGCGCTGCGAGACGTTGACCGGCAGCGGCACGGGCTCCATCAGAACGCCCGACGTGAAGGGCGTCGCCAGCTGGTAGACGTGGGCAGCGTGCAGCCGGCCGTTGAATGCCTGGGCGAGGCCGTGCGCCATGCGCAGGATGTCGGCATCCAGCGCCGCAGGCTTGGCATGCGCGTGCATCGGATCGACCGCAGCCAGTACGCGCGCGCGATCGTAGGGGCGTGCGGTCTTCACGAACAGCACCGGGCAGGGACACAGCCGGATCAGCTGCCAGTCCGTATTCGACAGCACCACCCTGGCGAGGCGCGTGTGACGGTGGCTCTCGGCCACGACCAGGTCCGATTTCTCGCGCAGCACTTCGCGCACGATGCTCTCGTGCACCGGATAGTCCCAGCGCACGCGCACGCGCGCGCGGATGCCCTCGCGCGCGAGGTTCTCGGCGGCCTTGCCGAGCAGTTCCTTGCGGGTGCAGACCGCGACCTCGATGTCGCGTTCCAGCGTGTCGGGCCCGAGCAGGCCTTCACCCGCGATCTCCGGGTTGTAGAGGCTGTGGAACAGCGTGACGGTGGCGCCGGTCTTCCGTGCGATGGCCGCCGCCTTCGAGAGCGCAGCCGAATTCCTGGCCTCGCAGTCGGCGATCGCGACCAGAACGCGTTTGAGCTCCATGCGCGGATCTCCCGGCTTGCTGCTCATGCTGCCCGCCCCGGGGGGCGGCTACAATAAGATGTTATCCGTAAGGAAGCCGCCATGGACGCCAACGAATCCCTGCTTGCCCGGCGCCAGGCCGCAGTCGCCCGCGGCGTCTCGATGGCCCACCCCGTGTTCGTGGACCGCGCCGAGAATGCGCTGCTGTGGGACGTCGCCGGCCGCCGGTTCGTGGATTTCGCCGGCGGCATCGGCGTGCTCAATACGGGCCACCGTCACCCGCGCGTGATCGAGGCTGCGCGCGCGCAGCTCGACCGGGTCACCCACGCCTGTTTCCAGGTCACCGGCTACGAGCCGTACGTCGCCCTGTGCGAGCGGCTGAACGCGCTCGCCTCGGGACCGGGCCCGAACAAGACCCTGCTGATGACGACCGGGGCCGAGGCGGTCGAGAACGCGGTCAAGATCGCGCGCGCCGCCACGGGCCGGCCGGGAGTGATCTCCTTCGGCGGCGGCTTTCACGGGCGCACGCTCATGGCGCTCGCGCTGACCGGCAAGGTGGATCCGTACAAGGCGGGTTTCGGCCCCTTCCCGGCCGACGTGTTTCACGCGCCGTTCCCGAACGCGCTGCACGGCGTGAGCGTGGAGGAGTCGTTCGAGGGCCTGCACTCCCTGTTCAAGTGGGACCTCGAGCCCGCGCGCGTCGCCGCAATCCTGTTCGAGCCGGTGCAGGGCGAAGGCGGCTTCTACGTGGCGCCGCCCGAGTTCGTGCAGCGGCTGCGCGAGCTCTGCGACCGGCACGGCATCCTGCTGATCGCCGACGAGATCCAGTGCGGCGCGGGCCGCACCGGGCGCATGTTCGCAATGGAACACTATGGGGTCGCGGCGGACATCACCACGCTGGCCAAGTCGCTCGCCGGCGGTTTCCCGCTGTCGGCCGTGGTGGGCCGCGCGGCCATCATGGATGCAAGCCCGCCCGGCGGCCTCGGCGGCACCTATGCCGGAAACCCCGTCGCCTGCGCCGCGGCGCTCGCCGTGCTCGAGGTGTTCGAGCGCGACGGCATCTGCGAGCGCGCCCGGGCGCTCGGCGCGAAGCTGAAGTCGCGCCTGGACGACCTGGCCGCGCACCACCCGGCGATCGCGGACGTGCGTGGCCTGGGCGCGATGGTCGCCTTCGAGATCTGCGAGGACGGCGACCCGGCGAAACCGGCGGCGGAGCTGACCAGGCGCCTGACCGCCCGCGCGCGCGAGCTCGGCCTGATCCTGCTGTCCTGCGGCATCTACGGCAACGTCGTCAGGATCCTGGTGCCGGTCACCGCGGAGGACGCGGTCGTGGACGAGGGCCTCGCCATCCTCGCGCAGGCCGCCGGCGAGGTGCTGGTGGACGCGGGCGCGACGGTGAGGATGCGCCGGCCAGCCGGCTGACTGCCCTCAGCCCGCCTGCTTCGCCGCGATGTAGTCGTCCACGAGGTCCTCGAGGATCGGCAGGGCGACCGCGCCGTTCTTCAGCACGACGTCGTGGAAATCGCGGATGTCGAAGCGCGCGCCCAGCGCCGCTTTCGCCTTCTCGCGCAGCTCCAGGATGCGGATCATGCCGATCTTGTAGGACAGCGCCTGGCCTGGCGTGTCGATGTAACGCTCGACCTCCTTGGTCGCGTCCTCGACCGTCATCGGGTTGTTGGCGAGCATGTAATCGATCATCTGCTCGCGCGTCCATTTCTTGGCGTGGGCGCCGGTGTCCACGACCAGCCGCGCGGCGCGCAGCATCTCGTTCTGCAGCCGGCCGAAGTCCTGCAGCGGGTCGGTGAAGCGGCCCTGCTCCTTGGCCAGGCGCTCGGCGTAGAGGCCCCAGCCCTCGATGTAGGCGCCGAAGAAGGCAAAGCGCTGGAACATCGGCACGCCCTGCAGCTCCTGCTGGATCGCGACCTGGAAGTGATGGCCGGGCGCGCCTTCGTGATAGGCGATCGTCTCCATCTCGTGCTTCTGCTTGCTGCTCATGTCCTTCAGGTTCACGTAGTAATAGCCCGGGCGGCTGCCGTCCGGCGTCGGCTGGTTGTAGAACGCGATGGGCGCGGTCGCCTCGCGCCAGGCCTCCACGCGGCGCACCTCGAGCGGGGCTTTCGGCAGGATGTTGAAGTACTGGCCGACGTCGGCGTAAATCGCGTCGATGTAGGCCTTGGACTGGTCGAGATAGGCCTGGCGGCCCTCGTCGGTGTTCGGGTAGAAGTTCGAGGGATCCTTGCGCAGGTGCTCGAAGAAGGCGGGCAGGTCGCCCTTGAAGCCGACCTTGCGCATGATCGCTTCCATCTCCCCGCGGATGCGCGCGACTTCGGCAAGCCCGGTCTCGTGGATCTGCTCCGCCGTCAGCGTCGCGTCGCTGGTCCAGAAGTCGATCTGGTTGCGGTAAAAGGCTGCGCCGTCCGGCAGTGCCCACACGCCGTGCGGGCCGGGAGACCTGTCACGCAGGCCGTCGATGCGCGCGATCGCCGCTTCGACGCCGCGCCGGAACGGGCCCGACAGCGCGGCTGTCGCCGCCGTCAGCAGGCGCTCCTTCTCGGCGTCCGCGACCTGCAGCTTGCCGACCTTGGCGCGGAAGTCCGCGAGGACTGCGGAGTCCTTGCCGCTGTCGTCGAAGGGCGCGCCGGTGATGACGTTGCGCGCGTCCTCGAGCACCGGGTCGAAGGAGTACGAGGTCGGCACGACGCCGCGGGCGGCGCTCATCTCCAGGCCCTCGATGAACTGCTCGCTGACCTTTTCGATCGCGGCGAGCCGCGACACATAGGCTTCGGCATCCGACACGTCGTCGATGCGATGCACGTTCTGCAGGAAAGTCGCCAGCTGCGTGATCGGGTTCTGCATGGTCGAAAACGCGTAGTTGTGGAAGCGCCACTCGAAGTTGCGCAGCGAGCGTTCCTGCAGGAACTCGAAGATGCGGTAGCTGATGCGCGACTGGTCCGACAGCTTGGCGGGATCGAACTCCGCGCGCAGGCGCCGCAGGTCGTCTTTCACCAGCCCGTTCCTGCGGATCGCCTCGGCGTCGGAGAAGTCGTTCCACTTGCCGTAGTCCGGCCCCTTGATGCCGAGTTGGGCCTGCAGCAGCGGGCTGTCCTTGACGTTGCGCTGCCACACCTCGTCGAAGAAGGCCGCAAGGCGCTGGTCCTCGCTCGCTGCGGCGGGCCCGGCCGCGCGCGCCGGGGGCGCGAGCGCCGTGAACAGCAGTGCAACGGCCGCCAGCGCGGCGGTGACTCTCGGCATGTAAATGGGCATTCGCGTCTCCTTGGGCGCAGTGCGTGCCAAGCTACCGGCGTGAACTGTCCGGCGCAGCGGCGCCCGTCGCTCGAACGGGTCGCCTGGTCGCATCGGATCGGGTCATGGCGGACACTGGCATGAATAAATGGTGGCTAGGGAGAGAATCGAACTCTCGACCCCGGGGTTATGAATCCCGTGCTCTAACCAGCTGAGCTACCTAGCCACGCGGCGGGAAGGTACCCTCGGGGAGGCGGGATTGTCGGGACCGTGCCCGGCCCTGTCAAGGATGCGCGCGCGGCCTCAGCAACAGGGCCGGGGCGGCGGTGACCAGGCCCGCCGCGGCGCCGAACAGCCAGTCGTCCGCGTGCAGCGGCGCGAGTGCGAGCATCGCCGCGAGCGGCGGCCACTGCGTGAACAACAGGGCGGACAGGATCGTGAGTCCCGCGATCACGCGCGCGCTGCGCGTCGCCAGTCCCGTCAACAGGGCGGCCGTGACGACCCACGCCATCACCAGGGCGACCAGCGCCATCGCGCGCGCGTGCAGGATGCCGCCCGAGGCCAGCGCAAAGCGGAAGCCGGCGACCAGTGCCGCGGCGATCAGGACGCCCGCGCCCAGGATCCCGATCCAGTCCCGGGCACTGAAGAAATGCGCCCGCCGGCGCGGCATCTCCCCCTCGGGCCGCGCACCGGCCGGCGCCTGGAAGGCCAGCATCGCGGTCGGGTGGATGATGAGTTCGAGCCAGACGATGTGGATCGGCAGGTACAGCAGCGGGTGGCCGAGCATGGGGATCAGCGCCGCGGTCGTGATGAGGGGGAAATGGACGATGAGCAGGTAGGCGAAGGAGAGCCGGAGGTTGCGGAACAGCTGGCGGCCTTCCGCCACCGCGTTGACGATCGTGCGCAGGTTGTCGTCGAGCAGCACGATGGCGCCGGCCTCGCGCGCGCTCTGCGTGGCGCTCTCGCCCATCGCGATGGCGACGTCCGCCGCCTTGAGCGCCGGCACGTCGTTCACGCCGTCGCCGGTCACGCCCACGACCTCGCCCGCCTCGCGCAGCGCCTGCACCAGCCGCAGTTTCTGCGCCGGCAGCGCGCGCGCCACGATGCTCAGGCCGGACAGGAATTCCGCGCCCCGCTCGCGAATCGCCTGGTCCAGCGTCTCGCCCAGCACCGCCACGGAGTGCTGGTCCGCGATGCCGACCTCGCGCGCGATCGCCTGCGCGTACGCCGGGTGGTCGCCGGTCACCAGGATGAGGCGCACGCCGGCACGGTGCGCGCGCGCCACGGCCTCCACCGCGCCGCTGCGCAGCGGATCCTCGAAGGCGATCAGCCCGGCGAACGTGAAGCCGCGTTCCGGCTCCTCGCCGCTGAAGTCGCCGGCGTCGATCTCCCGTGACGCGCAGGCGATCACCTTGTGTGACTCCGCGAGTGCGGCCGCCTGCCGGCGCCAGCGGGCGGCGTCCGTTTCACCGAGCCGGCAGGCGGCCAGGACGGTCTCCGGCGCGCCCTTGCAGGTCGCGACCAGGCGTTCGCCATCGGTCGATGCCGCCCAGAGGGCGGTCTCGCGACGGCGGTCCTCCGTGAATGGAAACAGCGCGACGCGCGCGCCGGGCTCGCGCGCCTGCGGCGCCGCTGCGCGGATCGCGTCATCGAGCGGATCCCGGCTTTCGCCGCGCGAAGCGAGTGCAGCGATTCGCAGCAGCGCCTCCTCGCCGTCGTCTGCGGCCGCCACGACGTGCGCGAGTCTCATGCGGCCCTCGGTCAACGTGCCGGTCTTGTCCATGCACAGGCAGGTCATGCGCCCGATGTCCTCGACCGCGACTGCGCGGCGCACCAGGGCCTGCCGGCGCGCCAGCCGGAAAACGCCGACGCCGAGAAAGAAGGTGAAGGCGACCGGGAACTCCTCCGGGATGGCGGCCACCGCCAGCGTCGCCGCGCTCAGGAGCGCGTCGGCGAGGCCGAATCCCTGGGCCATGCGCACGGCGCCCAGTACCGCGCACAGGCCGGCCGCGGCGGCCACCAGCATGAGCACGAGCCGGTCGATCGCGCGCTGCAGCCGGGTGCGGCCGGACCAACCCTCGAATGCGCTGCGCACGATCTCGCCATAGACGGTCTGCGCGCCGGTCGTGACGACGCGCAGCAGGGCATCGCCGGTGAGCAGCCGGGTCCCTGCGAATCCCCAGTGGACCGCCTCCACGGCCGGCCCGTCCACGGCTTCGATCCTCTGCTTGCGGGCCGGCACGGACTCCCCCGTCAGCGCCGACTCATCGACCTGCAGCCCGTCGCCGCCGACGATCAGGCCGTCGGCCGGGAACGATTCGCCCGCCGCGATCCGGACCAGGTCGCAGGGCACCAGTTCGATCGCCGGGATCGCCGCCGCCCGGCCGCCGCGAACCGCGGTCGCGCGCGTCGCGAGCCTGCCGCGCAGGCCCTGCGTCGACAGCCGCGTGCGGCGGTGCAGCCAGGCATCCATGCCGATCAGCGGGGCGATGGCGACCAGCAGCACGAGCGCCTCGCCGCGATCACCGATGGCGGCGTACAGGATCGCGGTGCCGACCAGCAGCCAGATCATCGGGTCCCGGGCGGTGTCGCGGGCGAGCTCGCGCCAGCGGCCGCCGGGCTCCTCGACGATCGCGTTGGCGCCGAATCGCGCGCGGCAAGCCGTGACGCTGGCAGGGTCGAGGCCGCGCTCGAGGTCGCCGACCGCCGCGGCGATTTCGGAGGCGCGATCGGGAGGGATAGGATGGCGCATGGCCGCCCTGCTGGCGCTCCGGCGCGCCGATCAGACGTTGAAGCGGAAGTGCATGACGTCGCCCTCGCGCACGACGTAGTCCTTGCCCTCGAGCCGGAGCCGGCCGGCCTCGCGCGCGCCGGCCTCGCCCCGGCAGGCGACGTAGTCGTCGTAGGCGATGGTCTCGGCACGGATGAAGCCGCGCTCGAAGTCGGTGTGGATCACGCCGGCGGCCTGGGGCGCGGTCGACCCCGCCCGCACGGTCCACGCGCGCACCTCTTTCGGGCCGGCCGTGAAGAAGGTGAGCAGCCCCAGCAGCCGGTAGCCCGCGCGGATGATGCGGTCGAGGCCCGGCTCCGCGAGCCCGAGATCGGCGAGGAACGCGGCGCGGTCGGCCTCGTCGAGCTCCGCGATCTCCGCCTCGATCGCGGCGCACACCGGCACGACCTCCGAGCCCTCCGCGGCCGCGATCTCGCCGAGCGCAGCCAGGCGCGGATTGCCCTCGAAGCCGCCCTCCTCCACGTTCGCGACGTACATCACGGGCTTGGCGGTCAGCAACGACAGTTCGCGCAGGCGCTCGCGCTCGAACGCGTCCAGCGCCAGCGCGCGCACCGGCGCGCCCTGGTCCAGCTGCGCGCGCATCCGCTTCAGCGATTCGCGCCAGCGCATCGCATCCTTGTCCATGGCCTTGGCCGCCTTGTCGGCGCGCTGCAGGGCGCGGTCCACGGTCTCGAGGTCCGCGAGCGCGAGCTCGGTATTGATGGTCGCGACGTCCGAGGACGGGTCCACCTTGCCGGCGACGTGCACGACGTCCGGGTCCTCGAAGCAGCGCACCACGTGCGCGATCGCATCCACCTCGCGGATGTGCGCGAGGAACTTGTTGCCCAGGCCCTCGCCCTGCGAGGCGCCCGCCACCAGGCCGGCGATGTCCACGAACTCGACCGTGGTGGGCACGATCTTCTCGGGTTTCGCGATCGCGGCCAGCGCCGCGAGGCGCGGGTCCGGCACCGGCACGATGCCGACGTTGGGGTCGATGGTGCAGAACGGGTAGTTCTCCGCCGCGATGCGGGCGCGCGTCAGCGCGTTGAAGAGCGTGGACTTGCCGACGTTCGGGAGGCCGACGATGCCGCAGCGGATTCCCATCAGCCGTCCGCCGCCGGCGGCTTCGAGTGCAGCCGGTTCATCATCTTCTCGGCGCCCTCGGTCACGAGCCGCGGGAATTCGGCGACCGCGAGCTCGATCGCCTCGCGCATCAGGCGCTCTTCCACCTGCGTGGGCCGCTCGAGCACCCAGGAAATGACCTCTTCGCGGTGGCCAGGGTGGCCGATGCCGACCCGCAACCGCCAGAAATCCTCGCCCAGGTGCGCGATCACGTCCTTCAGGCCGTTGTGGCCGCCCGCGCCGCCGCCGAACTTCAGCCGTGCCACGCCCGCGGGCAGGTCGAGCTCGTCATGCACGACCAGCACCTGGTCCGCAGGCACCTGCAGGTAGTCGCAGAACGCCCGCACCGACTGGCCGCTCCTGTTCATGTAGCCCATCGGCTTCAGCAGCCACAGCGACACGCCGGCAATGGCCGCGCGGCCGGCGTCGGCGCCGTAGCGGCGCTCCGGCTTCAGGCGCGCCTCGTGCCGCGCCGCCAGTTCGTCCACGAACCAGAACCCGGCGTTGTGGCGCGTCGCCGCGTGCTCCGGGCCCGGATTGCCGAGCCCGACGACGAGTTGGAGCGGAAGGCCGGGCATGGTGTGTTTGCCAAAAGGCGGGGGGCGCCCGGAAGGCGGCCCCGGCCCGAGGCGGCACGGGCCGCCTTACTTCTTGGCTTCGCCCTTCTTGGCTTCCTTGCCTTCCTTGCCGGCGGGCGCCGCAGCAGCCGGCGCGGCGCCTGGCGCCGCGGCGGGGGCCGCACCCGGAGCC
>CAZYPM010000005.1:0-4492 GCA_964649205.1 uncultured Steroidobacteraceae bacterium
TGCGCGGGCGTATCGCTCTGGTCGTTCCAGACGACCATGTACCAGGCCGGGTCGCGTTCCCAGGGTTTCAGCACGCGCACGTAGAAGTCGAAGCCGTTCATCTCCGCGCGCAGGATCTCGTAGTCCACGCGCTGCTCGATCGGCCAGCGCGTCGCATCCAGGCCGGCGAGCCGCTCACGGAAGCGCGCGAGCGCTTCGTGGCGGCGCGCGAAGGTCGCGGCGGTGTAATCCGGCACGCCGTCGACACGCGGCGGCTCCTCGAAGGCGCGCCATTCGCGGTGCAGTTGCAGCAGGCTGCCGTAGCCGTCGATCACTGCCGTCTCCCCTGCCTGGACCGTGCCCGGCGGCCCCGCCGCGATGAAGCAGAGGAGGGCCAGCCGCCGGATCATGTTGGGTATGCGCATGGCCCCCGATTCTAGTGCTGATTGAAATCCGCGGCGAATCGGAGTATTCCGGTCGCCTTGCTTCGGCCGGCAAGGGGAGGAGAACATGAACCGGAACGTCGTCCTGGCGCTCATCGTCATCGCCGTCGCGGCGGCGGGCATCTACGTCTATGGGAGTCACAAGGCGGGCACCGCGGCGCCGGACCTGGCGCCGGTCGGCGCGACGCTGCTCGAGGGCCTTGGCGACTACAGCATGCCGGTCAGTTCGGGCCATCCGGACGTGCAGCGCTGGTTCGACCAGGGGCTTGCGCTCACCTACGGCTTCAACCACGACGCCGCCGAGCGCTCGTTCCTGAAGGCCGCGGAACTCGACCCGGACTGCGCCATGTGCTGGTGGGGTGCGGCGCTGGTGCTGGGCCCGCACGTCAATGCGGCCATGGATCCGGCCGCCGCCCCCAAGGCCTGGGACCGCCTGCAGCGCGCCCGCGCGGCGGCGAAGCAGGCCGGCGAGCAGGAGCGCGCCTGGATCGAAGCGCTCGCCGCCCGCTATGCGGAGCAGCCGCCGGAGGACCGCCGCCCGCTGGACCAGGCCTATGCGGCGGCGATGGGCGAACTCGCGGCGCGCTATCCGGACGATGACGACGTGGCCGCAATGCACGCCGAGGCCATGATGGACCTGCAGCCCTGGGACTACTGGGATGCGGCGGGGCAGGCCAAGGGCCACACGGCGCAGGTGGTCGCGACGCTCGAGCAGGTGCTGGCCCGCAATCCGGACCACGCGGGGGCGCTGCACCTCTACATCCACGCGGTCGAGGCTTCGCCCGACCCGTCGAAGGGGGTTGCGGCGGCGGACCGCCTGCGCGAGCTGGTGCCGGGCTCCGGCCACCTCGTGCACATGCCCGCGCACATCTACGCGCGCGTCGGCCGCTTCCATGACGCGGTGCTCGCCAACCAGAAGGCGATCGCCTCCGACGACGCCTACCTGGCGATCTGCAAGCCGGGGCCCGGTGTGTACCCGCTCGGCTACGTGCCGCACAACCATCACTTCCTGTGGTTCGCGGCGACCATGGAAGGCGCGAGCGCGGTCGCGCTCGAGGCCGCGCGCACCACCGGCGAGAAGACCAGCGATCCGGAGCTGATGCGCACGCCGGGATTCGAGGCGATGCAGAACTTCGCCTCCACGCCGCTGCTCGCGAACGTGCGCTTCGGCCGCTGGGACGCGGTCGCCGCGATGCCAAAGCCCGCCGACGACCTCCAGTACATGCAGGCGCTGTGGCACTACGGCCAGGGCATGGCGGCGGTGGCACAGGGCCGCCTGGACGACGCGCGCGGTCATCACCAGGCGCTCGCGAAGGCCGCCGCGGACCCGGCGATCGAGAAGATGATGTCCTGGGACCGCTATTCGCTGATCGACGGCGTGAAGATCGCCGAGCGCTTCGTCGCCGCCGAGCTCGCGCGCGCGGACCACGACTACGCGGCGGCCATCGCCGCGCTCGAGCAGGCGGTGGCCATCGAGGACACGCTGCTGTACGACGAGCCGCCGGCCTGGCACTGGCCGGTGCGCCAGGCGCTCGGGGCGATGCTGCTCGCGGCCGGCAGGCCTGCGGACGCCGAGCAGGCGTATCGCGAGGAACTGAAGCGCAACCCGGAGAATGGCTGGTCGCTGCACGGCCTGGCGCGTGCCCTGCACGCGCAGGGCCGCAAGGCCGAGGCCGCGGAGGCGGACGCGCGCTTCGCCGCGGCCTGGGCGAACGCCGACGTCGATCTCGGCAAGACCTGAACCGGCAGCCGGGTCGCGGCGCTCAGCCGGCGCCGCCTGCGAGCGCCGCCAGGTCCGCCGCGAGCGCGGCCGCGTCGTGCGGCGGCCGGAAGTAACCGGCGACGCGCGCCTGCGGGTCGATCAGCACCAGCGCCGCCGAGTGGTCGACCGTGTAATCGGCGCCCGCACCCGGATTGCGCACCTGCGCGAGGCCGAGTTGCGCGCTGAAAGCCGCCACCTGCGCAGGCGTCCCGGTGGCGCCCCAGAGGCCGTCGCTGAAATGCGCCAGGTAGTCCGCGACCTGCGCCGGGCCGTCGCGCTCGGGGTCCACGCTCAGGAACAGGATCCGCAGCGACGGCTGCGGCAGTTGCGAGCGCAGCTGCGCCAGCAGCGCGAGCGTGGTCGGGCACAGGTCGGGGCAGTGCGTGAAGCCGGCGAACACGAGGGTCCAGCGGTCCTCGAAATCGCGCGGGCCCAGCGCACGGCCGCGATGGTCGACGAGCGCGAATTCCGCCAGCGGGCGCGGGTCCGCGAGCGCGGTGCCCGTGTGCAGTTCAAGCTGCGAGCGAGGGCCGAGCAGCACCGCCGCGCCGATGCCGGCGGCGATCGCGGCGATGACCGCCGCGACCAGCAGGAAGCGCAAGGGCAGGCGTCGCGTCACGGCCGCCTCAGGCGCGGGAACCGCCATTCCAGCGCAGCAGGTTCAGGAACTCGCGCCGGTTCTTCGGTCCGCGGGTCAGGAAATGCGGCTGCGGGCGCTCGCGGTAGGCGAGGCGCTCGGTGGCGAGGGCGTCGCGGCGCGTGCGCAGTTGCACTTCCTCGGCGGAGATGCGGTAGGGACGCGTCGCATTCAGGCCGAAGATCTTCGCGCGCAATTGGGGCGTGATCTCCGGGTAGCCGTAGCGATCGCGGAACTCCGGCGCAATCTGGAACGCGCGGAAGGCCTGGATCTGGTCCTGCGGCGAGCCGTACCAGATCGAGTCCGTGCCCCAGAGCACGTTGTCCGGGCCGCAGTACTTCAGCAGCTTGCCGACCCCGTGCGCGGCCTGCTCGGGGTCCCGCATCAGGAACCGCCAGGTGCTGCCGAGCTCCGCGTAGACGTTGCTGCCCGGGCCGATGCCGGACTGTTGCAGCGACCGGATCAGCGTGTCGATGCCGTCGCCGCCCGCATTCTCGCCGTAAGCCTTCTCCTCGACGCTGGCGACGAATCCCGAGTGGTAGACCAGGAAGCTGACGTCGGGGAAGCGCTTCGCGATCGGGCCGATGTCGCTGCACTGGCTGTGCTCGTAGGAGCGCGGCCCGAAGGGCAGGCCCTTGTGCACGCAAATGACCTTGATGCCGAGGCGGCGCGCCTCCTCGACGAAGCGGATGCCCGCGTCGTCGGTCAGGAAGAAGCCGTTGCCGTCCGGACCCCACTGCGTGTAGGTCTTCCAGGCGCAGACGCCGAACTGCTCGGCGAGCCGCGGCATGTCCTCGATGTCGCCGGGCTGGTTCGGGTTGACGCGGCCGTGGATCAGCAGGCGGTGATTGCCCTCCATGCGGTCCACGATCCGCCGCACCGCGTCGGCCGACTCGATCTCGAGCGGCGAGGCGTCGCGCCGCGCCGGCACGAAGGACAGCACCATCATGTCCGTGTCGCTGTCGAGGAAGACGTCCTTCACGAACTCGTCGGCGGTCAGGCAGGCGAGGTGCCCGCGCGGGTCCTTGCCGTCGTTGCGCGCGCAGGCGGCCTTGGGCGCGAAGCTGAAGGCATTCGGCGGCGCCGTCCTGAGCCAGGCCGCGGTGGGGTCCACGTAGTGGCCCTGCACGTCGAAGATGAACTCGCCGCCCTCGAGGGACGCCGCGGCGGCGGGCTCGACCGCGGCGGCCGCGGGCAGGTCGAAGAATCCGCCGCTGCGGCCCGCCGCGGCGTTCGCGGCATTGAAGGCCAGCAGCGTGGAAGCGGCGCCGCAGGCCGAGACCAGGAAATCGCGCCGGCCGAGTCCCAGGCGCTTTGAACAGGAGTCGGCCGCCAGCTGCGCCAGGGTGTTCGCATGCTCGTTCACGCCGGAGAGCGGCACCGGTTCGAATTCGCCGTTGCTGGTCGAGTCGAGCTTGATCGGCAGGCGCCTGCCTTCCGGGTCGATCGCATGCATCGCGTGGCCCCTCGCGTTTCCGTCCGGCGACGGCTGGCGTGAGTATAGGCCGCAAGGCCCACGGCTCGCCGCCGTTCGGGAACGGGCCGGCGCAATCGCATTGCGCCGCGTTCCGGCCGGGCCTAGCGTCCGGTTCGCCGGTCATCCACTGGAGGCACTCCCATGTTGCGGCGCACCCTCGCGATCCTGCTGGCGGCATCCCCGGCGGCGTATGC
>CAZYPM010000005.1:4592-9282 GCA_964649205.1 uncultured Steroidobacteraceae bacterium
TCACCATCGCGATCGCGGGCGGGCAGGGCAGCACCTGGGACCACCGCGCGCGCACCGCGACGCCGATCCCGGCGGCGCAGGCGACGCAGCAGCAGTTCATCCAGTACTACCGGCGCCTGCCGAACCTGCTGCTGCGCCAGGCGCTCGACCGGCAGAACACGCTGCGGCACCTGGGCGAGGACGACTTTCAGGGCCGCCGCCACGACGTCGTGACCTTCGTGATGCCGGACGCCGTGCAGGTGTCCATGTTCGTCGACGCCGCCACCGGGCTGGTGTCGAAGTACGAGCTGATCTTCGTGGACCCGCTGACCGGCGTGGAGGCGTCCGAGATCCTCTACGGCGACTACCGCAAGGTCGGCGACTACCAGATCCCGGGCACCTTCACCAACATGCAGGCGGGCGACGCGGTGGCGAAGTTCAATCTGCGCGCCGAGATCAACCCGGCGATCTCCGACGACCTGTTCCGCGGCCCCACCGAGGGCTATCGCCAGGTGTCGGCCGCGCCGAACGACTTTCCGCGCGCGGTCGAGACGCTGGCGCCCGGAGTGCACCTGATCAGGAACTACTCGGGCCAGAACCAGAACACCATCGCGGTCGAGTTTGCCGACCACGTCGTCGCGCTCGAGGCGCCCGGCACCAGCGATGGCGCCGACGCGGTGATCGCCCGCATCAAGGAGCTGGCCCCGGGCAAGCCGATCCGCTATGTCGCGACCACGCACCACCATGGCGATCACATCGGCGGCATCCGCAGCTTCATCGCCGAGGGCGCGACCGTCATCACCACGCCGGGCAACCGCGGCGTGATCGAGCGCATTGCGGCAGCGCAGCAGAACGACCGGCTGTCGGCGAGCCCGCGCAAGCCGGAGTTCCTGTTCATCGAGGGCGGGCGGCGCGTGCTGAAGGACAGGACGCGGACCGTCGAGCTGATCGACATCGGCCCGAATCCGCATGCAAAGGAAATGGTCATCGCCTGGCTGCCGAAGGAGAAGATCGTCTACCAGGGCGACCTGTTCTTCGTGCCGGCGAACGACGCGCCCTTCGGGCCGCCACAGGCCTCGACCGCCTCGTTCGCACAGCAGCTGCGCGCGCTCGGCCTGCCGTACGAGAGGATCGCGAGCGTGCACGGCGCGACCGCGACGCGCGCGCAGTTCGAGGAGGCGACAGCGGCGGCGCGCTAGGCGCGCCGACGGCGGTCAGTTCGCGGGCGGCCCAAGCCGTTCCGCGAGCCGGCGGAGCAGCGCCGCGTGCGCTGCCACGCGCCGCTCGAGCGGCAGCGCGGCGGCGGGCGTCTCGAACACCAGCACTGTCTTCGCCTGCGGGCCCGGTTGCGCCTGGCTGTCCACGATGACCGTCGCGGCGCTCATCAGTTCGTCGATCGAGCTGTCCGTGACCGGGCCGATGATGCCGCCGTCGACCGGCTCGTCGAAGCGCGTGGTGCCGCCGGCCTTGATCGGCACCCCGTGGTCGCGCAACACCGCGACCGCCTCGATCGCGAGCGGGTCGGCGGCGCCCAGGGCGCCCTGCGAATAGACATAGCCCTCGTGAATCAGGTTGTCCTCGTGCAGGTCGATGCTGACTTCCGGGGGGTAGTCGGCCATGCGCGCGAGGATGTAACGCGTGATGGCGCCGGCTTCAGGGCTCGAGGCGGCAGGGGCGCGCGCCCGGCCGGGCGAAGCTCCGTCCGGCAGCAGGTGCGAGGAATCGCCGACACTGTGGCCGTCGGTGGCCTGGTCGTAGACGGGCACGTTGAGATAGCGCCAGTTCCGCGCGTAACCCTGCGGATTCAGCAGCGGCAGCAGCACGACCGGGCGCTGCCTGCCGAGTCGCGCGATGTCGTCGATCGCCGCCGCGATCGCGTTCGGGCCGGCGGGTTCCTCGCCGTGGATGCCCGACAGGATCCATACCGCCGGGCCCTGGCTCGGTGAGCGCAGCGCGACGATCGGCAGCGGTCGCGAGGCGCCGGCCGGCTGCGACTGGGCGATCGTCTCCAGGATCCAGCCCTGCTCCCGGAGCCCGGCAAGCGTGCGCAACAGGCCGGCGACGGGCGCCCGGCCGTCGGCATGGGTCGCCACTTCGGCTGGCAGCCGCAACCCGGACCCGGCCGGGACGCAGGATGCGAGGGCCATGACGGCTGCCAGCAGGGCGCTGCGCTGGAGCCTCAAAGGAATCCCTTGCTGCGCGCGATGCGCGCGGCGTCGACGCGATTGGACGCGCCCAGCTTGCTGATCGCTTCCGAAAGGTAGTTGCGGACGGTGCCCTCCGCCAGGTGCAGCGCGCCAGCGATCTCCGCGCTGCTGCGGCCATCGGCGGCGAGCCGCAGCACCTGCCGCTCGCGATCGGTCAGCGGGTCCGGCTCCTCCCAGGCTCCGGCGGCCAGCTCGGGCGATACGGCGCGGCCGCCGGCGTGCACGCGCCGGATCGCGTCGGCAAGCTCGCCGGAGGGCGCGTCCTTCAGCAGATATCCGCGCACGCCGGCCTCCAGCGCGCGCCGCAGGTAGCCGGCGCGCGCGAAGGTGGTCAGGATGATGACCTTGATCGCCGGCAGTTCGTCGCGCACGCGCGTCGCCAGCTCGAGGCCGGTCATGCCCGGCATTTCGATGTCGGTCAGCAGCAGGTCGGCGCCCGGACGGCGCAGCGCCGCGAGCGCCTCGGAGGCATCGCGTGCCTGCGCGACGACCTCGATGTCGGCCTCGAGCTCGATCAGCGCGGCCAGCGCACCGCGCACCATGCCCTGGTCCTCGGCGATGACCACGCGGATCTTCATGCCGGCATCCAGGCGCGGACGCGGGTGCCGTGGCCGGTGGTGACCTCGAGCCGGCCGCCGGCGGCCGCGAGCCGCGAGCGCATGCCTGCGATGCCCCCGCCCTCGACCAGCCGGCTACCGCCCCCGTCGTCCTGCACTTCGAGCACGATCGCATCCGGCTCCTGGTGGAACGACACGCGGCAATGATTCGCGTGCGCATGGCGGATCACGTTGGTCACGGCCTCGCGCAGCACCATCGAGAGTGCGGCCTCCGCGGCGGGCGGCAGCGGGGGCAGGGCGCCGTCGGCCGCCAGGTCGACGTTGGCCGCCTTGAGCGCCACGCGTGCGTGCTCGAGCTCGCCCGCCAGGCCGCGCGTGCGCATGCCGGCGACCGCTTCGCGCACCTGCGCCAGCGCCGCACGCGATACCTGCTCCACATCCCGGATCTCGGCCCCGGCGCGCGCCGGGTCACGCTCGATCAGGCGCGCGGCGAGCTCGGCCTTCAGCGTGATGACCGAGAGCGTGTGCCCCAGCAGGTCGTGCAGGTCGCGCGAAATCCGCTCGCGCTCGGCCACCTGCGCGAGCTGGCGGACCTCGTCCTGCGACAGGCGCAGTGCGGCATTGCGGCGCCGCTTGTCCGCATCGTAGATGCCGATGACGCCGATCAGCGTGCCGACCAGCAGCAGCGGCATCCAGTACATCGGGCTCGGCTGCCAGGTGGCGGCGACCGCCATGCCCGTGCCGACGACCAGCGCGACCGCTACGGCCGCGCGCGGCGGCGGTCCGACTTGTGCCGCGAACGCGGCGGCGTAGATGAAGAACACCGATGCGCCGAAATTGAATGGCGCCCAGGCGGCGCCCAGCAGCACCAGTCCCGCGATGTTCGGCAGGATCCGCAGGCCCCTGCGCCAGTACCCGTTGAAGTAGAGCCCCAGGAACGCTGCGACGGTCGCAGCCACGAGCGCGAGCTCGAGCGCCGTCGGCCGCACGTAGAAATACCGGAAGAAGAAGAACGAGAGGTACACGAGCCACAGGTAGGGAGTCCAGCCGACCGCGGGATCGGCCGGCAACAGCCTGCGATGGAGGGCGCGCAAGGGACTCATGCGGTTAGCGTAGCACCACGGAATCGAGCTCGATGCGCGCCACACCCGGCGCGGGCCCGGCGACGACGGCGATCGCGCGCGCCTGGCCCTGGTCAAATCCTGCCACGTCGCCAAGGCGGATCACGACGTCCTGCCACTCGCCGTTGCCCGCGATCGCGACGGTCGCCGGCGGGCCGCGGGACTCCGGGCCGGAGAAGAACAGCACCTGGACTTCGCCGCGGGCGCGCAACCGCAAGTGCAGTTCTCGGTACGCCGCGACATCGACCGGTTCCATCGGCTGGGCGCCGAGCATGCGCATGGCGCCGGCCCAGGGCCAGAATGCGCCGGCCTCGACCCTGGCGTCGATCACGAGCGCGCCTCCGGCGGCGGCGACACTCACCTCCGATGCGCCGCCCATCATGCGGTCGGTGGTCGGGCCCCAGCCATCATCGCCTGCATCGAATGCGCCGAGCGCGGGTTCCGCGATTGTCGCGGCATGCACGGCCGGGGCGTCGTCCTGGCGCGGGCGCTCGACCCGGTATCCGTTCTTCCAGATGGCGGCGATCGAGCGCGTCGCGCGGATGTTCGTGGCGGGATCGCCCGCGACCAGCAGTAGATCGGCGCGCAGCCCCGGCGCGATGCGGCCGCGATCGGCGATGCCGAAGGTCTCGGCGGGCAGCCGCGTGGCGGATGCCAGCGCCTGCGCCGGCGTCCTGCCGGCCTGCACGAGCAGCTCCAGTTCGCGGTGCAGGCTCGCCCCATGGGCGGTGCCGGGGTTCGGCGCATCGGAACCGGCGAGCAGGCGCACGCCGGCGGCCGCGAGGCGCCGGGTCGTCGCCATGGCGTTGTCGATCACCGGCCCGCG
>CAZYPM010000005.1:9382-30546 GCA_964649205.1 uncultured Steroidobacteraceae bacterium
GCCCGATTCCAGCACCAGCTTGATGAAATCCGATCCCTCCGCGATGCGGGCGGCCACGAACGCATCGGCCTCGGCCGGGGACGACAACGTGGGGATGGCCATCCCGAACTGCGTGCCATGGCCCGCGGGCGCCGTCACCAGCGTCCCGGCGGACCACAGGTCCGCATCCGCGGTGCGGTCGAGCGATTCGCGCTGCCGGCGCGCTTCGGCGATCGCACGATGGTCGCTGAAGAGGTCGATCTGCGTGGCGACGCCGAAGCGCAGCGCCTCCGCGCGCGACGCGCCGAAATTGTGGGTGTGCGAGTCGATCAGGGCCGGCATCAGCGTGTGGCCGTCGGCCCGGTACTCGGGCACGCCTGCCGGCGCAGTCGCGTCCGCGCCCACCGACACGATGCGTCCGTCCTGCACCAGCACGTCCTGCGGCCCGTGAAAGCGCTCGCCGTCGAACACCCGTGCGCCGCGCAGCAGGAAGGAATTGGCCGGCTGCGGCGCCCACTCGCCCGGGCCGGGCGGCGCGGGCTCGGGGAGCCACAGGAAGAAGGCGATGATGGCGGCGAGCAGGGCGGCGGCCCAGACCGGGGTGCGGTTCATGTCAGCGCTCCCGCGCGCGGCGCCAGCCCCAGGCCGCGATGCCGAGGAAGAGGACCGTAAAAGCCGCGAGCACGAGGACGTGCATCGCGACAGCCGGCGTGGGATGCGCGCCCACGACGTCGAGCGCGACTGCGGCCAGGTGATAGGGCGGCAGCGCCGGTGCGACCGGCTGCAGCCATCCCGGGAATGCCGGCAGCGGGATCCACAGTCCCGACAGCATCGCCATCGGCAGGTAGACGAGGTTGACGACCGCGGGCGCCGCGCGCGCATTGAGCCACAGCCCGCCGGCGAGGCCCAGGGCGCAGAAGGGCAGGGTGCCGAGCGTCAGCGTGGCCGCGAGCGCGAGCCAGCGCGCGCGCGGCAGCTCGACACCGCCGAACAGCGCAGCGAGCGTCGCCAGGATCGCGAACACCAGGAAGGCGAAGATCATCGCCATCAGCGCGCGCGCGGCGAGCGGCACGAGCACCGGCACCGGCGCGACGCGCTTGAGCCGCAGCCAGCCCTCGCCCTTCTCGACGGCGATGCCGACGCCGAATCCGAACAGGGCCGGGGCCATCACGCCGAGGACCCCGAAGGTCGCGAGCAGCCAGGTCGGCATGTGCAGCGAGCGGTTCATCGAGAACACCAGCCCGAAGAACACGTAGAAGATGACCGGGAACAGCAGCGTCGGCAGCGCGAAGGCCGGCTGGCGCAGCACGTTCAGGAACTCGGCGCGCGTCTCGCGCAGGATCACCGCGATGTTCATGCGGCCTCCTTCTGGTCGCCGGTCAGCGCCAGGAATGCCTCGTCGAGGCCGACGCCGGCGACCTCGAGGCCGGACAGGCGCGGGTCGAGCTCGAGCAGCCTGCGCAGCAGGTCCTCCGCGCCGGAGGTCGCGATCTCGACGCGGGCGCCGGACTGGCGCACGCCATGGACGTTCGGCAGCGCCGCGATCGCCTCGCGCGAAAGCGCCGTGACGCAGCGCACCACGCGCCCGCCGACCCGCGCCTTGATCTCCTGCGGCGTGCCCTCGGCGACCAGCCGGCCGCGATGCAGCACGCCGATGCGGTCCGCGAGCGCATCGGCCTCCTCCAGGTAATGCGTGGTCAGCACGATCGTGCGGCCCGCACCCGCGAGGTCGCGGATCACCTGCCACATGCGCCGGCGCGACTCGACGTCGAGGCCGACGGTCGGTTCATCGAGGAACAGCAGCTCCGGGTCGCCGCACAGCGCGAGCGCGAACAGCACGCGTTGCTTCTCGCCGCCCGAGAGGCGGTCGAAGCGCCGCTCCTCGAGGCCCTGCAGGCCCGCCATGGCCACGACGCGCGCGAAGGGCAGCGGCCGCGCGTAGTAGCCCGAGAAGAGCTCGATGTGCTCGCGGACCCTGAGCGTCGCCGGCACGCCGCCGACCTGCAGCATGGCCCCGATCGCGCGGCGCGCGTCCATCTCGCCGGGCCGGCCGCCGAGCACGGCGATGCGGCCGCTGTCGGGGTGCAGGAGCCCGAGCAGCATGCTGATCGTCGTCGTCTTGCCGGCGCCGTTCGGCCCGAGCAGGGCGTAGACGCCGCCGCGCGGGATTGCGAGGTCGAGGCGGTCCACCGCCAGCATGCGGCCGAAGCGCCGTGTCACCTTCTCGAATCTTGCCACCGTATCCATGTTGTCCCCCACGCATCTGGCGCCCGCCCGGGCGGATCGTGGGAGAGAGTCTGGCGCCGGGGACCCGGTCGCCGGCAGTGCCGGCCGTCAGGACTTCAGCGTGACAAAAGTCATGGCGGGGCAGTGCGCATCACCATCCGGTCCAGGCCAGCATCGAGTGACGCCATTCGAAGCGCAGGTCCTCGAACAGGGACCGCACCTCCGGGATGAACAGGTACGCCAGCCACGAGAGCAAGGCCACGAAGCCGATCCACAGCACGCCGTCGGCCGCGGCGAGCCAGCCGTGGCGCGGGCCCGCGGTCGTTTCGTACGAGGCGCGGCTGGCGGCGCGCAGCGGCAGGTGCAGGGCCTGGTAGGCGATCACGAGCACGATGATGGCGGCCCATTCCGGGATGTCCGTCGGCAGCGTCCAGTGGAAAATGGTTCCCGTCACCAGCACGGACAGCGCCGCCAGCATGAGCGCAACGAAGATCGCTGCGCTCAGCAGGGTGAAGACCGGCACCATGAATCCGGCCAACAGGCGTGTCGCGTAGCCGGCGTCTTCATAGGCGCCTGCGCTGCGCCAGAACTCGCGCTCGGCGGCGGCGGCTCGCTGCGCCCGGCGCGCCCGCCGACGGCGCCGCCAGTCGTCGTGCCAGCGGCTGCCCTGCTCGCGCAGTTCCGCGTAGTGCTGCTTCGCGCGGTCGACGAGTTCCTGGGCGTTGAATGGCTGCCCGCGTGCGGCGGCGCGCTTTTCCGGCGTGTTGGCGTCGGGCACGACGAACATCATGACCAGGTAGACCAGCGCCCAGATGCCGCCGGTGAGGAAGGCGAGCGCGACGAAGATGACGCGGACGATGGTGACGTCGAGGTTCAGGTAGGCGGCGAGGCCGTTGCAGACGCCGCTGATCATGGCGCCCTCCTGCACCTGATAGAGCCGGCGTGGTGCATCGGGGCGCGGTGCGCCTGCGCCCTGCGGCCGCGGCGGCGCCCCGGCTTCACCTGTATCCGCCTCGACCGGGCCCATCTCGTCGAGGATCGCGTTCATCTCCGCGCTGCCGACTACGCCCTTGTTCGGGCCGAGATGACGCCGGCACTTGTCAGCGACCGCCTGTTCCAGGTCCGCCATGATCTCGGCGCGGTCCGGATCCGATGCGAGCCGCGCATTGGCGTCATCGAGGTAGGCGCGCAGCGCGTCGTACGCCGGCTCCTCCAGCGAATAGGCATTGCCGTTCAGGTTGACGATGACCACCTTGTTCATGCGGATTGCCCCAGCTCTTCGACGGTGACGTTGATCTGCTTCCAGTAGCGGTTGAGCTCCGCCAGCTGTGACCGGCCCTTGGCGGTCAGCTTGTAGTACTTGCGCGGCGGCCCGGCATCCGATTCCTGCCATTCGTAATCGAGCAGTTCCTCGCGGCGCAGCTTGCTGAGCAGGGGATAGAGCGTGCCTTCCTGCGTGGCGAACGGCGTCTCGCTCAGGCGCCCGAGCATGTCGGCGACATAGACCTTGTCCGCCGCGATGATCCTCAGGATCAGGAACTCGAGCAGGCCCTTGCGGATGGAACTGAATTTCTCGTCGATGGCCATCGGTAGTGATAATGGTACCTTGGAGCGACAAGGTACTAGAAGCTGACAAGGAATGCAAGGGCCCGGACCTGGCCCGAACCCCGGCAGCCGTTCCAGCGATTCAGCTGCGGCGCAGCGGCCAGGCGAGTTGCGCCAGGAACCCCGCCGGCACCGGGTGGCCCTGGATGCCGAGCTCGTCCGGCCAACGGTCCCCCGGGAGGTAATGCGTGCCGAACAGGCGGTCCAGCCACGGGAAGTGCACGGCGAAGTTCCGGTCGGGCGGGGTCACGGCGTGATGCCAGTGATGGAACCGCGGCGTGACCAGCAGCTGCTCGAGGACGCGCAGACGGAAGCGCAGGTTGACGTGGTTCAGCACGCCGTGCAGCGCGATGACCACCAGCCAGGCATAGAGCGCGGGCTCGGCGAAGCCGAGCACGAAGGCCGGCAGCACCACCAGCGCACGCGTGACGACGACGTCCACCAGGTGCAGCCGGGAACCGGCGAGCCAGTCCATCTCGCGGATCGAGTGGTGGACCGAATGAAAGCGCCACAGCAGCGGCCAGCGGTGGAATGCGCGATGCACCCAGTACTGCACCAGGTCGGCGAGCAGCATCAACTCCAGCACCTGCAGCCAGACCGGCTGCGCCGAGACGACCCGCGACACCGCGGCCATGCCGAGCGCCTGCGCGAGCGCCATTGCCGGCCACAGCGACAGGAAGGTCAGCAGCTGGATGCCGACGTGGTTGACGAAGAAGTAGCCGAGGTCCGTGCTCCAGCCGGCGCGCAACACCGGCTGGCCGGGCCGCAGCGGGAAGGCTCGCTCGAGCGGCACGAACACGACCGCGAAGACGAGCAGATTCAGCAGGAACCAGTCGAGGCCGAAGTGGATGCTGCGGTCGAAGTCGCCGCGGATCTCGACCTCGGCGCCGCCGAGCACCACCGCCCCGAGCGTGAGCGCCAGGCCGGTGAGTCCCAGTGCCTTGCTGCGGCGCAGCAGCAGATTGAGGCAGGAGGCCAGGAAGGCGACGCCGATGACGAGCTCGATCAATGCGCGCATCAGCGGCAGCGGGTAACGGGCGCGCAACTCGGCGGCGGTCAGCAGGTCCGGGAAGTGCAGCACCAGCACGGCGCCGAGCGCCGTCGCGCCCAGGAACACGCCGGTGACGCCGCTGATCCAGCCGCTGCCGAAGTGGCGCGGGGCGTCGTCGCCCAGCCAGCGGGCGAGGAAACGCTCGATCGGGGCCGGATCGGGACCCTGCGTCACGATGGACGCAAGGTTACTCTGCGCCGATCCGGTAGCGGAAGCTGAGGCCGGCCAGCCAGGCCTCGTCGTCGTAGGGCAGGGCGCCCAGCGTCAGCACGGTCGGCAGCGCATCGGGCGCGACGCCCGCCAGCGCCCAGTCCTCGGTCGGCAGGCGCTCGTACCGGAGCTGCAGGCTCGCGTCGAGCTTCCCGGACACGTGGTACACGAGCTGCGCGCGGAACGAGTCGATCGTCGACTCGAGGTCCGGGAACGCGGCGGGCCCGCCGCCGCCGCTGACGTCGATGGCGGTGGTTCCAACGGCGCGCGACCAGTCGACCCGCAGGTCCAGCTTGTCGGCAATGCCGGTGACCTGCAGGCCGCCGCCGAGACTGTAGAACTCGTCGGTATGCGTCGCGCGCCAGTCCGGCGTGGCGAACGCGCCGCTGCCGGCCTGCAGCGTCTCGACCCGGTCGAATCCCGCCAGCAGGTAGAGCGTCGTGCCGTCTGCGACCGCCCAGTTGAAGTCGACGGCGATGTGCCGTTCTTTGCTCTCGGTGACGCCGAGGGGTGAACTGGAATAGCTGTTGTCGGCGAATGACGCGCGCGTGCCCACCGAGTATGGCGAATCGTGCGGCGTGACCGATGCCGACAGTTCGCCGAACTCGCGGTAGCGATAGGCGAGGTTGAATTTCCGCATCAGCGGATTCTGCTCGAAGCTGGCCGCCACGCCTGCGTCGTAGCCGTCGACCTCGCGGCGCGCAATGCCGGCGCGCGCCATGATGTCGAGGCCGGCGCCGGTGCGCCAGCGCAGCCGGCCCCAGCCGGTGTCCTCGTTCTGTTCGCTGACCTCCTGGAAATCCCGGTCGAGGTCCGTGAAGTCGTAGCCCGCGGAGACCACCAGACCGTCGGCCAACTCGTAGTCTGCGCTCAGGTTCATGCGCAGCCGCTCGAATCCGTAGGGCACGTTCAGTTCGGTCTCGCCGGACAGGAAGGTATCGGCGATGACGCGCGACCATGGCAGCGCGTCGGTCTTGTTGTCGCGCTCGTCGTTGCGCAGGGCGAACTCGACCCGCGTCTTCGGGAAGGGCCTCGACACGACGGTCAGTGCCAGGTTGGTGGTGTCCACCTCGGCGTTCAGCGAAGCGCGCGGCAGGGCGGCGGTCACCAGGTTGGGATTGGTCGTGTACGGCAGCAGCAGCTCGTCCTGCGTCCCCTGTCCCATGGCCGCGGAGAACGAGATGCGGGTGTCGAACAGCGCCAGGCGATAGCCGCCGGTGAGGACGAGCTGCTGGAAGTCGTTGTCCGGCGCCTCGGCCAGCGCGCTCCGTTCCGCCCCGGGCGCGGTCACGAACGGGCTTTCCCAGGCGATGGCATCGGCCGAGGAATCGAAGAACGAGCCGTGGTAAGCGAACTTGAGCCAGCCGCGCTGCCCGTCATAGCGGATCCCGGCGTCCACCTGGTCGGTCTGGTAGTCGAAGTAGTGGGGCAGCAAGCTCGCGCTGGTGAAGTAGGGCGCGCCGGCCACGCGCGTGCCGTCACGCTCCTCGCGCTGGAAGTCTGCGAACAGCCGGAACCGCGACGTCGCCTGCACGCCGCCGCCGACCCCGATCGTCTCGCGCTCGCTCTCGATGTCCTGCGCGACCAGGCTGGCCGCCAGGTCGGTCATGCCGGCGGTGGTCCCGGCGAAGGTCCAGCTGGCCGGCAGGGCCAGCAGGCCGTCCGGCGCCCGGGTAAAGATCGTGCGGGTCGTGTCGAATCGGTGGCGCGGCAATTGCCGGTAGGACAGCCGGTAGTCGAAGGTGCCGGGGCGGCCGCCCTCGATCTCGACCGCCCGCGAATCCAGGCCCAGGTCCTCCGCCGACCAGGCGAGCCGGTGGCTGCCGCTGGCCAGCAGGCCGGAACCCTCGGCAATGAGGTAGCCGCCCTTTTCGTCGTAACCGGTCGCGTCGCCCAGTGTCACGGCGTCGTCGCTGACCCAGGTGCTGCCGGCGGCGAGCTCCGCCTGGTGGCCCTTCACGAACGGGCAGCGCTCGCACTTCCATTCGGAGGTGTCGGGCGCGGCGGATGTTGCGGCCGGCGCCAGCAGCGCCGACACCGCCACTGTCAGCAGCGGCAGCCGTGCGGGGCGGTTCCACCTGATGTCGCGCATCGCTTGAGCCTCTCAACCGCTGCCGCGCGGCTCCACGCCGCCCGTCAGCGCATCAGTTTCGACCCGGACGGATGATTCGACCCGTGCACCTGCGAATGGCAGTTCATGCACGCCTGGCCGAGCAGGTACGGCGACGGCGTGCCGGCCGGCAGCCCGCCGGCGTCCTGCGCGACGCTCGGATGCCCGGCCTGCGAATGGCAGCTCTGGCACAGGAATGGCGCGCGGCTCACCAGCATCGCAGGCTGGTTGGATCCGTGCGGATCGTGGCAGGTCGTGCAGTCCTCGGCGACCGGCGCATGCTCCCACAGGAACGGCCCGCGCTTCTCCGCGTGGCACTGGGTGCAGGTGTCGTTGGTCGTCTGCCGCAGCAGCAGCGCCTCGGTGGTCGCGCCGTGCGGGCTGTGGCAGCCGGTGCAGGCCATCTTGCCCTCGCGCAGCGGGTGCGTGTACGCCTTGAGCGAATCGCTCCTGCGCTGCGTGTGGCACTCGTAGCACTTGCCGGCCTGCGTCGACCTGGCCAGCACGGGATCGGCGGGCGTGTGCAGCTGGTGGCAGCTCGCGCAGCTCAGGCGGTTGTCGTCGTGCGCGCCGCCATGTGTCGCCAGCCCCATGTCGGCCTCGTGGCAGCCGAGGCACATGCCGTTCTGCGTCTCGATGCTGTTGGCGGAGTCCCTGTCGAAGTGGATGACATGGGCCATCGCGCCGTCCACCTGCTGCATGCTCGCATGCGCCCCGCCGGGGCCGTGGCAGGACTCGCACTGCAGCTGGCCATGGCCGAAGGGTCCGCGCGCATCCGACGGCACCGCGTGCCGGGTACGGAAGATCCCGAGCACCGCGTCGTTGCTGTGGCACATCAGGCAGGTGTCGGCGCCATTCGGCGTGTATTCGGCCGGCGCGCCGGCGGTCTGTGGCGTCGACGTGGCAGGCACCAGGGCGCCGCTGCAGGCGAGCGCCGCGAGCAGCGGGATGAAGGGTCTCGTCATGCTGCGCGCCACGCTGCGGCCCGTGGTCAGTTGAACTGGAACGAGCCGACGCCGTGCATGGTCTTGACGTCGGCGCTGCGTCCCGGGCCATGGCACAGCGCACAGGTCTCGGAACCAGACGATACCAGCGCGCCGGCATTGGTTTTGCCCGCCGCAAAGTCGCCGCCGTTCTGGCGCATGTGGTCGCCCGCCAGCGAACTGGTGTGGCAGGAGGAGCAGACCGCCGCGTTCGGCGAAATCGCCACGTCGTCGGTCAGGATCGCGCGATTGGCGCCGGCATCCATCGTCGTCGCCAGCACCTGCGCCGGATCGACCGGGTAGTAGGTGTCGGCGAGGTGGCAGCCTTCGCAGTTCCTGAGCCGTCCCGGATAGCCGGCCTCGAACGTGAAGGCGCCGCTGAAACCACAGATCTGGAACGGGACACCCTCGCGGCCCGAGCCATCCACGCCCGAGGCGTGGATCATGTGGATCATGCGCTTCATGTCGAGCGTCTGGTCATCCGGCCCGGCGGCAGTCACGCAGGCCGAGCCCGCGATGCGCCGCGCGATGTCGGTGGCATTCGGGTTGTGGCAGGTGGAGCACAGCTCGGTGTTGCCGGTGCGGTTGTTGCCGTGCAGCGAGAGCACGTTGTGGCAGTCGTTGCACTTGGCGATGTCGACCACGGCGCGGCGATCCACCGCGGTTGCATCGGTGATGGCGAAGGGGAGGCCGACCGACGTCACCTTCAGGCTCGTCAGCACGCCGTCGATCGGGACCTGCGGCCGGCCCTCGATGATCGCCATGCCCGAGCCGGTGATGCCGGTCGGGATCGCGACGGAGGCCGACTTCGTGAAGGTGTTGGTCCCGTCGTTGGTCCGGCCGGCCGCAGCCTTGAAGTCGATGACGACCGGGCCGAACGGGGTGCCGCTCGCCGCCGGTCGCGCCAGCGTGTTGTTCGGGTCGAGGTTACCGAGATCCACGTTGTTCCAGGCGATGTCGAGGCGCAGGCTCGCGCTCGCCGTCTGGAACGGACCCGCCGGGTCGGCGATGTCGTAGTTCGTGCCGGTCAGCGGGTTGCGCACGCGGATCGTCGCCGTCGGAATCTGTCCGGGCGCCGTGTTCGTGATGCTGACGACCTGGTACTCGAACGCTTCTGCCGCCGTGTCTTCAAGGATTTCATGCGCGACCGGCACCTGCACCAGCCGGCCGTTGGAGCCGGTCACCGTGCCGTTCGGGCCGTGGCAGCCCTCGCACTGCGTGTCGTCGCTGAAATTGAAGCCGCCGGGGTGCACGCCGTCCTCGATCGCGAAGTTGTGCACCGTGTTCACGATGCCGTCGTCGTAGTGGCAGGTGCCGCAGGCGGCGCGGTTCGGGTTCAGGCGATAGTTGCTCGCCTGGGGCGTGTCCGCATCGCTCTCCTCGTGGCAGGTCTGGCAGTTGCGGATGTCCTGCGGGAAGTGGACGTGCGACCACTCGAAGGCGGTGCCGCCGAAGCCGACGATCTGGTAGTCCGGCCGCGCGGAGTGGATGTTGTGGATCATGCGCTTCATGTCCACGGTGTTGCCGGTGTCGCCGTCGATGGACGACGGGTTGTGGCAGGTCACGCAGTATTCGACGTCGGTGCGCGCGCCGCCGTGGAAGTTCAGCACGTCGTGGCAGGCGTTGCAGGTGTCGTTGTCGACGATCAGGCGCGTGAAGGTCGGCGCGCCGCCGGCCGGCACGAAGTCGAAGATGCCGTTGCCGGTGATCGGCGCCTGGTTGCGGATCTCGATGCCGAGGCGATGCGTCTTGTTCGCGTCGTAGGCAGGCGCGCCGGTGTAGGCGGTCAGGGCGCTGGCGAAAGTGTACTGGTAAGTGCCGTCGCCGTTGTCGACGAACCTTGCCGCGGCGGCCGTCTCCGTGTTGGCTTGCCGGAATGCACCGCTGGCGCGCGAGACGTAGGACTGCCACTGGCTCGACGCGCCGCTGCCCGCCGGCGCCGGCGACAGCTGCGCGAGCACGAAGCGGGCGTCCGCGGCTGGCAGCCCGACCAGGCCCTGGTTCAGTTCGTTGGACAAGCGGAAGCTGACGACGGGCGCGCCGCCGCCCGCGGGAATCGTGACGCTGTTGACGGTGATGTTGATGGTCGTTGCGCTGTCGACCGGCACGCCGCCGCCGCCGCCGGGAGGACCGGGAGGGCCGGGAGGCCCGCCCGTACCGGGAGGACCCGCAGGTCCCTGCACGCCCGCCGATCCACCGTCGCTGCACCCGGCCGCGAATGCGCCGAGCGAGAGCAGAAGAATCAAACGCAATGCAAGTTTGGCGTCCATTGTCGCTTTATCCTTCGTATTGACGAATGGCCGGCGGCGAGTGTTGGCTCGCCCGGACAGAATGCGCTATTTCCCTATTTCCCACAATCGCATTTCGGCCCAAACGCTGTGCGCCGAACATACGTATCTTCCGCAATAGCCTGCGAAAATCGACCTGCGACGCTGTCTGCCTGCGAGACTGCGAGTGGTCGTGAAGCACCGGACCCTGCAATTCAAGGTCGGCCTGTACCTGGCGGCTGCCGTGACCGCGGCGCTGCTGCTGTTCACGGTGCTGGTCGTCCGGCACCAGCGGGCGCAGCTCGAGCGCGAGGCGGCGAATCGCGTCACGCAGCTGTCCGAGATGATCATTCGCAGCACTCGATTCGCCATGCTGCTGAACCAGCCGGAACACGTGCGCCAGATCATCAGGGACGTCGGCAGCCACGGCAGCATCGACCGGATCCGGATCTTCAGCAAGGAAGGCAGGATCACCCATTCCACGTATCCGCAGGAGATGGGCCTGACGGTGGACCGGACCGCGGAGGGCTGCGTCGGTTGCCATCGGACCGACGATCCGCTCGCGCAGGTGTCCGGCGGCGACAAGACGCGCATCTTCACCGCGCCGGACGGGGCGCGGCTGCTCGGCAGCATGGAGGTGATCCGCAACGAGCCCTCGTGCAGCAGCGCAAGCTGTCATTGGCACAGCAGCGACCAGACCGTGCTCGGCGTGCTCGACATCGTCTATTCGCTCGAGGAGATCGACCGCAGCATGCGCCGCGACGTGGTCGTCATCGCCGTGCTTGCGCTCGGCTTCGGCGCGATGGCGCTGCTCTCGATCCAGTTCCTGGTGCGGCGCTTCGTCTACCTGCCGCTGCGCGACCTGGAGGCCGGCGCCCGGCGCCTCGCCGCGGGCGACCTCGACCAGCCGATCCCGGTGCGCAGCGCCGACGAGCTCGGCGAGCTCGCCGCCTCCTTCAATGCCATGACCGCCGCGCTCAGGAATTCGCGCGAGGAGCTGCGCGAGTGGGGCCGCACCCTGGAGGAGAAGGTCGAGAAGCGCACGCGCGAATTGCGCAAGGCCGAGGCCGAGGCCGCCCGCGGCGAGAAGCTGGCTTCGGTCGGCCTGCTGGCCGCCGGCATCGCCCACGAGCTGAACAATCCGCTGACCGGGATCCTGACCTTCTCGACCCTGATCCGCAGGAAGGTTGCGGACGGCAGCCCGGAAGCGGAGGACCTGGACCTGGTGATCCGGGAGACCAAGCGCTGCGCCGTCATCATCCGGCGGCTGCTCGATTTCGCTCGCGAAAAGACGCCGGAGAAGAAATACTGCGACCTGAACCAGCTGGTGGAGGAGACGGCGCGCATCGTCGAGCGGCCAGCGCAGGTGCGCGACATCGGGATCACGCTCGATCTCGACCGCGACCTGCCGCCGGCCTGGGTGGACGCGGATCTCGTCAGGCAGGTCGTCATGAACATGCTGGTGAACGCCCAGCAGGCCATCGATGAAAAAGGCAGCATCACGATCCGGAGCCGCCGCGTGACCGAGGTCGCCGGCCCCGGGCCCGGCGCGCCGCCGGTGCCCATGATCGAGCTGTCGATCATCGATACCGGCTGCGGGATTCCCGAGCAGAACCTCAAGCGGATCTTCGATCCCTTCTTCACGTCCAAGGAGGTCGGCAAGGGAACCGGGCTCGGCCTGTCGGTCAGCCACGGGATCGTCGCCGCGCACGGCGGGTTCATCCAGGTCGAGAGCAGGGTCGGGGAGGGGTCGACATTCCGCATCTACCTGCCGGTGGATCCGTCCTCGGGCGAGGCGGGCCAGGGCGGAGGCGGCCGATGAGCGCCAGGATCCTGGTCGTCGACGACGAGGACATCGTCATCAGGAGCTGCCTGCGCATCCTCGGCGAGGGCGGCTACGAGCTGGATTCCGCCGCGGACGGCCTCGAGGCGTTGCGCAAGATCGAGCAAGCGCATTTCGACATCCTGGTCCTCGACATCATGATGCCGAAGCTCGGCGGCCTCGAGGTCCTGCAGCGGGTGAAGGAATCGCACCCGGACATCGACGTCATCATGATCACCGGCCTGTCCGAGATCGACACCGCGGTGCGCGCGATGAAGCTCGGCGCGTTCGACTATCTGCCGAAGCCCTTCGACCCGGACGAGCTCAAGCTGGTGGTGCAGCGCGCACTCGAGCGGCGGCAGCTGTTGCGCGAGAACCTCGACCTGCGCTCCGAGGTCAGCACGCGCTACCGGCTGGAGAACATCGTTGGCGGGAGCCCGGCGATGCAGGGCGTCTATCGCCTGGTCGCCAAGTGCGCGCCGACCAACAGCACGGTGCTGCTGACGGGCGAGAGCGGTACCGGCAAGGAGCTGATCGCGCGCGCGATCCACTACAACAGCCTGCGCCGCGACAAGCCCTTCGTGCCGGTCGACTGCAACGCGCTCAGCGAGAACCTGCTCGAGAGCGAGATGTTCGGGCACGTCAAGGGCGCCTTCACCGGTGCGGTGGCCAGCAAGAAGGGGCTGTTCGAGATCGCAGACCAGGGCACGCTGTTCCTCGACGAGATCGGCAACCTGTCGCTGACCACGCAGGCCAAGCTGCTGCGCGCCATCCAGGAGCGGGAATTCAAGGCGGTGGGCGGCACCCAGGTGCAGGCCGCCAACTTCCGGCTCATCTGCGCCACCAACAAGGACCTCCCTGCGATGGTGGCCGCGGGGACGTTCCGCGACGACCTCTACTACCGCATCAGCGTGTTCCCGATCCAGGTCCCGCCGCTCAGGGAGCGCCGCGACGACATCCCGGCCCTGGCCTTCCATTTCCTCAGGGCCTACGCGGCGGAACTGGGCAAGCAGGTGACGGAGTTCTCGGCGGGCGCGATGAGCGCGCTGGTCAACCACGACTGGCCGGGCAACGTGCGGGAACTGGAGAACGCGGTCCAGCGCGCGGTGATCCTGGCGACCGACCACGTCATCCGCCAGGCGCACCTGGGCGAGATCGTGGACAAGTCATTGCGTCTCGACGTCGACGTGCCGCGCACCAGCGACGAGCTCAAGCGCACCAAGAAGGTCGCGCGCGAGAAGTCGGTGGAGAGCATCGAGAAGAGCTTCGTGCTCGAGGCGCTCAGGCGCAACGACTGGAACGTGACCCGGAGTGCCGGGGAAACCGGCATGCAGCGCGCCAACTTCCAGGCGCTGATGAAGAAACACGGCATCCGCCTGCGCGGCGCGGAGCCGGACCCGGATTCCGGGACGGATTCCTGAGCTCTCAGTCCGGCTGCTTCTCGACTTCCTCGTAACCCGTGACCATCGCCTTGAAATGCGCCCCCGGCGTGTGCCCGAGGCTGGCGAGGTAGGGGTGCACGAAGATGAACCCGGTGAAAAAGATGAAGCACAGCACGTGCACCGTGTCCACGACCCGCACGCCGCCGAAGAACTCCACCGCCGCCGCGAACCGCTTCAGGTCCCAGAGCAGCAGGCCGGTGAAGAACTGCAGCGGCACGATCAGCAGCATGATGATCTGGTACATCATGCTCTGCAGCGGGTTGAACTTCTTGTACACGCTGACGTGGTGCGGGTTGGGGTCGCCCCGGAAGATGCCGTAGCCGTAGTACTGGAGCTGGCGCAGGCTGCCGCGAAAGTGCTTCATCGGGCTCAGTTCCGGGTGATACACCCGGATCTTGTCCGAGAACAGGTAGAACAGCAGCCAGACGAAGAAATTGGCGATCAGCACGAAGCCGATCCAGTTGTGCAGGTGGACCGCGGTGCGGAACGACATCAGCCCGATCAGGTCCACGTAGCGCAGCTGGATCCCGGTCAGGATCAGCGCGATGAAGCCGAGTGCGTTGATCCAGTGCCAGATCCGCACCGGCAGCGGATGCACGTAGATCCTCTCGGTCGGCGGGCCTGCGTGTTGCGCCATCGTCATCTCCCGGATTGCTGGCGGCGGGCGCGATGCTTCCTGAACATCCACTTCACCGTCATGTGCCCGATGGGCACGCCGATGCCGCCCGCCAGTGCGAGCAGGAAGAGCAGGTCGAGGAACCGGCTGCGGGTGCCGCCGATCGCATAGAACTCCGGCAACGATTCGACCGCGAGCGCGGATCCCAGGATCCCGGTCTGCGCGGGATGGCGCAGCGGCCTGCCGTCCGGTCCGGTGATCGAGATCGTGACGTTCTGGAACGGCTCCGAGCCGTAGCGGTGGCAGTTGTCGCAGGCGCGGATCGCGCCTTCCTTGGCGACCAGCCGGTGTGCCAGCACGTCCTCGCGCAGCTCGACCCGGCCACGCAGCGTCAGCGGGCCCGGCGCATCACGGTTGACTTCGGCAAGGAGATTTCGAAGTTCCGTGGCGTCGAGCCCGTTGCCGTCCGCGTCCGCCGCGGCTGCGAGCTCCTGGAACGGGCGCGCGCCTGCGCGTTCGATCGCCCAGCCCCCGGTGGCGTTGTCGTAGAGCCGGAGGTCGATCATGCGCGGCGCCTCCGGCGCATGGCATGCCGCGCAGGACACGACTTCCTGGTGATGAGCCGCATTGGGCAGCCACTCGCCGTGCGCGGCGAGATCGGCGGAATGACAGCGCACGCAGGTCTCGTAGGCGGTGCGCGGCGTCACCGAGTGGGACCCGTGGCATCCGGTGCACACCGGGGCGATCGGATCGCCGGCGCCGACGCGCGCGGCGTGCAGGCTGCCCTCGTAATGTTCCGCGGCGCCGGCGTGGCACATGCGGCAGACCTGCGACCGGTCGAGCGAGTACTGGCGCAGGCTCTGGATGTCCTTGCCCTGCGCCGGATGGACGCTGCTGTCGATGTCGCCGTGACAGGTCGTGCAGCCCAGCACACTGTGGACCGAGCGCGCATAGGGCTTGGCCGCCACGTGCAAGGACATCGTTTCGCCGTTCGGCAGCGTCTTGGCCAGGGCCTCCATCGAATGACAGCCGAGGCAGGCGCTGTCGGTCTCGGACAGGGCCGGGTCTTCGGCCCGCGCTGCGGCGCACATCGCAAGCTGCATGGTCATGGCCGCCAGGATGGCGGCGACCTGACCCGGAGCACTCCCTCGTCGCATGTTGTCCTGCCCCGGCAGCGGGGCCCTGTCGTGTTCCCCGCCGCCCATGTTACGCCACGCTAGGCGGCTACTGCGGACCCTGCCGCTTCGCCAGCGCCCGCACGCCCGTCCACGCCAGCATGCCGAGCCCGATGAACGGGAAGAGCATCGCATAGAGCAGGCCGATGAAGGGCGCGGCGATGAAGAGACCGACGTTCTTCAGGAAACCGCCGACCTTCCTGGCGACGCGATTCTCGGCGATCGCCTTCGCGCCCATCCACGCCAGCACCGCGAGCCCGACCAGCGGTCCGACCACCAGGTAGAAGAGGCCGATGAACGGCGCCGCGAGGAACAGGGCGAAGCCCTTCCACGCGCCCTGCACCCTGGCGGCCGGCGCGGGCATCGGCGCCGCGGCAGCGGCCTCGGCACGGGCTTCCGGTGCCGGCGC
Source organism: uncultured Steroidobacteraceae bacterium (assembly GCA_964649205.1). Classification (GTDB taxonomy): domain Bacteria; phylum Pseudomonadota; class Gammaproteobacteria; order Steroidobacterales; family Steroidobacteraceae; genus SCUD01. Next base: position 25,278 of record CAZYPM010000005.1, read on the forward strand.
CGCCTGCAGCTCGTGCAGCGCCTGTTTCGTGCTGCCCTCGATCTCTTCGGGCGTCAGCGGCTTGCGCAGGAAACCGGCGACGCCCGCGGCGCGGGCCTGGGCCTCGTTTTCGTCCGTGCCGTAACCCGTGACGATCACGACCGGCAGCCACGGCTGGGCGGCCTTGATCCGCCGCGCGACCTCGATGCCGTCGATGCCCGGCATTTTGATGTCGGTGAAGACGACGTCGTACTGCTCGTCCTTCAGCTTCTGCAGCGCCTCCACGCCGTCGCGGGCGCTGATGACGGCATAGCCCTTTCCGGTCAGGACCCGGTCGAAGCTCCTGGCGACCACCGGATCGTCGTCAACGACCAGCACTTTTCTCTGCGTGTTCATTACAGTCTCCTTGCTTCAATCGGTTCGGGCACCCGGCGCAGCGCCCAGCGCTTGCGCGTGGCGGCGCCGTGTGCCGCATGGATCACTTCATCCGGTCCCACCGGCTTGGCCAGGTAGTCGCAGGCACCCGCTTCGACGGCTTCCTTGACGGTCTCGAGGCTCGGGTAGCCGGTGATGATGACCACCTCGGTCTCCGGCCAGCGGTCCTTGATCATCCGCAGGACCGACATGCCGTCCTGGCCGGGCATGCGCAGGTCGAGCAGGATCACGTCGAACGGCTGTTGCTCCATTGCGCGCATCGCTTCGTCGCCGTTCCAGACCCCGACCACGTGGTAGTGGGCGCCGGCCAGCGAGCGCTGGTGGCTCAGGCGCACGACTTCGTCATCGTCCACGACCAGGATTTTTGTCTTGGCGTCCACGTGACCTCCTCGCGCGTCTTTCCTTCTCCTGCCCAGTACAGAGCAACATCCGTGCCAGGCCCGCGGCCGGCCGGTCATGCCGAGCGGATTCAATGAGTTGCCTACGGGCGAGGGCGGGTCCGCGTGTGGCTCACGGCTGCGGGCGGCCGGCCGAGTACATTCTTTCCATGCGCTGCAGCGGCAGCGGCGGGGAAATGTGCTTGTGCCTCAGGGGGTTGCGCGCCTGCGGCGGTGCATGTTTTTCGCAGGCAGGCGGCCAAAGAAAAGCCCCCTTGCGGGGGCTTTTCGCCAGGCAGGGGACGGTCCCCGTTTCTCAGTTCGGCACGAAGTTGAGGTAGGGGATCACGAAATCCTGCGCGTCCTCGATGTCGGTGCGGAACTGGTAGTCGTTGCCATTGCACTGCGGCGCGATGCCGTAGGAATTCACCGCCATCACGATGCTGGTCTCGGCGCCGGTCGCCGGGTTGATGAAGAAAGCCGGCCCGCCCGAGTCTCCCGAACAGGTGCCGCCCGGGCCGCCGCCCTTGCCCGGGTTGTTGGTGAACTTGAAGTTCTGTTCGCCGATCGTGTCGCTGACCGCGAGGCCCGTGACCGACGAGGTCGCCGCGTAGCGCACGAAGTCGTCGCCCGCGAACGCCGGGATGCGGCCCTGCAGGCCGTAGCCGACCACGCGCGCCTGGCGCGAACCGATCGCACCGCGCGCCTTGCGCAGGTAGTCGAACTGCCGCAGCGTCGGCAGCGTGCCGTACTGCGCGACCGTGATCGGCTGCTCCAGCAGGATCAGCCCGATGTCGAAGGTGTTCGGGAAATCCGCGTAGTCGTCGTACTCCGGGTGCGGCACGGCCTGGCCGCGGACCCAGGTCGCGTTGAGCCACGCGGTCGTCGAGGCGTAATTCGGCCGTTCGGCCGCGAAGGCCGCGTCGATGTCGGGAACATTGCGCACGTAGGTCACGCTGTTCACTTCGCCGCCGCCCTCGGTGCAGTGGCCCGCGGTCAGCACGACATAAGGCGTCAGCAGCGTGCCCGAGCAGCTGAAGAACCCGACGCCGTTCTGCACGAACAGCAGCGCCACCACGTTCGGGTGGTCGTCGCCGTCCGGTGCGCCCCAGGTGATGGCGGCTGCCGGCACCGTGAATGCTGCCAGGCCGATCGCGGCGGCAGCTCCGAAAAATCGCTTCATGACATATCCCCCGGATTGGTTTGTCGGACACGAAACGCTAGCACGCCCGAGCGGGTCAGGCCATGTCGCCCGAAAACTTCCGGTCGCGTCCGACCGGCGCGTCGCCGCAGCCCTGCGCCCCGGGTCAGGACGCCTGCGCGACGCGCAGCAGGCGCCAGCTGCCGGGAATGCCCTTGAGCGTCTCGACGCCGCGCTCCTCGAAGGCGATGCCGGAGCCGACCACGAGATCCGCCACCGTGCCCGACACCAGCACCTCGCCGGGCCGCGCCAGCGCGAGCACGCGCGACGCCAGGTGCACCGCGACGCCGCCGATCTCGTGGCGGCGGTGCTCGATCTCGCCGGTATGCATGCCGGCGCGGACCTCGAGCCCGAGCGAGCGCAGCTCGTCCCTGATGCGCGTGGCGCAGTGCACGGCGCGCGCCGGTCCGTCGAAGGTCGCCAGGAAGCCGTCGCCGGTGCGCTCCACCTCGCGGCCACGGAACACGGCCAGCTGCCGCCGCACCAGTGCATCGTGCGCGCCGCGCAACTCCAGCCAGCGCGCGTCGCCGATGCGGGCGGCGAGCGCCGTGGATCCGACGATGTCGGTGAACAGGACCGTCGCCAGTTCGCGTTCCGCGGTCGCGGCGGGGCGCACGCCGGTCAGGAACTCCTGGATCTCGTCCAGCACCGCGCTGCCGGCGGGCACGTGGAACGGGTGGCAGTCCGCGCCGGGCAGCTCGACCAGCCTGGCGCCCGGGATGTTGGCGGCGACGTAGCGTCCGAATTCCAGGCGGTAGTGACGGTTCTCCCGCCGGTGCAACACCAGCGTCGGGACCCGGATCGCAGGGAGGATCGAGCGCAGGTCGAGGTTCACGACCCACCGGTACATGCGCCCGGACGCGCCGGGCGGCATCGACAGGCGCTGGATCCGTGTGATCCACTCGCGCATCCGCGGGTCATTGGCGACGGACGGTGCGGTCAGCGCCAGCATCTCCGCGTCCTGGCCCCAGTGGCTCTCCTGCAGCGCCACGAGCTTCTCCGTCGTGGCGTCCGGCATGCCGATCGGGTAGTCGGGCGCGCGCCGCCAGCGGGCGAAGGTGTTGACGAGGACCAGCGCGGCCACGCGGTCCGGATAGGTCGCGGCCAGCAGCATCGCCATCGGGCCGCTCTCGGTGTCGCCGATGACGGCCGTCTGCTGCGAGCCCGCGGCGTCCAGCGCGAGCAGGGCGTCGTCCATCCACTCCTCGAGCGTCGGCAGCGACTCGAGCGGGACCGGATCCGAGATGCCGGTGCCGCGCTTGTCGAAGCAGACCACGCGGCCGATGCGCGCCAGCCGCTGCAGATACTGCGCGCAGCCCGGCTCGTCCCACATCGCGTCGATGTTCCAGCCCCAGCTCGGGACGAACAGGATGTTGCGCGGCCCGTCGCCGAAGACCTGGTAGCCGACGTACCCGCCATCCGCCTTCGCATACCAGGTCTCGGGGCGAATCATGCCCGCTCCCGTGCGCGGGGCCCGTGCCCCGCGGATGTCGTTCGCGTGGATCGGCCTACAGCAGCGGCACCAGCAACAGCGCGACGATGTTGATGATCTTGATCAGCGGGTTGATGGCCGGGCCCGCGGTGTCCTTGTAGGGGTCGCCCACGGTGTCGCCGGTCACGGCCGCCTTGTGCGTGTCCGAGCCCTTGCCGCCGAAGTGGCCTTCCTCGATGTACTTCTTGGCGTTGTCCCAGGCGCCGCCGCCGGTGCACATCGAGATCGCGACGAACAGCCCGGTGACAATCGTGCCGATCAGCACGCCGCCGAGCGCGCGGATGCCGGCGCCGTCGCCGAGCAGGAACTCCATGCCAAAGCCGACGATCACCGGGATCAGGATCGGCAGCAGCGACGGCACGATCATCTCGCGGATGGCGGCACGCGTCAGCATGTCCACGGCCTTCGAGTAGTCGGGCTTCGCCGTACCCTCCATGATGCCCCTGATCTCCTTGAACTGGCGCCGCACCTCGATCACGACCGAGGACGCCGCGCGGCCGACGGCTTCCATCGCCATCGCGCCGAACAGGAAGGGCACCAGGCCGCCGATGAACAGGCCGATGATGACCGCCGGGTCGGACAGGCTGAACACCTCGAGCTTGCCGACGATGTCGAGATTGTGGGTGTAGTCGGCGAACAGCACCAGCGCGGCAAGGCCGGCCGAACCGATCGCGTAGCCCTTGGTCACCGCCTTGGTCGTGTTGCCGACCGCGTCGAGCGCGTCCGTGATCTTGCGGACTTCCTTGGGCAGGCCGCTCATCTCGGCGATGCCGCCGCCGTTGTCGGTGATCGGGCCGTAGGCGTCGAGCGCCACGATCAGCCCGGTCATCGACAGCATGGCGGTCGCCGCGATCGCGATGCCGTACAGGCCGGCCAGCGTGTAGGCGCCCCAGATCGCGGCGCAGATCGCGAGCACCGGCAGCGCCGTGGACTTCATCGAGACCGCGAGGCCGGCGATGACGTTGGTGCCGTGGCCCGTCTTCGAAGCCTCGGCCACGTAGCGCACCGGCTTGTATTCCGTCGCCGTGTAGTACTCGGTGATCCAGATCATCGCGGCCGTCAGGCCGAGCCCGATCAGCGCGCAGAAATAGAGCGGCAGCGCCGACTCGCCGAGCATCATCGTGGTGATCGGGTAGTAGGCGATCGCCGCGATGGCGCCCGAGACGATCACGCCGCGGTACAGCGCGCCCATGATCTTGCCGCCCTCGGAGGTCTTCACGAAGAAGGTGCCGACGATCGAGGCGACGATCGAGACCGCGCCCAGCACCAGCGGGTAGAGCACCGCCGCCTGGCCCAGCTCCTTCATCATCAGGCCGGCGAGCAGCATGGTCGCGACCACCGTGACCGCATAGGTCTCGAACAGGTCGGCCGCCATGCCGGCGCAGTCGCCGACGTTGTCGCCGACGTTGTCGGCGATCACCGCCGGGTTGCGCGGGTCGTCCTCGGGAATGCCCGCCTCGACCTTGCCGACGAGGTCGGCGCCGACGTCGGCGCCCTTGGTGAAGATGCCGCCGCCGAGGCGCGCGAAGATCGAGATCAGCGAGCCGCCGAAGGCGAGGCCGACCAGGGCGTGCAGCGCCTGGTCGCTGTTGCCGGTGAGCCGCATCATGATTGCGTAATAGGCGGCGACGCCCAGCAGGCCGAGGCCGACCACCAGCATGCCGGTGATCGCGCCGCCGCGGAACGCGACCTGCAGTGCGGGGTTGAGGCCGACGCTCGCGGCGTGCGCGGTGCGCACGTTGGCGCGCACCGAGACGTTCATGCCGATGTAGCCGGCCGCGCCGG
>CAZYPM010000006.1:0-30351 GCA_964649205.1 uncultured Steroidobacteraceae bacterium
CCCGGCGCGCCGCGCGACTTCCAGCTGCCCACGCGCGAGACGCTCGAACTTCCCAACGGCCTGTCGCTCACCTTCATCGATTACGGCGCGGTGCCGAAGGTCACGGTGCTCGCGGTCGTGCGCACCGGGAACATCGACGACGGCGACGCCACCTGGCTCGCCGACGTCACGGTCGAGATGATGAAGGAAGGCACGGCGACGCGCTCCGCGCCGGCCATCGCCGAGGCCGCCGCCGCGATGGGCGGCTCGCTCAACGTCGGCGCAGGCGCGGAGCAGGCGACCGTCGGCCTCTCGGTGCTGTCCGAACATGGGGCCGCGGCCGTGGAACTGGTCGCAGACCTGCTGCGCAATCCCGCATTCCCGGAAACCGAGTTGCCGCGCGTGATCGCGAATTTCGAGCGCAGCCTCGCGGTCGCGCGCTCCGATCCCCAGTCGCTGGCGGGCGAGGCCCTGGCCCGGCTGGTGTACGGCGATCACCCGTTCGGGCGGGCATTCCCGCAGCCGGGCCAGCTCGCGGGCTACGGCATCGACGCCCTGCGCGCCTTCCATGCGCAGAACTTCGGCGCCCGCCGCACGCACGTCTATGTCGCCGGCCGCTACGACCGCGCGGCGCTGGAGGCCGCCCTGCGCCGCTCGCTCGGGGACTGGCGCGAGGGGGCGCCGCCGACGGTCCTGCCGGCTGCGCCTGCGGAATCGCTGCAACTGGCGCTGATCGACACGCCGGACGCGCCGCAGTCCTCGATCCGCATCGCAGTGCCGGTTCCGCACCCGGCCCATGCGCTCTACTTCCCGACCACGATCATGAACAGCCTGCTTGGCGGCGCCTTCGGCTCGCGCATCACGGCCAACATCCGCGAGGACAAGGGCTACAGCTACTCGCCCGACTCCTCGATCAGCGCGCGACGCGGCACCGCGCTCTGGGTCCTGTCGGCCGAGGTGACGACCGAGCACACGGCGGACGCGCTCGCCGAGATTTACCGGGAGATCGACCGGCTGCAGCGCGAGCCGCCGCCCGCGGCCGAACTCGATGCGATCAAGGCCTACCGCTCGGGCCTGTTCGTGATCTCCAATTCCTCGCCGAACGGCGTGCTGGGGCAGCTCGCCTTCATGGACCTGCACGGCCTGCCGCCGGAGTTCCTGGCGCGCTGGGTCGCGCGCGTGCACGCGGTCACGCCGGCGGAGGTGAGCGAGATGACGGCGCGCTTCCTGGTGCCGTCGAGGATGACGGTCGTGGTCGCCGGCGACCTCGCCAAGGTGGCCGCGGGCGTGCGCGCGCTGCCGCAGCTGGCGGGAGCACGCATGCCGTGACCGATCGCGACGTCATGCAATACGACGTCGTGATCGTGGGCGCGGGCCCTGCCGGGCTCGCCTGTGCCATCCGGCTCAGGCAGCTGAATCCGGACCTTGCGGTGTGCGTGCTCGAGAAAGGCGCCACCGTTGGCGCGCACATGCTCTCGGGCTGCGTGATGGAACCGGGTCCGCTGGATGCGCTGCTGCCGGAATGGCGCGACTCGCAGCCGGCCATCTGCGTGCCGGCGAAGCGCGACGAATTCCACTACCTGACGCGCAGGTTCGCCCTGCGCCTGCCGAACCCGCCGCAGATGCACAACCGCGGCAACTTCATCGTCGCGCTCGGCCTGCTCGTGCCCTGGATCGCGGGGCGCGCCGAGGCACTGGGTGTGGACGTGTTCCCCGGCTTCGCCGCCTCGGAGGCGCTGGTCGAGGATGGCCGCGTCGCCGGCGTGCGTATCGGCGACATGGGCGTGGGCCGCGACGGGCAACCGGGGCCGAATTTCACGCCGGGCGCCGATATCCGCGCGGGCACGACCATCCTCGCCGAGGGCTGCCGCGGCAGCGTGACCAAACAGCTCGTCGCGAAGCTCGGTCTTGCCGACGGGCGCGAGCCGCAGACCTACGGCCTCGGCTTCAAGGAGCTGTGGCAGCTTCCTGCCGGCCGCGCCGAGGCCGGGCTGATCCAGCATAGCGTCGGCTGGCCCGTGGATTCGCACACCTACGGCGGCAGCTTCACCTATCACCTCGACGGCGATCGCGTCTACGTCGGCTACGTCGTCGGCCTCGACTACGCCGATCCGCGGTTCAAGCCTTTCGAGGCGTTCCAGCAGTTCAAGCACCACCCGCGCCTGCGCGCGCTGCTGGACGGCGGCGAACTGCTCGCGTACGGCGCGCGCACCATCGCCGCCGGCGGCTGGCAGTCCCTGCCGCGCATGGACGCGCCCGGCCTGCTGATCATCGGCGACTCGGCGGGCACGCTGAACGTGCCGAAGATCAAGGGCGTGCACCAGGCGATCCGCTCGGGCGCGCTCGCGGCGGAGCACCTCGTCGAGCGCGGCGACACGGCGGGCTTCGAGGCGCGCTGGCGCGCGTCGCCGGGCGGCCAGGAGCTCAGGCGCGTGCGCAACTTCAAGCCGGGCTTTCATCGCGGACTCTGGTGGGGCCTGGCAAACGGGGCGCTCGAGACGATCACCGCCGGCCGGACGCCGTGGACGCGCGGTCACCGCGAGAACCACCTGGCGCTGCACCGCCTGGAGACCTTCGCGCCCGTCGACCGCGGCTGGGCCGAGCGCACGCTGCCCCCGCGTGACCGGCCGGGGGCCGTGTTCCACGCGGGCAACGTGCACGACGAGTCCCAGCCCGCCCACCTGAAGGTCGCGGACACCACGATCTGCGCCACGCGCTGCGTGACGGAGTTCGGCAACCCCTGCGAGAACTTCTGCCCGGCACAGGTCTACGAGATGGTGGACGACGGCGCAGGCGGCAAGCGCCTGCAGATCAACGCGGCCAATTGCGTGCACTGCAAGGCCTGCGACATCAAGGACCCCTACGGCATCATCACCTGGACCGTCCCGGAGGGCGGCTCGGGGCCCAACTACCAGAACCTGTGAGCGCCGAGCAGCCGATCTGGACGCCCTCGCTGTTTCGCATTGCCGGTGCGAACCTGACGCGCTTCATGGCCATCGCCGCGCAGCGCGGCGCGCCGGCGGCCGATTACGACGCGCTCTACCGCTGGTCGGTCGCCGACCCTGCCGCGTTCTGGGCCGCGCTGTTCGACTTCGCCGGCGTGATCGCCGACCGCGCAGGCGCCGTGCTCGAGGACGGCGGCCGCATGCCGGGCGCGCGCTGGTTCCCGGGGACGCGGCTCAACTTTGCGGAGAACCTGCTGCGCGGCCCCGACGCAGAGCCTGCGCTGGTATTCCGCAACGAGCGCGGACAGCGCCGCGAAATGTCCTGGCGGGAACTGCGTTCGGAGGTCGCGCGCATCGCCGCGGGCCTCAGGGATGCCGGCGTCGGCCCGGGCGACCGGGTCGCCGGCTTCCTGCCGAACCTGCCGGAGACCGTGGTCGCGATGCTGGCGTCGGCCAGCCTGGGCGCGACCTGGACCTCCTGCTCGCCCGATTTCGGCATCCAGGGCGTGCTCGACCGGTTCGGGCAGGTGGCGCCCAAGGTGCTGTTCACTGCCGACGGTTACTTCTACGCCGGCAAGACCATCGACTCGCTGGCGCCCATTGCGGGCGTGCTCGCGAGGCTGGGCGCGGTGCAGCGCGTCGTGGTCGTGCCCTATGTCTCGGATGCGCCCGACATCGCGGCGCTCCCGCAGGCGCTGCGCTACGCGGATTTCGGCAGCCCCGGCGCCGCGCTCGCGTTCACGCGCCTGCCGTTCGACCATCCGCTCTACGTGCTGTACTCCTCCGGCACGACCGGCGTGCCGAAATGCATCGTGCACGGCGCGGGCGGGACGCTGCTGCAGCACCTGAAGGAACAGCTGCTGCACACCGACGTGAAGCCCGGCGATCGCCTGTTCTACTTCACCACCTGCGGCTGGATGATGTGGAACTGGCTGGTGAGCGGCCTGGCCGCGGGCGCGACGCTGGTGCTGTACGACGGCTCGCCCTTCCATCCCGGCCCCGAGGTGCTGTGGCAGATGGCCGCGTCGGAGGGCGTCACGATCTTCGGCACCAGCCCCAAGTACCTGGCGGCGCTCGAGAAGGCGGGCTACCGGCCCCAGGACCACCATGCGCTGGTGGTGCTGCGCACGCTGCTCTCGACCGGCTCGCCGCTCGCGCCCGAGCAGTACGACTTCGTCGCCAGCGCCATCGGCGCCGACGTCCAGCTCGCCTCGATCTCGGGCGGCACCGACATCGTCTCCTGCTTCGCGCTCGGCAACCCGCTGCTGCCGGTCTGGCGCGGCGAGCTGCAATGCCGCGGGCTCGGCATGAAGGTCGAGGTCTGGGACGAGGCCGGCAGGCCGCTCACCGGCGAGCGCGGCGAACTGGTCTGCACCGCGCCGTTCCCGTCGATGCCGGTCGGCTTCTGGAACGACGCCGACGGCAGCAAGTATCACGCCGCCTACTTCGAGCGCTTCCCCGGCGCCTGGCATCACGGCGACTACGCCATCCTGACCGGTCGCGGCGGACTGGTGATCCTCGGCCGCTCGGACGCAGTGCTGAACCCGGGCGGCGTGCGGATCGGCACCGCCGAGATTTACCGCCAGGTCGAGCAGCTGCCCGAGGTGATCGAAAGCGTGGTGGTGGGCCAGGACTGGCAGAACGACGTGCGCGTGGTGCTGTTCGTGCGCCTGCGCGACGGGCTCGAACTCGACGACGCGCTGCGCGAGCGCATCCGGCGCCAGATCCGCGCCAACACCACGCCGCGGCACGTGCCGGCCGTGATCCTGCAGGTGCCCGAGGTGCCCCGCACGATCAGCGGCAAGGTCGTCGAGCTCGCCGTGCGCGAGACGATCCACGGCCGCCCGGTCAAGAACACCGACGCGCTCGCGAACCCGGCGGCCCTCGGGTACTTCCGCAACCGGCCGGAGCTCGCCGGCTGACGCCATGACGGCCTCATCGCCTCTGACCGCCCGCTGCCTGGCGGCGCTTGCCGCGCACGGGCACACGCTCGACGAGTCCCAGCGCGCAGCGCTCGTGCGGCTCGAGGACCTGCGGCGGCGCATGCTGGCGCGCGAGCGGGCCGGCTCGCTGATCGAGCGCGGGCTGTCGCTGCTGCCGGGCGCGCGCCGCGTGCAGCCGTTGCGCGGCCTGTGGCTGTGGGGCGCCGTCGGGCGCGGCAAGACCTTCCTGGTCGACCAGTTCTTCGCCGAACTGCCCGCCGCCGCCAAGCGCCGCGAGCATTTCCACCGCTTCATGCAGGGCGTGCACGCGGGGCTGCGCCGGCACCGCGACGAGCCGTCGCCGCTCGCCAGGGTCGCGGACGACATTGCGCGCGCGGCACGCATCCTGTGCCTAGACGAGTTCACGGTCGGCGACGTCCCCGACGCGATGATCCTCGGCACCCTGCTCGAGGCGCTGTTCCACCAGGGCGTGACGCTGGTCGCGACCTCCAACCTGCCGCCGCAGGAGCTGTACCGCGGCGGCCTGCAGCGCGAGCGCTTCCTGCCGGCGATCGCACTGATCGAAAAGCACTGCCGCGTGCAGGAACTGGACGGCGGCGCCGACTACCGCCTGCGCCTGCTCGAGCGCGCGGCGCTGTTCCTGGGACCGGGCGAGGCGGACGCAAATGCGCGCCTGGCCGCCGAGTTCGAGCGCATTGCCGACAGCGACGTGGACCGCAATGCGCGCCTCGAGGTCAACGGCCGCAGGATCCGGGCGCGGCGCGAGGCCGACGACCTCGCCTGGTTCGACTTCCGCGAGCTCTGCGAGGGCCCGCGCGCGGCGGCCGACTACATCGAGCTCGCACGCTGCTACCACACGGTGTTCGTGAGCGGGGTGCCGGTCATGGACGCGTCGCGGGACGACGCGGCGCGGCGCTTCATCACGATGGTGGACGAGTTCTACGACCGCGGCGTCAAGCTGTTCCTGAGCGCCGCCGCCGACGCGCCGGAAGCGCTCTACCGCGGCGAGCGGCTCGCATTCGAGTTCCGCCGCACCGCCAGCCGCCTCACCGAGATGCAGGGCCGCGCGTACCTCGAGCGGCCGCACCGGCCCTGATCAGCCCCGGTCCTCCGGCGCTCCGCCGCGGCCCTGTTCGCGGCGCGTCGCAAACGGGTAGGCGCCGCCCGGGCGGCCGCGCGCCGGGATCCTGAGCGACAGGACCATGGTCACGGCGAGCGTCAGCGCCGTGAACCCGAGCGACACGACGACCGGGATCTTCCACACGTCGATCAGCAGCATCTTGAGGCCGATGAAGCCGAGCACGATGGCAAGGCCGTACGACAGCAGGTGGAAGCGCTCGTGCAGACCGGCCAGCAGGAAGTACATGGCCCGCAGGCCGAGGATCGCGAACACGTTCGACGTCAGCACGATGAACGGATCGGTGGTGATCGCGAAGATCGCCGGGATGGAATCCACGGCGAACACCAGGTCGACGACGCCGATCAGCACGATCACGACGAACAGCGGCGTCGCCATGCGAACGCCGCCGACCACGGTGAAGAACCGCTCGCCGTCGTAGTCCGGCGCGACCTTCAGGCGGCGCCGGATCCAGCGCAGCGCCGGGTTGCGCTCGAGGTCCGGCTCCTGGCCCGCGGCCCACCACATCTTGACGGCCGTGAACACCAGGAATGCCCCAAACAGGTAGAGCACCCAGTGGAAACGCGCGACCAGCCAGGCGCCGGCGAAAATCAGCACGGCCCGCAGCACCAGCGCGCCCAGGATGCCGATCATCAGCGCGCGCTTCTGCAGTTCCGGCGGCACTGCGAAGTAGGTGAACAGCATCAGGAACACGAAGATGTTGTCGACCGCCAGCGCCTTCTCGATCACGTAGCCGGTCAGGAACTCGAGCGCCTTGGCGTTCGCGAATGCGCGCGCGGCGGCGTCTTGCGCCAGGCCGCCGAGCTGCCACCACATCCAGCCGAGGAACAGGAAGGCCACCGCCACCCACACCGCGGACCACAGCGCCGCCTCGCGCATCCCGACCCGGTGCGCGCCCTGGCGGCGCAGCGCCGCGAAGTCGATGACCAGCGCCGCGGCCACGAAGGCTGCGAACAGGGACCACATCAGCGGCGACTGGGCTGTCGGCAAGCGGGGCGCGGTGGCGGCGGTTGGGCGCTCAGATCACGCCGCGCCGTTCCTGGTCGAGCTCGATGGACTCGAACAGGGCGCGGAAGTTGCCCTCGCCGAAGCCCTCGTTGCCCTTGCGCTGGATGATCTCGAAGAAGATCGGGCCGATCACGTTCCTGGTGAAGATCTGCAGCAGGATGCCGTCCTTGGCGCTGCCGTCGATCAGGATGCGCCGCTCCTGCATGCGCGCGAGCGACTCGCGGTGGCCGGTGACGCGCGCCTCCACGCCCTCGTAGTAGGTGTCCGGCGTGTCCTGGAACTCGATGCCGTTGGCGCGCAGCGCGTCCACGGTCGCGTAGATGTCGTCGGTGAACAGCGCGATGTGCTGGATGCCCTCGCCGCGGTACTCGCGGATGTACTCCTCGATCTGGCTCTTGTCGTCCTGGCTCTCGTTGATCGGGATGCGGATCTTGCCGCAGGGGCTGGTCATGGCGCGGCTGAAGAGGCCGGTCTTCTTCCCCTCGATGTCGAAGTAGCGGATCTCGCGGAAATTGAACAGCCGCTCGTAGAAGCCGGCCCAGCGGTCCATGTTGCCGCGGCGCACGTTGTGCGTCAGGTGGTCGATGACGGTGAGCCCGGCGCCGCGCACCGGTCGCGGGTCCTGCACCGGCACGAAGTCCACGTCGTAGATCGTGTGGTCGCCGTAGCGGTCCACCAGGTAGATCAGGCTGCCGCCGATGCCCTCGATCGCCGGGATCGCGAGCTCCATCGGGCCGACCCGCGTCTCGACCGGCGTGGCGCCGAGTCCGACCGCGCGGCGGAAGGCGAAGGCCGCGTCCTTGACGCGAAACGCCATGGCGCAGGCCGACGGGCCGTGCTCGCGCGCGAAGCGCTGGCCGAAGCCCTCGGGCTCGGCATTGATGATGAAGTTGACGTCGCCCTGGCGGTGCAGCGTCACGTTCTTGCTGCGGTGGCGGGCGCTCACCGGGAAGCCCATGCGCGCAAACAGCGCCCGCAGCTGCTCCGGGTCGGGCGCGGTGTACTCGACGAACTCGAAGCCGTCGGTGCCCATCGGATTCTCGAAAAGGTCGGCCATGGCCGGCTCCCGGCAAGGGTGTTTCCACAACTCTAATCGGTCCGGCGCGCGCGCGGAACCGCCCGCACGGCCGGTGTATAATTCGCGCGGCAACGCCGCCGCCCGCATCGCCGCGGGCCGGGCGGGTCTGGAGTGTGGATGCTAGGCAGGATCCCGGCCGCCCGACAGGCAATCATCGACCGCATCGCCGCCCGCGCCCGCCGCGCGGCGCGCCGGGCTGCGCCGGTGCCGCCGGAGGGCTTCGTCCGCTCCTTCTACCACGGCGTCTCCGAGCTCGACCTGGTGCAACACGCCGAGGCGGACCTTGCCGGCGCCGCGCTCGCCCAGCTGGCGCTCGGGCGCCTGCGCCGGCCCGGACGCGCGCTGGTGCGGGTGTTCAACCCCGACCCGGCGCGCGACGGCTTCCATTCCTCGCACACGGTCATCATGGTCGTCACCGACGACATGCCGTTCCTGGTGGATTCGCTCGGCATCGTCTGCAGCCAGAGCGGGCTCGCCGTGCACCTGCTGGCGCACCCCGTCTTTGCCGTGCTGCGCGACCGGCGCGGGCGGCTGCGCGAGCTGCGGCCCGAGGGCGGCGCCGGCGCGCGCGCCGAGTCGTGGCAGCTCATCCACGTGGACCGCGAACCCGACGCGGGCCGCCTCGCCGAGCTGGAGCGGAACATCCGCCGTACGCTCGACGACGTGCGCGTGGCGACCGCCGACTGGCGGAAGATGCGCGCCAAGGCCCGCGAGGCGGCGGCGCTGCTCGGCGGCACCCGCCTGCGGGGCCAGCAGCACGAGCTGCGCGAGGCGCGGGCGCTGCTGGAGTGGATGGAGGACAAGCATTTCACCTTCCTCGGCTACCGCGAGTACCGGCTGCGCCGCGGGCCGCGGCGCGACCTGCTGCAGCCGGTCGCGGGCTCCGGTCTCGGCCTGATGCGGGCGGGGCGGCGCGGCAGGCCGCGCTCGATCCCGCTGACCGGCGAGGTGCGCGACTTCGCGCGCTCGGCGGAGCCGCTCATCATCACCAAGGCCAACTCGATCGCGACGGTGCACCGCGCGACCTATCTCGATTACGTCGGGTTCAAGACCTTCGACGCGGGCGGCCAGGTGACCGGCGAGCGCCGCTTCATCGGGCTGTGGACCTCCTCCGCCTACAGCCGGACCCCGCGCGAGATTCCGGTGCTGCGTCACAAGGTGCAGCGCGTCATCGACCATTTCGCGCTGCCGCCGGCGAGCCACGACAACAAGGCCCTGATCCACGCGCTCGAGACCTTCCCGCGCGACGAGCTGTTCCAGGCGACGGTGCCGGACCTGATCCGGATCGTCCGCGGCGTCGTCAACCTGTACGAACGCTCGCAGGTGCGCCTGTTCGTGCGCCGCGACGTGTTCCGCCGCTTCTACTCCTGCCTGGTGTACGTGCCGCGCGACCGCTACAACACGCAGGCGCGGCTGCGCATCGAGGCGCTCGCACGCGAGGCTTTCGGCGGCCTCGCGATCGAGTCGCAGGTCCAGCTGTCGGAGTCGGCGCTCGCGCGCCTGCACCTGCTGGTCCGCACCCCACCCGATCGCGATGCGGGGGTGGATGCGGTCGAGCTCGAGCGCCGCATCACCGAGGCCGTGCGCACCTGGCAGGACCGGCTCAGGGACGCGCTGACCGAGGCGCACGGCGAGGCGGAGGCGATCCGGCTCGACCGCCGATGGGGCCCGGCCTTCCCCGCCTCCTACCAGGAGGACACGCCGTTCGAGGCGGCGGTCGACGACGTTGCCTGCCTCGAGGCGCTGGTCGCCGAGCCTTCGGGGCTGCGCATGGCGCTGTACCGGGCGCCGGAGCAGCCCGCGCACAAGGTACAGTTCAAGCTGTTCCGCCGCGAACGCCCGATCCCGATCTCGGACGTGCTGCCGACGATCGAGAATCTCGGCCTCAAGCTGATCAGCGAGCGTCCGTACGAGATCGAGACGCCGGGCTGCAGCTGCTGGATCCAGGACTTCGAGCTCGAGCACCCGCGCGGCGTCGCGATCGACCTCGCGACCGACGGGCCGCGGTTCAAATCCACCTTCGCGCAGGTCTGGCTCGGCAATGCCGACAATGACGGCTTCAACCGTCTGGTGCTCGCGGCCGACCTGACCTGGCGCGAGGCCATGGTGCTGCGCAGCTACGCGCGCTGGTTCGTCCAGCTCGGCCTGCCCCTGTCGCAGGCTTACATGGAGGAGGCGCTGGCGAGCAATGCCGCGGCCGCCGGCCGGCTGCTGAAGCTGTTCCTGGCCCGCTTCGACCCGGCGCTTTCCGCCGGCGAGCGGCGCCGCGCCGAGGCGGCGCAGCGCCGGGCGATCGACCGCCTGCTGGCGGGCGTCACGCGCATCGACGACGACCGCATCCTGCGGGCCTTCCTCGCGGCCATCGACGCGACGCTGCGCACCAACTATTTCCAGTCGGGCGCGGACGGCGCGCCGAAACCGTACCTGTCGCTCAAGCTCGACCCGCGCCGGGTCGCGGAAGTGCCGCTGCCAAAGCCGATGTTCGAGATCTTCATGCACTCGCCGCGCGTCGAGGGGGTGCACCTGCGCATGGGCCGCGTCGCGCGCGGCGGCCTGCGCTGGTCGGACCGGCGCGAGGATTTCCGCACCGAGATCCTGGGCCTCATGAAGGCGCAGAACGTCAAGAACACGGTCATCGTGCCGGTCGGCGCCAAGGGCGGCTTCGTGCCGCGCCGGCTGCCCGCCGGCCGCGACGAGGCGCTGGCCGAGGGCACGGCGTGCTATCGCATCTTCATCCGTTCGCTGCTCGACGTCACCGACAACGTGGTCGCCGGCAAGGTGGTGCCGCCGCCTGCGGTGGTGCGCCAGGACGGCGACGACCCCTACCTGGTGGTCGCGGCCGACAAGGGCACGGCGAAGTTCTCGGACGTCGCCAACTCGATTTCGCAGGAATACCGCTTCTGGCTGGACGATGCCTTCGCCTCGGGCGGCTCGGCAGGCTACGACCACAAGGAGATGGGCATCACCGCGCGCGGCGGCTGGGAGTCCGTGCGCCGCCACTTCCGCGAGCTCGGCCTCGACACGCAGACGCAGGACTTCACGGTCGCCGGCATCGGCGACATGTCCGGCGACGTGTTCGGCAACGCGATGCTGCTGTCCAGGCACATCCGCCTGCTGGCCGCCTTCGACCACCGCCACATCTTCCTGGACCCGTCGCCCGACGCGGCCAGGAGCTTCGCCGAGCGCAAGCGCCTGTACGACCTGCCGCGCTCGAGCTGGGAGGATTACGACCGCCGCCTGGTCTCGAAGGGCGGCGGCGTGCACTCGCGCCAGAGCAAGTCCATCGCGCTGTCGCCGGAGGCGCGCGCGATGCTCGGCATCGAGGGCCCCTCGGCCTCGCCCACCGAGGTGATGCGGGCGATCCTGAAGATGCCGGTCGACCTGCTGTGGAACGGCGGCATCGGCACCTGGGTCAAGTCGGCGGACGAGACCCATGCCGAGATCGGCGACCGCGCCAACGACGCGGTGCGCGTCGATGGCCGTGAGCTCCGCTGCCGCGTCGTCGGCGAGGGCGGCAACCTCGGCTTCTCGCAGCGCGGGCGCATCGAGTACGCCATGGCCGGCGGCCGCATCAACACCGACTTCATCGACAATTCGGCCGGCGTCAACTGCTCCGACGTCGAGGTGAACCTCAAGATCCTGTTCAGCCTGCTGATGCAGTCCGGCAGGATCACGCGCGGCGCGCGCAACCGCCTGCTGGCGCGCATGACGGACGAGGTCGCCGGCCTGGTGCTGCGCAACAATTACCTGCAGTGCCTGGCGATCTCGGGCCTGCAGGCGCGCTCGAAGGAGCGCATCTTCGAGCTCGGCCACGTGATCCGCGCGCTCGAGCGCGCGGGCACGCTCGACCGCGCGCTCGAGTCGCTGCCGACCGACGAGGACATCGCCGAGCGGCACCGCAACGGGCAGGGCCTGACGCGGCCAGAGCTCGCGATGCTGCTGTCCTATTCGAAGATCTGGCTGTCGTCCAAGCTGCTCGAGTCCGACGTCGCCTCCGACCCGTACCTCGGCAACGAGTTGACGCGCTACTTCCCGAAGCCGGTCCAGCGGCGCTTCGCGGAGGCGATCGGACGCCACCAGTTGCGCCGCGAGATCATCGTCACCGCCACCACCAACAGCCTGGTGAACCGCATGGGCCCGGTGTTCGCGATCCGCACGCAGGAGGACACCGGCGCCGACATCGGCAACATCGCGCGCGCCTTCGCCATTGCCCGCGAGATCACCGGCATGCGCGAGCTGTGGGCCGACATCGAGGCGCTCGACGACGCGGTGCCCGCGGCGCTGCAGTACGACATGGCGCACGAGACCACGCGGCTGCTGCGGCCGCTGACTTACTGGGTGCTGCGCAACCTCGGGCCGGACCTCGGCATCGAGCGGGCGGTCAGGCGGCTGCGGCCCGGCGTGCGCGAGCTGATCGGCGACCTGCGCGACGTGCTCGAGGGCCTGGAGGCCGAGCGCTACGAGCGCGTGCTGGCGCGCTTCTCCCAGCCCGGCGTGCCGCCGTCCGTGGCGCGGCGCGTCGCGAGCCTGGGCGCGATCCACTCCGGGGTGGACATCGTCGAGGTGGCGCTCGCGCGCCGCACGCCGATCCGCCACGCGGCGCAGGTGTACTTCGCGCTCGGAGCCTCGATCGGGCTCGACTGGATCCGCGGCCAGATCGAGCGGCTCGCGGTCGAGGGGCACTGGCAGGCGCTCGCGCGCGGCACGCTGCGCGAGGACGCCTACGCGCTGCAACGGCGCCTGTGCGAGCGCATCGCCGCCAAGAGCCGCCGCGGCGATCCCGCCGCGGCCGTCGAGTCCTGGCTTGCCGCCGCGGGGAACGCCGCCGACAACGTGCGGCGCGCCGTGCAGGAGATGCGCACCACGGGCGCCGCCGACTTCCCGACGCTGTCGGTCGCGTTGCAGGCCGTGCGGCGCCTCGCCGAGCGCTGAGGCTGCGACGTGGCCGGCAAGCTCGTGCTGGTGCGTCACGGCCAGAGCACCTGGAACCGCGAGAACCTGTTCACCGGCTGGACTGACGTCGATCTCACGCCGCAGGGTGCAGCCGAGGCGCAGGCCGCGGGCGCCCTGCTTCGCGACTCCGGCTTCGACTTCGACGTCGCCTTCACCTCGGTGCTCAAGCGCGCGATCCGCACGCTCTGGATCATGCAGGACGTCATGGACCGCATGTGGATCCCGGTTGAGCGCGACTGGCGCTTGAACGAGCGTCATTACGGGGCGCTGCAGGGCCTGGACAAGGCCGAGACGACCGCGAAGTACGGCGCCGCGCAGGTGAAGACCTGGCGGCGCAGCTACGACGTCGCGCCGCCGCCGCTCGCCGAGGACGACCCGCGGCACCCGCGCTTCGACCCGCGCTACCGCGGCGTGGACCTGGCGCAGCTGCCGGCGACCGAGTCGCTGAAGGACACGCTCGCGCGCGTCCTGCCGTGCTGGCGCGAGCGCATCGCGCCCGCGCTCGCCCGGGGCCAGGACGTGCTGGTGGTCGCGCACGGCAACAGCCTGCGGGCGATGGTCAAGATGCTGGACGGCATGAGCGACGCCGCGATCGTCGAGTTCAACATCCCGACCGGCGTGCCGATCCTCTACGAACTGGACGCCAGCCAGCGGCCCGCCGCAGCGCGCCGCTTCCTCGGCGACGCCGCGGCGATCGAGGCGGCCGCGGCCGCGGTCGCACGCCAGGCCGAGCGCAACTGAATGGGGTGCGTCCCCATTCAGGTTCATTCGTCGGGCGCGACCTCGACCTCGATGCCGGACAGCGATTCCTCGAACGGGATCTGGCAGGACAGCCGCGAGCCGCGCGGCCGGTAGCTCTCGAGTTCCTGGAGGATCTCCTTCTCGTCGCCCTGCATCGGCGGCAGCCGGTCGATCCAGGGCTCCGCCACCCAGACGTGGCAGGTCGCGCAGGAGCACATGCCGCCGCAGATCGCGGCGACACCGTAGTCGAACTCGCGCAGCGTTTCCATCAGGCTGACGCCGACGCGCCCGGCGACGCGGTGCACGCCGCCGTCGCGATCGGTCACGATGATCTCGCTCATGGGTCGCGCATCTTGCGTGAACAGGCCGCCGCCGTGCAACCGCTCAGGCGAGCAGCCGCGCGGCCAGTCGCGCCTGCAGGGCCGCATCCTGCGGCAGGCCCTCGATTGCCGCGACCGCACTCCAGCCGTACCAGAGGCAGCCGAAGACCCAGCCGAGCGTGGCGATGCGCGCACGCAGCGCCGCGTCATCCGGCCCGTAGCCCGACAGCAGCGCGTCGACCCGCGACGGCGTGAGATCGTGGTAGCCGATGCAGGCGGCGAGGTCCGCGGCCGGGTCGCCGGGCCCGGCATACTCCCAGTCCACGACCATCAGCCGCGTCCCATCGTCGATGAAGTTGCGGTGGTGCAGGTCGTGATGGCAGGCGACCGTGCGCGCCGGCGCGAGCGCCGCGCGCCGCGCGGCCAGCCGCCGCGCCAGCTCGATGGGCTCCGGCGACGGCCTGCGTGCCTGCACGGTCTCGAGGTACGCCGCGGCGCGGGCGCCGAAATCGACGACCGGCAAACCCGGCGGCGGCGGCAATGCGTGCAGCCTCGCGATCCAGTCCCCGACGCGCCGGGCGACGGCGGGATCCTGCATGTCCTCCCGCGACAGCATGCGACCCGCGACGAACTGCGTGACCAGCAGCCCCCGTTCCGGCCGTGCCAGCACGATCGCGGGCGCGAGGCCGGCGCCCGCCGCCAGCGCATGCATGGCGCATTCCGAGCCGCGGCTCGCGCCGAGCGCCGCGGCGGCCCCGCCTGCGATCCGCAGCACCAGGTCGTGCCGAGCGTCGCGCAGGCGCAGCGCCCGGTTCGCGAGTCCGCCCGGAAGGGCCTGGACTTGCGGTGCGACCAGCCCGAGCTCGCCGGCCACGGCCGCAACCGCGCCATGCAGGTCCTGCGGCAATGGTACGTTCACGCGGTGGCCGCCATGCTGCGCCGCCAGCTGCGCCAGCCGGCCACTGCGAGCGCCGCGTAGGCGAGATAGAGCGCTGCCGTACCCGTCAGGCCCTGGGTCAGGAACAGCGCGGCGAGGCCCGCATCCACGGCGATCCACCACAGCCAGTTGTCCACGATGCGCCGCGCCAGCAGCCAGGTCGCCACCACGCTCGCCCAGGTGCCCAGGGAATCCGCGAGCGGCGCGGACGACAGCGCCAGGCGCTCGAGCAGCGTCGCGCTCGCCGCGGTCGCGAGCGCCACGCCGGCGAGCGCGATCAGGTGGTGGCGCAGCGGCCAGCGGCCCGGCCGTGGCGGCGCGTCACCGCCCGGTCGCCAGGCGAACCAGCCATAGACCGAGAGTGCGACATAGAGCAGCTGCAGCGCAGCCTGCAGCGGCAGTCCGGCCCGGCCGAAGACCACGATGTAGAGCGCCGTGCTGACGCCGCCGGCGATCCAGCAGGCGCGCTGCTGGCGGATCGCGAGCAGGATGTAGGCGGCGCCGGTGGCGACGGCGAGGGCCTCAATCGGCGCCACCGAGCACCTTCATGACGAATACGCTGCGGCGCCCGCCGGTGAAGCTCCTGGCCATCTCGGCGCGCAATGCCTCGAAGACGGCATCCAGGTCGCCGCTGACCTGGGTGCTCATCGAATTGGTCGCGACGGCGATCCCCGGCCTTGCCTTCAGCCGCTCGATGAAGTCCAGGATCGGCGGGATGAACTCGTCCGCGAGCGGATAGAGGCTCAGTTCGACGGCGACATGCATGGCGGCACCTCAGAAATTGCAGCGCAATGTCAGCCCGGCCTGGCGCGGGTCGCCCCAGCGCAGGTAGAGCCGGTTGGGAAAATCGGGCGGCTCGTTGCCGAACCAGAAGCCGCGCACCGGGTAACGCTGGTCCAGCAGGTTGTGCGCCCAGGCGTGCACCGACCAGCGGTCGGCCTCGTAACCCAGGCGCAGGCCCAGCAGCAGGCGCGACCCTGCACGCTGGTCGTGGCTGGTGTCGAAATAGAAGCCGGACTCCCCCGCGAGGTCGGCGCGCGCCATCCACCCGGCCGGGTGGCGCCAGGTGGCGGCCGCCGCCAGCTTCCATTCCGGCGCATGCGCAAACTCGCGACCATCGAGGTCGCGCTCGCCGAAGCGATAATCAAGGTAGCGCGAGCGCATCCACGACAGCATGCCTTCCAGCTCCAGCGCGGGCGCCGGTTTCAGCCGCACGTTCGCCTCCGCGCCCCAGGCCTCGCCACGCGCCGCGTTGTCGGTCAGGAACAGGAAGGTGAGCGGGTCCGCCGGGTCGAGCTGGAACGAGGTCGCGACCTGCTGGTGCTCGCGGCGCGAGTAATGGACGTTCACGTCGGCCGCGCGCGTGCCGGCATCGTTGCCGCCCTTCCAGCCCCCCTCCAGCGACCACAGGTATTCCGGACCGAACTGCTGGCGCTCGGCGGGCACGGCCGTGCCGATGTTGAAGCCACCGGCGCGAAAACCGCGGGACAGCGTGGCCCAGAGCATCTGCGAACCGGCCAGGCGGCGCGTGAACGACAGCTCGCCACCCCACATGCGGTCGCGCGGGTCGAAGCCGGCGCCGTCGGTATCGCGATAGCGCGCGTCACGCTGCTCCAGTCGCAGGCCCGCCGCGACCGTGGTCTCCGGCGACGGGCGCCATTCCAGCTGGCCATAGGCCGCGGCGCTGGTCGCGCGGTAGCGGGAATCGAGCGTGCGCACGAAGGCATCGTCCAGGTAACGCCCGTCGTCCGCGATGCGGTTGTCCTCCTCGAGGCGCAGCAGCCAGGCGCCCGCGATCCACGACCATTCGCCGTCCGGCGCGGACGAGAGCCGGAAGTCCTGCGACAGCGTGCGGCGGTCGCGCAGCGTGCGCGAGAAGAAGTCATAGGGACCCGCCGGGCCCCAGTCGGCGTCATTGCCCCAGTCCCCGTCGAAGCTCGCCTCGATGCCAGACTCGGCCCAGGCGGTGACCGAACGCAGCTCCCGCCCGCCTGCCGGCGTCCAGGCCAGGTCCAGCGACGCGCCCCCGGTACGCTGGGCGTCGCGGCCCGGGCGGTCCGAGTGCGTGCGCAGTCCGTTGTCGATCGCGAACGCGTCGTAGCCGTTGTCGAAATCGGCGTGCAGCAATCCGACCTCGGCCCGCCAGCGGCCCGCGTCCGCCAGGCGGAGTTTCAGGCGCGCCGTGGTCTCGTCGCGGCCGTTGGTGTCGTCGCGGCCGAGGAAGGCGTTGTCGCGGAAGCCGTCCGAAACCGCGCGATGCAGCACGGCGCGCCAGGCGCCGTCGCCGGCCGTGGCCACCGGCGCCGCGCCCCCGGCAACGATGCCGGCGCTCCACAGGCCGTCGCCGCCGACGCCGGCTTCCACCGCGAGCGTCGGCTCCGCCGATGGCGCGCGCGTCCTGACCTTGATCAGCCCGCCGAGCGCGTTGGCGCCGTAGCGCGTGCCCTGCGGACCGCGCAGCACCTCGACCTGCTCGACGTCGAACAGCGCGGCGACCATGCCGATGCCGCTCAGGTCGAACTCGTCCAGCAGAAAACCCACCGACGGATTGGGCGCGCCCTGGTATTGCTCGAGCTCGCCCACGCCGCGCAACAGGAAGTAACGCGGGCGCGAACTGGCGCCGGCCCAGGACAGCGACGGCACCAGCGGCAGCAGCTCCTCGAGATGCACGACCGCGGCGTCCCCGACGGTCGCGCGGCCGAGGACCGAGACGCCGCCGGGGCGCGCGGCGGCCGCGACCTCCCGAAACCCGGCGGTCACCACCACTTCCTCGAGCCGCGCCGGCGCCTGCGCGAGCGCCGGAAACGCCATGACGGCCGCGAGCAGCGGTGCACAGGAACTCGATGGCGGGCGTCGCATGCCTGCTCCCTACGCCGGTCCTAACCGGATCAGGTTCTACGGGTTCGCCGGTGAGCCTGCTCGGCAACCGGCATCTCAGGTCTAGTCAGACCACCCCAAGGCAGGTTCTGATACTAGCGACGGCCAGCGGTGGCCGCAACGGGCGGGCGATGGACGATCACTGGCAGGACGTGGCGGCGGAAGCAGACATCCCGGTCGGCGGCATGCAGGCCGCGGTCGTCGCCGGGCGCCGCATCCTCGTCTGCCGCCTGCGCGAGGGCCTGTTCGCGGTGGATGCGACCTGCACGCACGCGGCAGCGTCACTCGAGGAGGGCTGGTTGCGAGGTCATCGCCTCAGCTGCCCGCTACACGGCGCCGCCTTCGACGTGCGCGACGGCCGCGCGCTCGGGCCGCCGGCCTTTCACTGGCTGCCGACGCACCGGGTGCGCGTCGAGGCCGGCCGCATCCTGGTCGCGCTCGGCCAGGACTGACGCCTCAGCCGCGGAATTTCGGCGGACGCCGGTTGCGCACCGCGTCCAGGCCCTCGCGCACGTCGCCGAGGCGGAAGCCCAGGAATTCGAGCGCCAGCGACGCGTCGAACGACGGACCCGCGAGGCGCAGCCAGTTGGCGAGCGCGTGCTTGGTGAAAGCGAGCGCGCTCGCGCTGCCGGCGGCCAGCTTCACGGCGATGCCGAGCGCGGTGTCCCGCACCTTGGCGTCGTCCACGCACAGCGACACGAGCCCGATGCGCTCGGCCTCGGCGCCGTCGAGCGGCTCGTTGGTCAGCAGGTAGTAGCGCGCCTTGGCGAGGCCGCAGAGCAGCGGCCAGATGATCACCGAGTGGTCGCCCGCGGCGACCCCCAGCCGGGTGTGGCCGTCGAGGATCTTCGCGCCGCGGCCGGCGACCGAGACGTCGGCGAGCAGCGCCACCGCGAGGCCGGCGCCCACGGCGGTGCCGCGGATTGCGGAGACCACCGGCTTGCTGCAGTTCACCAGGTTGTAAACCAGGTCGCTCGCCTCGCGCCAGACGCGCAGCAGCGTCGCCTCGTCCTCGATCATGCGCTCGATCAGCGCGAAGTCGCCGCCCGAGGAAAAGTGCTCTCCGGCGCCGCGCACCAGGACGCAGCGCACCGCGGGATCCGCGTCCACCGCGCGCCAGACCTGCGCCAGGTCACCGTGCATCCGCGCGGTCGCGGCATTCTGCCGGCCCTCGTTGGCGATCACGATCTCGAGCACGCCGGGCGACGGCTCCTCGAATCCGAGGCCCGCGAAGTCCCGGCGCCAGCGCTGGAGATCGAGGCTCACGTTCACTCCTGCACGGCGTCGGGAACGGCGTGGACGCTGACCATGGTCAGCACATGATAGGACGCGACGGTCTCGCCGGCCTGGTTCGTGATTTCCGTGTCCCAGCTGACCTCGCCCCAGCCCTTGTCGGCGCGCAGTGATTTCTCCCGGCAGGTGAGGCGGACCCTGATGCGGTCCCCCGGCTTCACCGGCTTGACGAAGCGCAGGTTGTCGAGCCCGTAGTTGCCCAGCACCGGACCGTAGCCCGGGTCCACGAACAGGCCGGCCGCGGCCGAGATCAGGAAGTAGCCGTGCGCGACGCGCCCGCCGAACAGCGGGTTGCGCGCCGCCTCGCGCTCGTCCATGTGCGCGTAGAAATGGTCGCCCGAGAGCGCCGCGAAAGCCTCGATGTGCTCGATGGTGACCTCCCGTTCCGCCGAGCGGAAGGTGTCGCCGATCGCAAGCTCGTGGAACGGCTTGCGGAACGGGTGAGTGCCGGGGTCGCGCTCGGTGCCGCCGCGCACCCAGCGGCCGCCCACCGCCGTGATCGTATCGGGCGAGCCCTGCACCGCCGTGCGCTGCATGTAGTGCAGCACGCCGCGGATGCCGCCGAGTTCCTCGCCGCCGCCGGCGCGGCCGGGACCGCCGTGCACCAGCGGCGCGAGCGGCGAGCCGTGGCCGGTCGATTCCTTCGCGCAGTGGCGGTTCACGACCAGCACGCGGCCGTGCCAGGGCGCGAGGCCGAGCACCAGCTTCGCGGCGAGCGCGTCGTCCGCGGTGAACACGGAGCCCGCGAGGCTGCCCTCGCCGCGGCGCGCCAGCGCGATCGCCTCGTCGGCGTCGCGATAACCGATCACCGTGGACACCGGGCCGAAGGCCTCGACCGAGTGCACGGCGCGCGAGGCCGCGGCATCGCGGCACAGCAGCAGGATCGGCGGCAGGAAAGCGCCGCGCGCGCGGTCGCCCTCGACCGCGAAGTTCTCGACGTCGCCGCAGACGAGTTCCGACTCGCGGCGCAGCTCGGCCACCCGCGCGATCACCTCCTCGCGCTGCGCCAGGCTCGCCAGCGGGCCCATGCGCACGCCCTCGACGCGCGGATCACCGACCACGGTCTTCGCGAGCCGCCCCTGCAGCGCGGACACGACGTCCGCGAGGCGCTCGCGCGGCACCAGCGCCTTGCGGATCGCGGTGCACTTCTGTCCCGCTTTCACCGTCATCTCGCGCGCGACCTCGGCGATGAAGAGGTCGAATTCCGGCGTGCCCGGCCCGGCATCGCCGCCCAGGATGGACGAATTGAGCGAGTCGGTCTCCGCCACGAAGCGCACCGAGTTCGCGACCACGGCCGGATGCGTGCGCAGCCGCGCGGCGGTCGCCGCCGAGCCGGTGAAGGAGACCACGTCCTGGCAGCCGAGGTGATCGAACAGGTCGCCGACGCTCCCGCAGATCAGTTGCAGCGCCCCCGCAGGCAGCAGCCCGGTCTCGAGGATGCGCCGCACCACCCGCTCGGTCAGGTAGCTGGTGGCGGTGGCCGGCTTCACGATGGCAGGGACCCCCGCGAGCAGCGCCGGCGCCAGCTTCTCGAGCATGCCCCAGACCGGGAAGTTGAAGGCGTTGATGTGCACGGCTGCGCCCTCGAGCGGCGTACAGACGTGTTGGCCGACGAAAGTCCCGCCCTTGGACAGGGCCTCGACGCCGCCATCGAGGAACACGCGGCTGTTCGGGAGTTCGCGCGCACCCTTGCTCGCGAACACCAGCATGGTGCCGATGCCGCCGTCGATGTCGATCCAGGAGTCGGACTTGGTGGCGCCGGTCGCATAGGACAGCGCGTAGAACTCGTCCTTGAAGTCGAACAGCCGCTTGCCGAGTGCGCGCAGCATCGCCGCGCGCTCGTGGAAGGTCATGGCGCGCAGCGCCGCGCCGCCCGTGCCGCGCGCCCAGGCCAGCGCCGCGCCGAAGTCGAGGCCGCCGGCCGCCGCTTCGGCGATGACCTCGCCCGTGCTGGCATCCCGCAATGACGTCGGCGGTCCGCCGCCGCCCTGCCAGCTGCCGCCGAGGTAACTTTCCAGCCTCATGCCGTCCTCCCGGAATCCGCCGCGCGCGCCGCCTGCCAGGCGCCAAAACTCGACTCCCGTTCCGCCAGCGTGACCAGCAACGGCGCAGGCGTCCACCAGCGCTCGCCGTGGGCGGCCGCGAAGCGGCGGATCGCGCCCAGCACCTTCGGCAGGCCGATCGCGTCGGCATGGAACATCGGCCCGCCGCGGTGGCGCGGGAAGCCATAGCCGTTGCACCAGATCAGGTCGATGTCGGCCGGCGAGGCCGCGATGCCCTCCTCCAGGATGGCCGCACCCTCATTGACGAGCGCAAAGATGCAGCGGCTGACGATCTCGTCGTCGCCGATCTCGCGCCGCGCGACGCCCAGGCGCTCGGCCTCGGCGCGGATCAGCTCGAGCACCTCGGGGTCCGGCTCGCGCCGCCCGCCCGGTGCGTCGTAGCGATAGAAGCCGCGTCCCGTCTTCTGTCCGTAGCGGCCGAGTTCCGCCAGCAGGTCGGAGACCCGGTAGAAGCGCGGGTCGTCGGGCTTGCCGGCCCACTCGCGACGCACCTGCCAGCCGATGTCGAGCCCGGCGAGGTCGCCGACCGCGTTGGGACCCATCGCCATGCCGAAGTCCACCAGCGCGCTGTCGATGCGCTCCGGCGTCGCGCCTTCGAGGAGCATGAACTCCTTCTCGCGCCCGTAGGCGTAGAGCATGCGGTTGCCGACGAAGCCGAAGCAGTTGCCTACCGTGACCGCCACCTTGCCGATCTTCCTCGCGACGGCGTGCGCGGTCGCGAGCGCCGCGTGCGAAGTCTCGCGCCCGCGCACGACCTCGACCAGGCGCATCACGTTCGCCGGACTGAAGAAGTGCATGCCGACCACGTCCGCGGCCCGCCCCGAGGCCGCGGCAATCGCGTCCACGTCGAGCGTCGAGGTGTTGGTCGCGAGCACGGCATCCGGGCGGCACAGGGCGCCCAGCCTGGAGAACACTTCCTGCTTGACGGCCATGTTCTCGTAGACCGCCTCGATGACGAGGTCCGCGCCCGCGACCGCCTCGAGCGCCGCGGCGCCCTGCACGCGCTCGCGCGCGGCGGCGGCGGCCTCGGCGCTCATGCGTCCCTTGCGCGCGGCGCCCGCGATCGCCGACTGCACGCGCTCGAGCCCGCCCGCCAGCGCTTCGGGCCTGGCGTCCACGAGCGTGACGCCGATGCCGCCGGTCGCGAGCGCGATGGCGATGCCGGCGCCCATGGTGCCCGCCCCCAGCACGCCCGCCTGCCGGACCATGCGCGCCAGCGCGCGGTCGGGCGGCGCGCCCCGCTCGGCGAAGAACAGGTGCCGCAGCGCGCGCGATTCCGCGGAGTTCAGGCACTCGAGGAACAGCGTCCGGGCCCGCGCCTGCGCGGCGTCGAACGGCAGCATGGTCGCGGCGGCCAGTGCCTCGACGATGCGTGGCGGCGCCGGCAGGCGGCGCGCCGCCTCGGGCAGCGCCAGCAGGAATTCCTCGAACAGCGCCGGCCGCGACGGCGGCAGCGACAGCTCGCGCAGGCGCCGCGGCGGCGCGGCCTGCCCGGCCAGCTCCTGCGCCCAGGCGACGGCGGCCGTACGCAGGTCGCCGTCCACCGGCCGGTCCACGATGCCGAGTTCGATCGCGGCGTCCCGTCCGATCGGCTTGCCGGAGGTCATCATCTCGAGCGCGGCCTGCCAGCCTGCGACCCGCGGCAGCCGCACGGTCCCGCCCGCCCCGGGCAGCAGGCCGAGGTTGACTTCGGGGAACCCGAGCGACAGGTCGGCCGAGGCACAGCGATAGTGGCTGGCGAGCGCGGTTTCCGCCCCGCCGCCGAGCGTCGGGCCCGAGAGCGCCGCGACCACCGGCTTGCCGCAGGCTTCGAGACGCGCCAGCACGTCCGGCAGCAGGGGCTCGCGCGGCGGCGCATCGAACTCGCGCACGTCGGCGCCGGCGATGAAGTTGCGCCCGGCGCCCACCAGCACGATGGCCCGCACCCCGGCGGCGCCGTCCAGTTCCTCGATGGCGGCCAGCAGCGCGGCGCGCACGGCATGCGACAGCGCATTCACCGGCGGGTTATCCAGGGTCACGACGGCGATCGTGCCGTCGCGCTCGATGCGTACCGGCGCGCTCACGCCGCGCGCTCGAGCGCGAGCGCAATGCCCTGGCCGACGCCAATGCACATCGTGCAGAGCGCGCGCCGCCCGCCGCTGCGGCCGAGCTGCCAGGTCGCCGCGGTCGCGAGTCGGGCACCGCTCATGCCGAGCGGGTGGCCGAGCGCGATCGCGCCGCCATTCGGATTGACCTGCGCGGCGTCGTCCGGAAGGCCGAGCTGGCGCAGCACCGCGAGCGACTGCGAGGCAAAGGCCTCGTTCAGCTCGATCACGTCGAAATCCCCGATCACGAGGCCGAGGCGCGCGAGCAGCTTGCGGGTCGCGGGTGCGGGCCCGACGCCCATGACGCGCGGTTCGACCCCGGCGACCGCGCCTCCCACGATGCGCGCGCGCGGCGTGAGCCCGTGCTTCGCCGCCGCGCGCTCGCTCGCGACGATCAGGGCGCAGGCGCCGTCGTTGACGCCGGAGGCGTTGCCTGCCGTGACCGTGCCGCCCGCGCGGAACGGCGTCGGCAGCCGCGCCAGCGCCTCCAGGCTGGTCTCGCGCGGGTGCTCGTCCCGCTCCACCACGACCGGGTCGCCCTTCTTCGAGGGGATCACCACCGGGACGATCTCCTGCGCCAGCGTGCCGTCCGCCTGCGCACGCAGCGCGCGCTGCTGGCTGCGCAGCGCGAAGGCATCCTGGTCGGCGCGCGAGATCGCGAATTCGGCAGCGACGTTCTCGCCGGTCTCCGGCATGGAGTCGATGCCGTACTGCTGCTTCATGAGCGGGTTGACGAAGCGCCAGCCGATGGTGGTGTCGAACATCTGCTGGCCGCGGGTAAAGGCGGCGTCGGGCTTCGACAGGACGTAGGGCGCGCGGCTCATGCTCTCGGCGCCGCCCGCCAGCACCAGCTCTGCCTCGCCGCTCCTGATCATGCGCGCGGCGATCGCGACCGCGTCGAGGCCGGATCCGCACAGGCGGTTCACCGTCACGCCCGGCACGCTGACCGGCAGGCCAGCCAGCAGCGCGGCCATGCGTGCGAGGTTGCGGTTGTCCTCCCCCGCCTGGTTGGCACAGCCGAGCACGACGTCGTCCACGGCGCCCCAGTCGACGGCCGGGTGGCGCTTCATCAGCGCCGACAGCGGCACCGCCGCCAGGTCGTCGGTGCGCACGCCGGCGAGCACGCCACCGTAGCGGCCGATGGGTGTGCGGACGGCGTCGCAGATGAAGGCTTCAGTCATCGATCAGTCTCCCCGCAATGCGGTGGCTACGGCCGCGGAACAGCGCGACCGCCTCGCCGTCCTGGTTCACGACCTCGATCTCGTAAATGCCGCTCTTGCCGGCGCGCCAGCGTTCGGTCGCGGTGGCGGTCAGCAGCTCGCCTTCGCGGGCGGGCCGCAGGAACTCGATTGCGGCGCCCGCCGCCACGGTATTGTCGCCGTGGGAGTTGCAGGCGAAGGCGAAGGCGCTGTCGGCCAGCGCGAACACCAGCCCGCCGTGGCAGATGCCGTGGCCGTTGGTCATGTCCGCGCGCACGCGCATGCTCACGCGCGCCATGCCGGGCCCGCAGGCCTCGATCGTCATGCCGAGCGCGCGGGAAGCACGGTCGCCTTCCCACAGCGCCCGCACCGCGCGTTCCGCAGCCGTCTCCTGCCGGGCGGCAGGGTCCTGGTCGCGCTTCATCGCCCTACCCGCCCGTGAACCGGGCCGCGCGCTTCGCGGCGAATGCGGCGACGCCCTCGGCGTAGTCGCCGGTGTAGCCGAGCTCGCGCTGGAAATCGCGCTCGAGATCGAGTTGTGCGGCCAGCGGGCGGCTCCAGGCAGCCTCCAGCGCCTCGCGCGTGCGCAGCAGCGCACGCGTCGGCCCCGCCGCCAGCAGGGCGGCGAGACGGTCCACCGCCGCCGGGAACTCCGCATCGTCTTCGCAGCGCCAGATCAGGCCCCAATCCGCCGCAGTCGCAGCGTCGAGGCGCTCGCCCAGCATGGCGAGCCCCGCTGCCCGCGCCGGTCCCGCGAGCCGCGGCAAGAACCAGGTCGCGCCCGAGTCCGGCACCAGCCCGATCTTCGAGAAGGCCTGGATGAAGGCGGCCGAGCGTGCGGCGACGACCAGGTCGCAGGCGAGCGCCAGGCTCGCGCCGGCGCCCGCGGCCACGCCATTGACGGCGGCGACGGTCGGCACCGGCAGCGCCCGCAGCGCGAGCACCAGCGGCTTGTAGTGGCGCTCGATGGAATCGCCGAGATCCGTGCGGCCGCCGTCGGGCGCGGGCTGCCGCTCGCCCAGGTCCTGCCCGGCGCAGAAGCCGCGTCCCGCCCCGGTCAGCACCAGGACGCGCGCGCCGTCCGCCGCCACGCGTGCCAGCGCGTCGCGAAGCTCCGCGTGCATCGTGGCATTGAAGGCATTGAGCCGCTCCGGCCGGTGCAGCGTGAGGCGCGCAATGTGCGACGCCACCCGGTACTGGATCGTCGTGTAGTTCATCGCGATGCGCGGCTCACTCGTCGTAGCTGATCTCGAGCGCGTCCGCGGTGGGACGCGCCTGGCAGCAGAGAATATAGCCTGCCTCCACTTCCCAATCCTCGAGCGCGACGTTGTGTTCCATCGTCGCGGTGCCGGAGACGAGCCGGGCGCGGCAGGTCGAGCAGACGCCGGCGCGGCAGGAGAACGGCAGGTCGAGCCCGGCGCGCTCGGCGGCCTCCAGGATGACGTCGGCGCCGCGGGCCATCGAGAAGCTCTTGCGGCGCCCATCCATGACGACGGTGACCGAGACCTGGTCCGCCGCGGCCGCCGGCTGCGGCGCGGCTGGGACCGGCTGCGCGCGCGCCGGCGCGTCGGAGGCGAAATGCTCGACGTGCACGCGGCCGTTCGCCCCGAGGTCCGCGAGCGCCGCCTGCAGCTCCCCGGCCATCGTGCCCGGGCCGCAGATGAAGAACTCGTCGGTGCCGGGCACGTCGAGGTCGAGGCGCGCGAACTCGCGCAGCCGGGCGCCGTCGATGCGCCCGTTGAACAGCCCCACGTCCTGCGGCTCGCGGCTCATCACGAAGCAGACCGAGAAGCGCGGCAGGAACCGGTCCTTCAGCGCCAGCACGTCGTCGAGCAGCATGGTGCGGGCGGCGCTGGCGTTGCCGTAGTAGAGCTGGAAGCGGCTGTCCGGTTCGCGTTCGAGCAGGGTCGCCGCAATCGACAGCACCGGGGTGATGCCGCAGCCGGCCGCGAATGCCGCGCAGCGCCGCGCGGGCTGTGGCTCCGGGCGCGCCTGGAAGCTGCCGTTCGGCGTCATCACCTCGAGCGTATCGCCCGCCCTGGCGCGCGCGAGATGCTGCGACATGCGGCCGCCGGGCAGCACGCGGAAGGCGATCGTGAGCGCCGGCGCTCCCTCGGGACTCACGATCGAGTAGGTGCGCCGCTCCTCCTGGCCGTCGATGACGGCGCGCAGCGCGACGTGCTGGCCGGCGCGGTGCCGGAACTGTGCGGCCAGCGCCGGCGGGAGCGCGAGGCTGAGCGCGACCGCGTCGTCCGCAACCGGCCGGCGGTCCGTGACCGTGAGCGGATGGAACTTCAGCACTTCAGATGCACTTGAAGTAGTCGAATGGCTCGAGGCAGGACTCGCAGCGATACAGCGCCTTGCAGGGGGTCGAGCCGAACTCGCTGGTCTTGGTCGTCTGCCGCGACCCGCAGCGCGGGCAGGCGACCTCCGGGTCGGCCTGCAGCAGCGCGCGCGGGCTGCCGACCGCCTCGGCCGGCGGCGCGATGCCGAATTCCGCGAGCCTGCGACGGCCCTCGGCGCTGATCCAGTCGCTGGTCCAGGGCGGCGACAGCACGTCCACCGCCGCTACGCGGAAGCCGGCACCCGCCAGCGCGCGCGCGATGTCCGCCTTGATGACCGGCGTCGCCGGGCAGCCGGAATAAGTCGGCGCCACGCCCACCTCGATCGTGCCGTCCGGGCGCAGGCCAAGATGGCGGATCACGCCCAGGTCGAGCACCGACAGCACGGGGATCTCGGGATCCGGCACCTGGCCGAGCAGGCTGCGGATGCGCGCCTCGGTCTCGGCGGGCAGGACCAGGGTACCGGCAGCCGCCGCCCTCGCGGTCATCACGCGTTCACCAGGCCGCGCCGGGATGGGCGCGATGCAGCGACTGCATTTCGGCGAGCAGGTAGCCGAGATGCTCGCCGTGGCGCCCCTGCTTGCCGTACCAGACGAAGTGGGTGCGCTCGGGTCGCGACAGCGTCGCTTGCGCCAGCACCTGGTCCACGCGCTCCGACCACGCAGCCTCGAGCGCCCCGGGCTCGGGCCCGAGCCCGGCCCGCGCCGCCTCGCGATCCACGTCGTCGGTCGCGAACAGCTCGTTGACGAACGGCCACAGCCGCTCGAGCGCCTGCTGCGCGCGCTCATGGCTCTCTGCGGTGCCGTCGCCCAGGCGCACCAGCCAGCCGCCGCTGTAGCGCAGGTGATAGCGGGTCTCCTTGAGCGCCTTGGCCGCGATGGCGGCCAGGCGGGCATCGGCGGACTGCTGCATCGCCTCGTACATCCCGAGCTGCCAGGCGTCGAACAGGAACTGGCGCGCGATGGTCTGGCCGAAGTCGCCGTTTGGCTGTTCGACCAGGGTCAGGTTCAGGAACTCGGGCTCGCCGCGCAGGTAGGCCAGCTGGTCCTCGCCGCGGCCCTTGCCCTCGAGCTCGCCGGCGTGCGCGAGCAGCAGCCGCGCCTGGCCCAGCAGGTCGAGCGAGACGTTCGCCAGGCCGAGGTCCTCCTCGAGCGCGGGCGCATGTCCGACCCACTCGCCCAGGCGCTGCGCGAGCACCAGGCTCGAGTCGGCGAGACGCAGCACGTAGCGCAGCTGCGGGGTCACAGCGTCTTCACCTCGTCCGGGATGTCGTAGAAGGTCGGGTGGCGGTACACCTTGTCGCGCGCCGGCTCGAACAGCGCATCGGCGTCGGCCGGGTCCGAGGCGACGATGTCGGTGGAGCGCACGGCCCAGATGCTGACGCCCTCCTGGCGGCGCGTGTACAGGTCGCGCGCGTGCTCGATCGCCATGCGCGCGTCGGTCGCGTGCAGGCTGCCGACGTGCTTGTGGTCGAGTCCCGACTTGGCGCGGATGAAGATCTCGTAGAGCGGCCAGTCCCGGCGATGGTCCGTCATGCTGCCTCCGTCTTCGCCGCGCGCGCGGCCTGCTTCGCCGCCCAGGCGACGGCCGCCTCGCGCACCCAGCGTCCCTCCTCGTGCGCGCGGCGGCGCGCCTCGAGCCGCTCCCGGTTGCAGGGCCCGTGACCCTTGAGCACCTGCTCGAACTCGCTCCAGTCGATCGCCCCGAAGCGGTAGTGCTGCGCCGCGTCGTCCCAGCGCAGCTCCGGGTCCGGCACCTTCAGGCCCAGGAAGTCCGCCTGCGGCACGGTGAAGTCCACGAACTTCTGCCGCAGCTCGTCGTTCGAGAAACGCTTGATCTTCCAGCGCATGGACTGCGCGCTGTGCTTCGACTCCGCGTCCGAGGGCCCGAACATCATCAGCGACGGCCACCACCAGCGGTCGAGCGCGGCCTGGGCCATGTCGCGCTGCGCCGCCGTGCCGCGCGACAGGCGCAGCATGATCTCGTAGCCCTGGCGCTGGTGGAAGCTCTCTTCCTTGCAGATGCGCACCATCGCGCGTGCATACGGCCCGTAGGAACAGCGGCACAGCGGGATCTGGTTCATGATCGCCGCGCCGTCCACCAGCCAGCCGATCGCGCCCACGTCCGCCCAGGTCGGTGTCGGGTAGTTGAAGATGCTCGAGTACTTGGCCTTGCCTTCGAGCAGCTGCTCGACCAGTTCCGCGCGCGACACGCCGAGCGTCTCGGCGGCGCTGTAGAGATAGGCGCCGTGTCCGCCCTCGTCCTGCACCTTGGCGATCAGGATCGCCTTGCGCAGCAAGGACGGCGCGCGCGTGATCCAGTTGCCCTCCGGCAGCATGCCGACGATCTCGGAATGGGCGTGCTGCGAGATCTGGCGCACCAGCGTGCGCCGGTAGGCCTCCGGCATCCAGTCCTTGGGTTCGACCTTCTCCTCGGCATCCACCCGCGCCTGGAATGCGCGCTCGAGCGCGCCCTCGTCCGGCGCCTCTTCGCGCAGGCAGTCCTTGCCGAGGGAATCGAGGCCTTGCGTGTACATCGCTCGCTCCAGCCGGCCCCGGAGCGGCGGGACCGGACACCTTTTATTATCGCACCGACCGGGGCCCGCCAGCGCGGGACGTCAGTTCCAGCGCTCCAGGCGCCGCACCAGGGTTTCCATGAACCGGTTGGCCTGGTGGCCGTCCAGCACGCGGTGGTCGATCGTGAGCGTGACATAGCAACAGGGGCGGATCACGATCTCGTCGCGACCATCCTGCGAAACGACCACGGCTCGTTTCTCGAGTTTGCCGACCCCCAGGATCGCCGACTGCGGCTGGTTGATCACGATGGGCGCCGCCAGCAGGCTGCCGCTGACTCCGTGATTCGAGATGGTGAACGTGCCGCCGCGAAGGTCCGCGGGCGTGAGGCGGTCCGCACGGGCGCGCTCGACGAGCTCGGCAAGCGCGGCGGCGATGGCCGCGAGGTCGAGGCGCGCGACGTCGCGGATCACCGGCACCACCAGGCCACGCCCCTCGAGCGCGGTCCCGACGCCGATGTCGATGCGCTCCGGGATCAGGACCGCGTCTTCGGTCCAGCGGCCGTTCGCCTCCGGCACCGCCTGCAGCGCGTCCACGCAGGCGGCGACGAAATACGCCGTCAGCGTCAGCGGCGCTCCAGTGCGCTCGTATGCCGCCCGGTGCTCCGCGCGATGCGCCAGCACCGCGCTCATGTCGGCCTGGAACACCGTCGTGACGTGCGGCGCCGTGTGCAGCAGACTCTGCACCATGTGCTCGGCGATGCGCCGGCGCATGACCGTGTGCGGCACGCGCCGTGTGCCCTCCGCGGGCACCGGCTCCGGCAGAGTGGGCGCCCCGGCCGGGGCGGGCGCCGTGGCCACGGGCGCCGCGCCACGCTTCGCGGCGGCGAGCACGTCGTCCACCGTGATCCTGCCGCCCGCGCCGCTGCCGCGCACCGC
>CAZYPM010000007.1:0-16798 GCA_964649205.1 uncultured Steroidobacteraceae bacterium
GGCCAGCGCTCGCGCGGGCAGCCGACCTGGCGGCGCATGTTGGGCTTCAGCTTCATCAATTCCTCCGGCGTGAGCGGCTTGCACGCGACCTTGGTGTGCGCCGCGTGGCGCAGCGACAGGCTGATGACCGCCTCCCCGGACTGCAGCAGGCGCAGGCTGGGCCAGGTCGCGAGCGCGCCGGTACCGAAGGCGAGCGCCCCGAACACGATGGCCCAGGCGCCCCACTGCAGCGGCTTCGGCCAGGCGCGGCGCACGAACGACGGCGCCGGCGCGCGCTCGCGCTTCTCGCCGCGCACCATCGGCGGCAGCGCAGGCAGCCGCGCCCGGAACGCCTCCAGGTCGGCTTCGCGCTGGGCGCGGTCGCCGCGCGCGGCCCAGGACAGGCCGACACGCTCGCGCGGCACGCGCTCGCGCAGCCAGGGATCGCGCAGTCCCGCGATGCGCTCGCGCGTGAAGCGGTCACCGAGCCGGAAATGGCAGTCGCCGGACGCGCAGCCCGCGAGCATGACGCCATCGGCCAGGCCGCGGCTCAGGATCCAGTCGATGAACGGCGGCGGCAGCATGCCGACGCAGGGCAGCGTGATGCTGGCGGCGTTGCCGCCGGCGGCGTCGCAGGCCGCGCCGTGATCGCAGGCGAAGAGCACGACGCGGTCATTGCCGGAGAGACCCGCAACGGCCCCCTGCACTTCGCGCCGCAGCGCCGCGAGCGAGCGGTCCGGCAGCTCGATGCCGGCCACGAACTCCTCGGCCGAGCGCATCGGCGTCGCGGTCGGGCAGGCGCCCACGCACAGACCGCAGGCCATGCACTGGTCCGGATTGACGACGGCTTCCTGGTCATAGGAGCGGCCGTCGCTGCGCGGGGCGAGCGAGATGGCGCCGAACGGGCAGTCGGCGAAGCAGCGTGCGCAGCCGTTGCAGTTCTCGAGGTCCACTACCGCGGCCGGCGGCGTGCGCCGCGGCGGCACCCACGGCAGCAGCCACAGCAGCGCGAACAGGCCCGCGATGCCGAGCCAGACCGCCGCGGCGCCCCACTCCCCCATTGCCGGATAGGCCGCGAGGTAGAACCAGTCGAGCGGCACCGTTTCCGGCACGCGGTCGAGGTCGGCCGGCGGCTCCGACAGCGCCGGCCAGGCGAGCGACAGCGCGGCGAGCGCCAGCAGGATGACGGCGCCCAGTCCGCGCGCCGGCGTGACCTTGGCGCGGGCATGGCGCGCGATGTGGATCCACATGAACAGCAGCATCAAGAGCGGTGCCGCGATGTGCAGGTACACCATCAGCGTGAAGAAGCGGTCCGATACCGAGGCATGGTCGAGGAAGTTGCGCTCGATCGGCTCGCCGAAGATCGGCAGCGCATCGAGCAGCTGCGTGGACGCGACCGCCACGTACTGCGCGCGCATGTCCCACACCAGCCAGTAGCCGGTGATGCCGCAGACGTAGATGAACAGGATCAGCGGCACGCCGGTCGCCCAGGCGAACCAGTGGTTGCCGCGCATGCGGTCCATCGCCCACTCGCGCAGCAGGTGCACCAGGACCATCACGACCATCGCGTCGGAGGCGTAGCGGTGCAGGCTGCGCATCACGCCGCCGGCCCACCACTGGTCGTGCGTGATCGCCTCGATCGAGCGCCAGGTGCCGGCCACCCCGGTGTCGAAGAACACGTACAGGTAGATGCCGCTGACCGTGACGATCCAGAACAGGAACCAGCCGATGGCGCCGAGCTGCGCCATCGGGTTCCACTCCGGCGGGAATGCCCGCGCGCACAGGCGGTCGAGGCCGTCGAACGGCGCCCGCAGCAGGCTGCGCAGGCTCACGCGGCCCGGTCGGTCGGCTTGAGGTCCCGCCATGACCGCCAGATAAACACGGCCACGGCTGTGAAGCAAAGCAGCCCGATCGCGGCGCTCAGTATCAGGGACCAGTCAAAGCGGTAGCGGCCCGATTTCGGGTCGAACACGGTGCAGATCAGGCGCACGCTCTCCAGCAGGGCCGGCAGCGTGGACTCGGCTGCGCGCTGCCCGGTCACCAGGCGCTTGACGGCGTCCACCAGCAGCGGCGCCTCGAACTCCTGGCCATACACCTGGCGGTACACGCGACCCTCGGGATCCACGATCGTCGCCTGGATCATGTGGTCGAAGCCCGCGGCGGTCGGCTGGAACAGGAAGCCGATGTCCGAGGTCAGCGCCGCGATCGACGCCGCATCGCCGCTCGCGAAGGTCCATTGCGGCGAATCGATGCCGCGCTCGCGCGCGTACTCCCGCATCCGCGCCGGCGTGTCGTTCGCGGTGTCGAAGCCGACCGTCAGCACTGCGAACGCGTCCTCGCCGACGACCGAGGCGGCGATCTCCGCCATGCGCGCGAGGTGGCTCGTGGTGGTCGGGCAGATGTGGTAGCAGGAAGTGTAGATCGGGCTGATGACCAGCGGCTTGCCGCGAAAGCGCGACAGCGCGACGCGGCTGCCGTCGGCGGCCGTCAGCTGGTGGTCGCCGATCTCCCGGCCGATCGCCGCCTGGCTCGTTTCCAGCGCGGTGCCCGCGTCGAATGCCGGCGCCACCGGGTCCGCCGCGCCCGCCGCCCCTGCCGCCAGGGCCCCGGCGAGGGCGAGCGGCGGGAGGATGGCAACGCGCATGCCCATGTCCACCGTC
Source organism: uncultured Steroidobacteraceae bacterium (assembly GCA_964649205.1). GTDB lineage: Bacteria > Pseudomonadota > Gammaproteobacteria > Steroidobacterales > Steroidobacteraceae > SCUD01. The sequence continues at coordinate 2,640 of CAZYPM010000007.1, forward strand.
AGCGCATCGGCCAGATGTCGGACAGGTACTTCCAGTTGACGAAGTAGTACAGCACGAAGGCGACGAAGAACACGCCGACCAGCAGCAGGGTGCCCGGGATCTTGAGCGACTCCGAGCTGCCGTAGCTCGCCACCGCCGACTTGCCGGCGGGCGCCTCCAGCGGCACCTTGCCCTCGACCTTCTTGCCGAAGAACACCGAGGCGACCACGACCACCACGTAGAACACGCCGCCCAGCGCCGCGGCGATTGCCGAGATGCCGTTCAACGCCAGCATCAGGAAGGCCGCCTCCGGGTAGCTGAAGTCGAGCGGCGCGTCGGCGAAGGTGATGTCCCAGTGCCGGCGCGAGACGCCCAGCGTTCCCGCTCCCATCATGAACAGCGAGATGCCGGCGACGCCCAGCCCGAACAGGTAGGGCTGCCATTTCGCGAGCCGCGGGAAGCGGATCTCGCGCTGGAAGATCAGCGGGATCAGCAGGTAGGTGATCGCCATGAACGCGAGCGTGGTGCCCGCGACCACGGTGCCGTGGAAGTGCCCGGGCACGTAGAGCGTGTTGTGCATGATGATGTTGATCTGCTCGGTGCCCATCACCACGCCGGAGATGCCGCCCAGGAACCCGAACATCACCAGCGACAGGAACATGCCCGCGAATGCCGGGTTGCCCCAGGGCGCCTTGCGCAGCCACTCGAAGAAGCCCTTGTCGAAGCCGCGCCGGCGCTGGGCCGCCTCGATCGAACCCGGCACCGTCAGGCCGTGGATCATGCTGCCGAGCACCGCCAGGTACATCGCGTAGCTGGTGTTGAACACCTTCCACTCCGAGCTCAGGCCCGGCTCCACCAGCAGGTGGTGCGCGCTCGCGAGCTGCAGGAACAGGATGTACAGCAGGAAGGCGCCGCGGCTCACCTTCTCGGACAACGGCCGCGCCCCGAACAGCATCGCCGCGATCGCGTACCACACGGCGACGTGGGCGGAGACGTTGATCTGCTGCGAGGAATGGCCCATCGCCCACCACACCAGCTTGTACATCAGCGGGTCGATGGTGGAGATGAGGCCCATGCTCCACAGCCAGGTCGGGATCAGGATCACCGCGCCGGAGGCGAGCGTGAACACGGCGATGATGGCCGCGGTCAGCGCGCCGAAAGTCACCAGCGGGACCGATCCCTCGTAAGTGCGCTCCTCGCGCGCGATCACGAGCGTGCCGAAGAAGATGCCGCAGCCGATCAGTGCGCCCACCGCGAACAGGATCAGCCCGAGGTAGAAGTGCTGCGCCGCCATCATCGGCGGGTAGGAGGTGAACATCACCGTGGACTGGCCCTGCAGCACGGAGACGTTGGTGATCAACCCGCCGATCAGCATCAGCCAGAAGGCCACCCAGCCCCAGCGCGGCGCCGCGATCCGGCAGTTGAGCAGCGTCGAGGAGGCGAAGTACAGCACCGCCATCTCGAAGAAGATGATCCACAGCAGCAGCACGTCGAGCCCGTGCGCGGTGAGTGCCAGGTAGAACCACTCCGCCGGCAGCAGGTGCACGGCGGGCCAGCGCGTCAGCGCCACCGAAAGCCCGAACAGCCCGCCGATCGCGAGGAACACGACTGCGGCGACCGCATTGGCCTTGATCAGCTTCTGCGCGTCGAGGTCGACCTTGAGCCCGGTGGTCGGACAGGTGCGGAAGCTTGCCTCGCTCATGGCGACACCCCGCTCGCTTCGGTCACGAATATCTTGCCGAGCATCGTGTGATGCCCGAGCCCGCAATACTCATTGCAGACGATCGAGAACTCGCCGGACTGGTCCGGCGTCACCGTCAGCACGTGCTCGTAGCCCGGGTGCACCTGCACGTTGATGTTGATCGGTTGCAGCGAGAACCCGTGCTGCAGGTCGAGCGCGGACAGGTGCAGCCGGTAGGTCTGGCCCTTGGTCAACTCCAGCAGCGGGTACCACAGCCACATGCGGCCGATCAGGTAGACGTCGCTGCCGGCGGGCGGGCGCACGACTGGCACGCCGTTCACGTCGCGCACCTTGTATTGCTGCACCATGGCCTCGGTCTTGGCGTAGAACGCATTTGGCGTGGTGCGGTAGGTCTCGGTTGCGAGGTTCTGCTCGCCGGTGGCGTGCCACCAGATCATCATGAAGAACATCACCAGGCCCCAGAGGAAGGCCACGATGATCCAGACGAGCTCGGTGCGGTGGACCGGCTCCTTCCACCAGAGTCTGTCGGTCGGAGGCGTGATCGCCATGGCGTGGTTCTCCCCGGATCAGGGCGCGACGGGAATCTGGGTCAGCTCCATGACGCCCCACAGGATGTAGAGCACGGTCGGGATGGTGACCCCGAGGAACAGCAGCAGGAACGGGTTGTCGAGCACCCGCTGCATGAACGGCACGCGCTCCTTGCCGGGATCCCGCTGGTCTGTGCTCATAACCCCCCCTTTCGGCGCCAGGCGGACGCCAACCCGGAGGGTATTACAGGCGAACCCCCGGTTGGAACACCTTGACCTGGATCAATCAGGCCCCAGCCAGGCCCGGATCAGGGCAAAGGACCCCAGCGCCAGCACCGACAGCAGCCCGAAGAAGACCAGCGTACGGTGCTCGAAGACGCGGCCCGCCCGGGCCTCCATCTGCCTCAGGATCCAGTCCGCCAGCAGGTAGAGGACGACCCCGGCGATCGTGTAGTAGACGGCGCTCATGCCGGGGCCGGGAGCGCGAGGAAGGCGTTGAACCGGTCCGGGTTGTAGAACCCCGGCGACAGCTCCCAGCCGGCGAACTGCTCCCTCGAGTACAGGCGATGGTCGGGCGAATGCGAGCGCTCGGGCAGGTCGCCGATGAAGACCGCAGCGCGCGCGACGCGCCGCATCTCGGAGACCGCGGCTTCTGCATACGCCGCGTCCGGAAAATACTGGAACACGGAAAACGCGAACACCTTGTCGAACGAGCGGTCCGCGAACGGCAGCCGGTCCGCACCGCTGACCTGGGCAAACTTGCCCGGCTGCAGCCCGAGGAACTTCCGCACCATCGCGGGTGAGTAGTCGACGCCGGTGTAGTCGCCCGGGATGTACTGCGCGAGCATGCCGGCGCCGCAGCCGACCTCGAGCACGCGCTCGCCGGCCTTCAGGTCGAGGATCCGCACGATCTGCCGCGCGACGGCCTGCGGATCGATGGTCGTGTGCTCGAAGCCGTCGAGCGTGCGCAGGTCCGTGGTCTCGGTGCGGCCCTTGCGCTCCCAGACTTCGAGCCAGTCGGTCATGTCGGCTTGCGCTTCCCCCAGCGGTCCCAGGCCACGCGCAGCAGGTGCCAGAAGTTGTTCGCGGTCCAGTACAGCACCATGCCGGCCGGGAAAGTGTACAGCAGCAGCAGGAACACGCCCGCCATCGCGTACAGCCGCAGGCGCTGGCCGTGGCGCAGCGCGGGCGCGAGCGAGGCGTCCTCCTGCCAGCGCGCGGCCAGCACCGTGAATGCCGTCATCACGAAGGGCAGCAGGTTCAGCTGCGCGCCGAAGAACGGCAGCGCGAATGGCAGCGCCGCCGCCTGGTCCGGGCTGGCGAGATCGGCGATCCAGAGGAAGCTTTCGCCGAACAGCCGGATGTTTTCGCCCAGCATGTCGAAGGCTGCGATGAACACCGGGATCTGGATCATGAAGCCCGCGAGGCTCTTGAAGGTGTAGAAGTGGCTCACGCCGTGCTTGCGGTACACGGCGAGCGTGCGGTTGTGCGCCTCCTCGCCCTTATGGTGGCGCCGGATCTCCGCGAGCTCCGGCTCGAGCAGGCTCCTGATGCGGTTGACGTCCGCCTGCCAGCGCTCGGCGACCATGATGAGCGGCGCCATCAGCAGCTTGACGCTGAGCGACAGCAGCAGGATCGCGAGCCAGGCATGGCCCACGAGGTCCTGCCAGCGGTCGAGGATCCATTGCAGGCCGAAGGACAGCCAGCGCAGCGGTTCCCACAGCACGGCGTAGAGCATGCCGGTGAGCGCGGGATCCGCGGCGCGTAGCGGTTCCTGCGCGACCGGCCCGACATAGAGCTCGAGCGAGAGGGCCGCGGAACCGGCGGGATGCAGGGTCACCACGGGCGCATCGGGCCCGTCCTCGCGGGCGTCGAGCGAGAGCGGCGCGGCGGAGCGCGCGAGCAGCGTCCAGAACCGGCCGCGCACGCCGGCCCAGGCGCCGGGCTCCAGGACACGGTCGCTGACCGGCTCGTCCCCGCCGTCGGCCAGCGTCTCCTGTCCCCCCGCATCGACCAGCACCGCGCGGGCATTGCTGTAGATGCCGCCGAATCCCGCCAGCTCTTCGGGCACGAGTCCCGCGCCGCCCGCAATCTCGAGCGCGGCGCCCGGCGGCAACTGCAGCGTGGTCGTGAACGCCCGGCCGTCCTGCGGCAGCTCATAGCCCGGCAGCGGCTGCCGGCCGCCGTCGGGCGTCAGCACCGTCAGCATCGCCACATCCACGGGCGCCGCGGCCAGTGCCAGCGCGGCGAGGATCATCGGTAGAACCGCCGCATCTCGGCGATGGCCTGCTCGACGCGGGCGGCGTCGAGTTTCACGCCGTCGAGATTGCGGTAGTCGGGCCCCAGCAGCTGCGCGATGCCGCCCGGCGCCGAGACGATGACGCGCGCGGGCTCGACGATCGCAAACGAGTGGTAGCTGCCTGCGATGATCCATTCCCAGGACTCGCCACGGAACAGGTTGCGGCCCATGCCGTAATCCGCGGGGTCGTTGCGGCAGCCGAGCAGTTCCTCGAACAGCGTCGCCGGCAGGTCCAGGTGCGAGCTGCGGTGCGTGAAGCTGCGGGGCTCGCGCCCTGGCCAGCGGATCATGAGCGGCGTGCGCAGCTGGAACTGCGCGTAGTTGCTGGCGTGGCCGTAATAGCCGAGGCCGAGGTCGTCGAACTCGAATCCGTGGTCGCCCATCGCGAGCACGATCGTGCGCGACGCCAGGCCCGCGGCGTCGAGCGCGGCCAGCACGCGGCCGGCCTCGGCGTCCACCAGCGCGAGACCGCGCCGGTAGCGGTCCCAGCGCGCCTGCGCCTCGGGCTTGCCCGCGTAGCGGCCGTCCGGCAGCGGCTGGGTGCCGTCCGGGCTGACGTCGAAGTCGGAATGATCGAGCCAGAGCAGCGCGAAGAAGGGCTGCGCGCGATCCGGCCGCCGCAGCCAGGCGACCACCTCGTCCGTGATCCGCCGGTTCGACCCGACCCGTCCGAGGCCCGCCGCGGACTTCAGGTTCGCGACACCCGCCACCACGGTGCGGTCCATCTGCGTCGGGCTGCCGAATCCCGGCGCGCTCGCGGCCATGATCTCGTAGCCGAGCGCGCGGAAGCGGTCGAGCAGCAGCGGCGCCCGCTCGGCCACGTAGAAGGACTGGAAGTAGGTGCTCGGCAGGCCGTAGAACATGCCGAAGGCGGCCATGCGCGAGGAATTGCCCGCGCTCCAGTGATCCGCGAAGTACTGGCTCTGCGCGCGCAGGCCGGCGAATGCCGGCGCGAGCGCAGGGTCGATCGCGTCCGGGCGCAGACCGTCGACGACGATCCACAGCACGTTCGGCTTCTCGGCCGGCTCGCTGCAATCGAGCGGCGCCAGCGGGTAGCGCAGCTCGCCCTCATCCACGCCCGCACTGTGCCGCAGCAGGCTCGCCTGCCGCACGCGCTCGGGATCGACCAGGCCCAGCTTCGCGAGCTGGCGCTTGGCGGTCTGCGGGTAATGGAGCGGGAGGGTCGGCGTGAAGCGCGTGATCGCGGCATAGCCGGTGGCGTCCGCCCAGATGTGCAGCGCCTGGCTCGCGATCCAGCTGCCCGCGAGCGCGGCTGCCACCCAGCGGCCGCCAGCCGCGGGGCGCTTCTCGAGCCAGCGCCAGAGCATGCCCGCGAGCGTGGCCTCGAAAGCGATCGCGACGGCGAACACCAGCGCCGCCGCGATCCAGGTCACCGGCTCGAACAGCACGGCGATGAACATGGACAGGTGCATGCGCCGTTCGGCATAGACGTTGGTGTCGAGCACCAGCAGCGCGAGCCCGAGCGCAGCGACGATCACCGCCACCGTCATCACCGTGCGGCGCAAGGGCCCCAGGGCGATCAGCGGCCCGAGCAGCAGCGCGAAGGCGAGCGCCAGCAGCAGCGTGAAGTTGCCGAGCATCGCGAGCGGCGCGTAGGCGATGCCGAGAGCCGATTCCGGCCAGTGATAGCCCAGCAGGTAACGCAGGCCGATGACGAAACAGAGGCCGGCGTTCGCGGCCAGGAACCAGCCCGCCCAGCGCAGCAGCGGCCGGCGCGTCATGGGCGCAGTTCCCGGGCGAGCGCGGCGATCGCCTCGGCGCCCGCGACGCCGCTCCTGCCCACGTTGTACACGTGCTCGGCGCGCAGCCGCGCGATGCCGGCGCGGAACCGCGCCGGGTCGCGCACCAGCTCGCGCACCAGTTCCGGCAGCCGCGCCAGCTCGGTCGGCGGCAGCAGCGCGCCCAGCCTGTCGCGCACCCAGGACTCGAACGGCTCCATGGCGAGCTCGTGCCAGGCCGTGTTCCGCGACTTCATCGGCAGGTCCAGGTAGATCACGGGCTTCTCGAGGCCCAGGCCGTAATCCAGGCCGGCACCCGACCACTCGGTGATCATGACGTGCGAGTCGAGCAGCGAGTCCTTCTCCGCCATCTGCTCGACCAGCGCGAAGCGCGGGTTGTCCCGGTGCTTCGCGACGATCCGGTCGATGACCTCCGGCGTCTGCCAGCGCGTCTGGAAGTGCGGGCGCAGCGTCAGGCGGAACCCTGCCGCGAGCACGGTGTCCGCGACCTCCATGCCGCAGGCGTTCAGGATGGTCTGCGGGCCCCAGGACGGCGCGAGCAGCACGTGGATGTCGGCGTCGGCTCGCGCCGGCGGCGGGTCGCGCCGCGTCGCGATCAGCTCGTCGAGCCGGCCGTAGCCGTGCGGCACCAGCCGCTTGGCCGGCAGGCCCTTCATCTGCTCGCGCCTGCGGATCTCGCGCTCCATGTGCGGGCCGCACATCAGGATGGTGTCGTAGTGGTCGTAGGAGTCCTCGCGGTCCGCCACGTGCGTGCTCACCAGCGTGTGCGTCATGAACACGTAGTGCACGGGGTGCACGGACCGCTTCAGCTCGAGATTGCCGAGGTCGAGGATCTGCGTGACCAGGACGTCGGCCTCCAGGTGCTGGCAGAACCAGATGCGCCAGAAGCCGCGCCCGATGCAGAACGGGCGGATGCGCGGATTGCCGGCGTGGAACGACGGGTCATCGGCATCGGCGCAGACGTAGAGCACCGTGTGGCCGAGCGGACCCGTCAGCTGATCGAGCACCGGCCGGAAGTGGTGCCAGTCCTGGCTGCTCTCGGCGAGGAAGACGATGCGCCGTTCGGCGCGCGGCAGCGCGCGGAAAGCCCGGTACGCCCGCCATTCGCGGAAGAAGCTCAATCAGGCCGTGACTGCGGCGCGCTGCCTTCCGTCGCCCGGGGCTTGCTGCGGAACAGCGCCTTGAGCTTGTACCACCAGGTCTTGAGCGCGAGCCCGATGGTCGCGAGCAGGCCGACGATGGCGGAGATGATCAGGCTGCCGGTGCTCGGGTCGAGATAGGCCTGGGCCGTCGCCGGCAGCGCGAGCAGCAGGGCGAATGCGAGGATGCGCATGGGCAATGATATGCCGTCAGCGCGCCGGCCGCGCAACCGCGCCGCCGCAGAGGCTGCGGACCTGGGGCCAGATGCGCTCCCGCACGCGGGCCAGGTGGGAGGGATCGTCGATCTCGCCCCAGACCAGGTCGCGCACCACCGGGCAGGCGATCGGCCGCTCGCGCCCGGCCGCCACCAGGCAGCCGGTCTCGTAGTCGAAATGCAGGGTGTTCCTGAAGGCGCGCTCGGCGATGCCGCACATGAGCGCATAGAGCGGCGCGGACACGCGCGTGATGCCCACCAGCTCCCCGGCGACCTGCCCCTGCAGGTCGGCGCGGCGCTTGGACATGTCCACCAGCATGCCGTCCTTTACCTGCACCCAGATCTCGTCGCCGGCGCCGGTCGGCCCCGACAGCAGGATCGCGTCCTCGGAACGCCCGGCCTGCAGCGTCGCGAGCGCGCGCGGCTCGTACACGAGGTCGGACTCGAGCAGCAGGAAGGGACCCTGCACCAGGGTCCGCGCGCACCACAGCGAGTACATGCTGCCGGAATCGGCGAAGCGCTCGTTGTGCACCGTGCGCACCAGGCCTGGCATGCGCGCGGCGAGCGCCTGGTAGCGATCCGCCAGGTGGCCGGTGACGATGACGACGTCCTTGATGCCCGCGAGCTTCAGCAGCTCGATGGACTCCTCGACGATCGGCCGCTCGCCGAACTGGATGAAGCCTTTCGGCCGGTCGGTGACTTCGCCCGCGAGCCGCAGGCCGCGGCCGGCCGCCAGGATCACGGCGGTCGCGACCGTCATCGCGAAAACTCCGGCCGCAGCAGCGACCGTGTCTGTGCTCGCGCGCATGTATAGCGGCCGGGGTCCCTGCTCGCTCGCTCAGGCCGGCGACCGGATTCGCTCGCTCGCAGGACCCCGGCCGCGCGCAGCGCGCGGGCAATGGCGTGGTGGCTCATGAGGTGCGGCCCACGATGCGCGCGAGTGCGGCGCAGAGGCCGTCGAGCTGCGCGCGCGAGATGTCGCCCATGTGGGCGATGCGGAAGATCGAAGGGCCGAGCTTTCCCTGCCCCGCGTATATCACGTAGCCCTCGGCCTTGAGCGCGTCGTGCAAGGCGGCATAGGTCATCCCCGACGGCAATCGCCAGGACCAGAGCACGGATGAATAGTCCGCAGGGTCGAGCAGCGTCGTTGCCCCTGCCGCGCGCAGCGTTTGGGCGATGCGTTCGGCGCGTGAGCGAAAGAGCGCGAGCCGCGCCGCTGCGCCGCCCTGCTCCGCGTGCTCGGCCAGCGCCTCGGCGAGCGCGAAGGCAACCTGCACCGGCAGCGTGAAGGGCGAGTAGCCGTCGCCATGCTGGCCGGCGTGGTAGGGACGCAGGTCGAGGTAGACGCTGCCCGCCCCCGCCGGCTCGCGCCGCCACAGCTCGTCGGATGCCAGCACGAAGGACAGGCCGGGCGCGCCGTGCAGGCACTTGTTGGCGGTGCCCGCCAGCGCGCCCAGGTTCCAGGCTCCGGCGTCGATGCGCTCCGCGCCGAAGCTGCTGACCGCATCGAGCAGCAGCGTCACGCCGCGCCTGCGGCAGGTCCCGCCGATCGCGTCGAGGTCGTTGAGGCGCCCGGTCGTGGTCTCGTGGTGCACCACGGCGAGGTGAGTGATGGAACGGTCCTTGCCGAGCGCGGAATCGAGGGCTGCGACGTCCACCGGCGCGCTCCAGTCGTGTTGCAGGAGGCGGTGCGGCCGGCCGTGGGCCGCCAGCATCTTCGCCGCGCGCTCGCCATAGACGCCGTTGGCGGCGACCAGCGTGGTCGAATCCGCCGGCGCGAAGGTCGCGAGCATCGCCTCCACCGCGCCGGTGCCGGAGGCGGCGATGGTCGCCGCGGTGAAACCCGCGAGCGACGGGTACACGGCCGCGAGGCGCGCGTTGATCTCCTGCATCAGCTTCGCGAACTCGGGCTCGCGGTGGCACCAGTCGCCGCGTCCGAGCGCCGCGCGCACGCGTGCGGAGAGCGTGACCGGACCGGGATTGAGCAGGATCATGCGGCGAGGAAGGCGGCGAAGCGCGCGGCGACTTCGGGGGGCGTCACGGTCGGGCGCGGCAGGCCGGCGGGCACGCCCGGCACGATCGGCACGTGGATGAAGCGCGGGCCGCGGACATCCCGGGCGAGCTCGGCGGCGAGCGCGCCCGGATCGCCGGCGGCCGCGACCGCGAGGTAACCGCTGCCCGCCGCGATCGCGCAGAAATCCACGGCGGGCGCCGCGGTCGCCTGGCCGCCGGTGGACTCGTGCATGCCGTTGTCGAGCACCAGGTGCACGAGATTCGCCGGCCGCTCGCAGCCTACGGTCGCGAGCGCGCCGAGGCGCATCAGCGCCGCGCCGTCGCCGTCGATCGCAATCACGCGCCGCTTCGGCCTCGCGAGCGCGACGCCGAGCGCGACGCTCACGGCGCAGCCCATCGAGCCCACCATGTAGAACTGGTTCGGCGCGTCGCCGAGCGCGTACAGCTCGCGTCCCGTGTAGCCGGTGGTCGCGACCAGCACGTCCGCGGCGGCGGCGTTCCTGATCGCCGCGAGCATCTCGCGGCGCGTCGCACTCGCCTTCGGCTTCGTGACCGGCGAGGCCTTGCCGGGCGCCGGCATGGCCGGCGGCGCCCCGAGCTTCGCCTCGGCCACGCTGCCCTTCTTCATCACCAGTGCGAACGGGCGCTTCGTGTCGCGCATGTGCGCGAGCGCGGCATCGAGCGCGGGACCGATAGCGTCCTCGGTGGACGGGAACGGCGCCCAGGGGATCTCCATGAGCTCCAGCATGCGCGGCGTGACCTGCCCCATCAGCGCGTGCTGCGGCTCGTCCGCGGGCCCGCCCGGCTCGCCGCGCCAGGTGACGATCAGCAGCACGGGAATGCGGAAGGTGTGGGTCAGCGAGGTCAGCGGGCTGACCGCGTTGCCGAGCCCCGAGTTCTGGAACATCGCGACCGCCGGGACGCCCGCGAGCGCGCTGCCCGCCGCGATCGCCACCGCGTCGCCCTCGTTCGCGGCGCCGACATAGCGCAGCCCGGGCGCGCCGATGACGTGGTTGATGAAGGGCGTCAGGTAGGAACAGGGCACGCCCGTGTACAGCGCGACGCCGCGTTCCGACGCGGCCGAAATGAACGCGGCGGCGCCGATCATCCGAACTCGCTCGCCGCCAGCACGTCGTCCAGGCTGTCCACGTCCAGCCAGTGCCCGGTGGTGTAGATCACGCGGATCTTCTCGCCGCGGCGCATGAGCTCGGCGAGAACCGACTGCATCTTGGCCTGGCGGTTCGCAGGCATTGCCGCCAGCGCGCGCACCGCGTCGCGCAGCCGCGGCAGCGCCGCGGCGGAGACCCGCAGGAAGCCCATCCACTCGCCGTGGATGCGCTCCTCCGGCAGCTCCTCGCCCACGGACTCCAGCCACACCTGCTGGTAGAAGTTGCGGCGCGAGTGCGCCTGCGTGCAGGCCACGTAGTCGGCAGCGCGGCCGCGGTTGGCCGACTCGCGCCAGTCCGTGTCCACCGCGATCGCAAACTCGTCGCCGGCCTCGTTGAGCGCGTCCAGGATGTAGTGGTTGAAGATCACGTCGCCGTAGGAGACGAACAGGTCCATCGAGTCGTCGGCATCCGAGTCGAGGCCGCGTGCCAGCGACAGCAGCTCGCCGCTGTCGGCGTAGTCCGGGTTGTCGGCGTAGGCGAGCGACGGCAGGTCCACCGCCTCCGCGTGGTACCCGCGCACCACGCCGATGCGCTTGACGCCGGCAGCGTTGTAGGCCGAGACGATGTGCGACAGCAGCGGCCGGCCGCGCACCTTCACCATGGTCTTCGGCTTGAGCTCGGTCAGCTCGCCGAGCTCGGTGCCGCGCGACGCGGCCAGGATCAGCGCGCGGCAGCGCGCCTGCCTCCTCGGCAGGTAGCGCTCCTCGGCTTCTTGCAGCTCGGAAGCGCCCTGCAGCCGGAAGATTTCCTTGACCGGCGCGATGCGGTCCTCGACCGAGCGCAGGTTCTGCTCGCGCGCGATGGTCGCGGCCGTCTCCTGCATCGCGGTCACCGCCGCGCGCAGCATGTGGTTGGCCCAGATCGCGAGCGAGAAGCCGGCCTCGCGGAACACTTCGGTGGGGGTCGAGTGGTACTTGGTCGGCACGATCACGACCGGCAGGCGGTCGCCCCACTCCTTCTTGAACGCGAGCACCTCGGTCGGGCGCGACAGCGCGCTGTGGATCAGGATGCCGTCCGAGCCCGCGGCGTGGTAGGCCTCGGCGCGCCGGAGCGCCTCGTCGAGGCCCCAGCCGGCGATGAAGGCCTCGATGCGGGTGACCAGGCAGAAGTCGTCGTCGCGCTGCGCGTCCTTGCCGGCCTTGATGCGGCTGCAGAACTCGTCGATGTCGGAGAGCTGCTGTTTGTCGCCGTCGATGAAGCTGTTGGTCTTGGGGAACAGCTTGTCCTCGATGCAGACCCCGGCGATGCCGCGGTCCTCGAGCTTGCGCACCAGGCGGCGCACGTTGTTGAAGTTGCCGTAGCCGGTGTCGCCGTCCAGCAGGATCGGGATGGTGGTGGCGTCCGCCATGAACTCCAGCATCTCGAGGACCTGGGTCCAGCTCGCCTCGTTGTTGTCGCGCACGCCGTACTGGGCGGACAGGCACAGGCCGCCGGCCCACAGCGCCCGGAAGCCGGCTTCCTCGCCGATGCGCGCGCTGATGCCGTTGTGCGCCTCGAGCAGGAACTCGAGCTGCGGGCTCTCCAGCAGTTCGCGGAATGCCGTGGTTTTCCGCCGGGTATTCACGGCGGCAAGTCTAGCGGACTGCCCGCAAGAAGGATAAAGGGGACGCGTCCCTTTACCCCATGGGTAAAGGGACGCGTCCCCTTTATCCCTTCGAGGAGCTGCGCCAGGCCTGCAGCCAGGCGGTGAACTCGTCCGGCGGCAGCGGCTGCGTGAACAGGAATCCCTGCGCGTAGTCGCAGCCCAGCGAGGCCAGCTCCTGGGCGACGGTCTCGTTCTCGACGCCCTCGGCGACCACCTCGAGGCCGAAGGCATGGCCGAGCGCGATCACCTGCTCGACCACCTTGCGGTCGGCCTTGTCCGACTGCATGGCCATCACGAAGGAGCGGTCGATCTTGAGCTCGTCCGCCGGCAGCTGCTTGAGGTAGGCCAGCGACGACCAGCCGGTGCCGAAGTCGTCGATCGAGACGCGCACGCCGAGCTCGCGCAGCGCGGTCAGCACCGCATGGCTGCGCTCGCGGTCGGCCGTCAGCGCGTTCTCGGTGACCTCGATCGTGAGCCGCGATGGATCCACCGACCATTGGCCGGCGGCATTGCGGATCACGTCCACGAGCTCCGGGTTGCTGGCGATGGAAGGCGTGACGTTGACTGCGACGCCGATCTGGCCGACCGACTTCGGCCATTCCGCGAGCTGGCGCAGCGCGCGGTGCACGGCGAAGCGGGTCAGCGGATCGATCTGGCCGGTCATCTCGGCGAGATCGATGAAGATCTCCGGCGGGACGTTGCCCGCATCCGGCCGGTTCCAGCGCATCAGCGCCTCGGCGCCGGTCACGCGCAGGTCCGGCAGCGAGAGCTTGGGCTGGTAGGCGAGCACCAGGTCGCCGTACTCGAGCGCGGAGGCGAGCTGCGTCTCGAGGTTCCAGCCCGCGGCCAGCTCCTCCGCCGCGCGCGGCGCATAGGCAACCGTCGGCTGCGACGTTTTCCAGGCCTGCAGCAGCGCGGTCTCGGCGCACTGCATGAGCGCCTCGGGCGTGCGCGCGTGCGCGGGGAACATGGCGATGCCGACCGAGAGCCTGATGTTCGCCTGCTCGCCGCCGGCGGCGAGCGGCTCGGCGCCGGTGCGCAGCACCTTGTTGGCGGCGAGCATCGCGTGGCCCTCGTTGCGCAGGGTCGAGAGCACGAACACGAACTTGCGGTCGCCGAGGCGCGCGAAATAGTCGCCGGGCTTCGCCACCTGCGACAGGCGGTTGCGCAGCTCGTCGAGCATCCGGTCCACGCTCGCGTGGCCGGCGCTCGCGACCAGGCGCTCGAGCTGGTGGACGTACACGACCAGCACGGCGATCCCGAACAGCCGGCTGCCGCGCGCGGCGAGCCGGCCGCGGATCGCCTCGAGGCAGTCCGTGTAGCCGATGCTTCCGGCGGGCTGTGGCAGGGCGGTGCTCATGGGGTCGTTCGGGACAAGGGGGCGCGGTCCGGGGCAGGTTGCCGATACTGTGAACACTGACAAAGCGCCGTCCCGCGGGCCGTGACGGGGGGCGCAAAAATATGACAAGCGGGCGCGCCCGGCCGCTTTTCAAGCCAATTCGCGGCCACCAATCGTCCATGCCGGCATGAAAGGCGCCCTCGTCCCTGCCCTGCTGCTGGCCGCGGCCGCCGCCCAGGCGGCACCCGCGGACCTGCTGCTCGCGGAACTGTCGGCGGAGTTCCGCGAGCCGCAGTCGCGCTGCGAGTCGGTCGCCGCGCGCTTCGCGCAGATCCCGCTCGAACTGTCGCTGTACCGAGAGGAGCTCGCGGCACTCGTGGCGAGCGTGGACGGCGTCACCGTCGGCGAGACGGCCAACGGCGCCGTGCAGCG
>CAZYPM010000007.1:16898-24675 GCA_964649205.1 uncultured Steroidobacteraceae bacterium
TGGCGAGCGTGGACGGCGTCACCGTCGGCGAGACGGCCAACGGCGCCGTGCAGCGGGTCGACTTCGAGTCGCGGTTGTGGGGCCCCGCCACCGCGACCGTCATCTTCGACGCCCGGGTGGTCGTGCGCGATCGCCTGCGACCCGGCCGGCTGGTCGAGATCGGGTTCCGCGATCGTGCGGGCCGCATGCACGCCCTGTTCTGCGGGCACCTCGCGCTGCTGCGGGAGGATACGGCAGCGCAGCGCATCGATCTGGTCGCGATGATGCCGCGCAATGGCGGCGAACAGACTGGCAGCGCCGACTTCGCGAACATGAGCTGCACGGACGCCATGCAGGGCCTCGCGCAGTCCGCGGGCCTCGGCTTCGAAGCGACGGTGTCTGCGTCGCAACCCGTCCTGCCGCTCATCCAGCGCCGGCAGGAATCGGAGTGGCCGTTTTTGCGCCGGCTCGGCCGGCAGTGCGGGCTGGACGTCGCGCTGAAATCCGGCGGGACGCTGCAGGTCGGCAACCGCGCCGTTCCCCTGCCCGCCTCCGCCCCGCGCCGCAGCTGGACCGACATGACCTGGGTGGACGTCGCGCAGCAGATTGCAGCGGCAACAGGTCGCGCGACCGAGGCGCAGCTGAGCGCAAGCTACGCCACGACGTCTTTCGCGCAGACGCAGTCCGACGACGATTTCCTGGCGCGCATCGCCGCCGACGCACGCGCATCCGCCTGGTACCAGCCGGGCAAGCTGCGGCTCGCGGAGGACGGCGCCTGGCTCCCCAACCCGGCTGCGCGCCAGGTCGCGGACCAGCAGATGACGCCGATCGATTTCGCGAAGGCCGTCGCCGGGCGGCAACGGCTCGCGCTTCACGTCGCCGCCACGTCGACCAAGCCCGTGGTGGTGCGCCAGCGCGGTACGACCGACGCCGAGGCCCTGCTGCGCGTGCTGGGCGAGAACCGCCTGCGCCTGGCGGCGAAGGACGGCGCGCTGGTGGTCGCCACTGCCGTCGCGCCCGGCGAAGTGACCGACCTGCTGCTGCAGCGCGTGACCATCACGGGCTCCAGCTTCATGGCGCGGTCGTTCACGCGCCGCCATGCCGACGTGCGCGCGCAGCTGCTGGATCCCGAGCGCCTGCCGGGCGTTCAGGTCACCCTCGGGCTGGGCTCCTTCGTTGCACAGCCGAAACCGGCTCCGCTGCCGTTCGCCGATGCGGGCGTCATCGCGCGCGAACTCGAGGCTGCGCTGGCACGGCTGGCCGCGCCCGGCGCGGGCGCGGAGGCGCGCTTCCTCCAGCGCGGTGCCCAGAGCTACCGGCCGACGCTGCTGTACCTCTACCGCCTGCGTCCCGACGGCGCCACGGCGCTGCAGGCCATCGGCCGCTGAAGCCATCCGGCGTGCAAAAGAAAAGGGCCGGCCCCTCGCGGGACCGGCCCTGGTTTCAGGCTCGTGTCAGCTCAGCGCGAGCCGCGGATGACGACGCGCCGGTTGTTGGCGCGGCCCTCGGCGGTCGCGTTGCTGTCCACCGGCTCGGCCTCGCCCTTGCCGGTCGCCGTCAGGATCGACGCCGGCAGGCCGCCCGCGACCAGGTAGTCGCGCACCGAACCGGAGCGACGGTTGGACAGGTCGAGGTTATAGGCGTCCGCGCCGCTGCTGTCCGTGTGGCCCTCGACCGTGATGCGGAAGTTCGCCGCCAGGTCCGCCGGCAGGCGCTTGATGTCCGCAATCACGGTATCGAGCGTTCCGCGCGCCGCGGCGGTGAGCTCCGCCGAGTTCACGTCGAACAGCACGCCGCGCAGCGTGATTTCCAGGAAGCAGCCGGCCGCGTCCACCTTGGTCCCGGCGGGCGTGTTCGGGCAGCGATCCTTGTCGTCGGTCACGCCGTCGCCGTCACTGTCCACCGGCGCCGGAGGCGGCGGGGGCGGCGGCGGAGCCGGCGGCGGCGGCGGGGGCGGCGGCGGTGCGGCCTGCACCGGCGGCGGGGCGGGTTCCGCGCCGCCGAAGTCCTTGCGGAAGGTCAGGCCGATGGTGCGCGGCTGGTTGACCAGGTAGCCGACGCGCGCCACGCGACCGCGCTCCTGGTCGAGGCCGAGCAGCGCGTTCTCGTCGCCGATGTTGTTGATGTAGAGCGCCGCCTCCCAGTCGTCGCCGCGCACGCCGAAGCGGATGTTGCCGACGTCGTAGGCCGGCAGCAGCGGATCGAAGGTGAACGAGGAGATGGTCGGCGCACCGAAGCTGCGGATGCCGAAGGTCCCGAAGCCCGCGGCCTGGTCGCCGATCTGCGTGTAGCGGCTGCCGACGTGCTGGTAGCTGCCGGTGATGAAGCCCTCGAGGCTCTCGGTGAACGGCCAGGTGTAGGTCGCGTTGGCCGACATCTGGAATTCCGGCACCGACGGTAGGCGGTTGCCCTCGGCGATGCCGGAGACGATGGTCGTCACGCCGCCGCTGGTGGACGTCACGCTGGTGTCGATCTCGGAGTTGGTGTAGCTCGCCGAGATGCCGAAATCGAAGCGATCGGTCGGCTGCGCCACCAGTTCCATCTCGACGCCGGTCGAGTGCGCGCCCGGCACGTTGACCACGATGCGGGACGAGCAGGTGCCGGCGACCACCGGCATCTGCAGGTCGTCGATCTCGGAGTGGAACACCGCCACGTTGAACTGGCCGCGGCCGCCGGCGAAGCCGACCTTGGCGCCCAGCTCGTAGTTCCAGAGCGTCTCGCTGTCGAAGCTCGGGCGGCCGCCGAAGGTGACCAGGTCCTCCGGCGAGCACAGCGGCACGTTCAGCGGATCGTTGATGCCGCCGAGGCGGAAGCCCTGCGCGGCCTGCGCATTCAGCTGCACGCTGTCGCTGACGTCGTAGGAGAACAGCACCCGCGGCAGGAAGCCGTCGTCGCTCGCGGATCCCGGGCCTGCACTCGGGTCGGAGAACACGCCGCCGAAGGTCAGCACGCGATCCTCTTCGAAGTCGTAGTAGCGGCCGCCGGCGGTCATCGACAACCGGTCGGTCAGGTCGAACGTGCCCTCGGCGAAGACCGCGAGCTGCTTGAAGTCGTACGGAATGCTCGAATAGAACGGCATGTCCGCCTCGGGCGCGCCGAGGTTGGTGCTGTTGAGGCAGGTCTGGTTCGCCGGCGGGCAGGCGTTCGGCGCAAATATGCGCTGCATGATCGCGTCGTAACCCGGTGTCGGCAG
The DNA here is from genome assembly GCA_964649205.1 of uncultured Steroidobacteraceae bacterium. Taxonomy (GTDB): domain Bacteria; phylum Pseudomonadota; class Gammaproteobacteria; order Steroidobacterales; family Steroidobacteraceae; genus SCUD01. Next base: position 20,071 of record CAZYPM010000007.1, read on the forward strand.
GCGCTGGCCATAGATGCGCTCGATGTCGCTGTAGAAGGCGCCGGTGACCCACTGGAAGCGGCTGTCGGTATCGGAGGCCAGGCGCACTTCCTGCGTGATCACCTCGACCGTGGTGGCGTCGTGCAGCGGCGAGTTGGTGCGGATCTCGGCCGACGTGGCCGGCAGCGTGTTGCTACGGCCGGGCGCTGGCACGCAACCGGGCGCAAGGCAGGCATTGCCGAGGTCGAAGGTCACGCTGCCGGTCAGCTGGGTCGCGTCGCGGATCACGAGGATGTCGCGGTCCGTGTAGGACGTGACCGAGGTCAGCACCACGCCGCCGAGGTCGAACTCCATGTTGAGGTCGAACAGCAGGAAGTCGTCGGTGAACTTCTCCTGCAGCTGGGTGTACTGCTGGCGCTCGCCGATCTGGATCGGCAGCTCGGTGGTGGTGTACGGGTTCGCCAGGATGTTCCAGATGTCCTGGCGGTTGTACCCGTCCATGTCGATTTCCTGGTAGATCACGCGCGGCGTGATCGCGACGTTCTCGCTGGGCTCGAAGCGCAGCGCGGCGCGGATGCCCTGACGGTTGCCGCCGTTGACGTCGGAATCGACCGAGCCGCCCGGGCGGATCGCGTCGATGAAGCCCGGGATCTCGTTGTAGTAGCCGACCAGTCGCAGCGCGGCGCTGTCGGACATCGCCATGTTGATCATGCCGCGGACGTTGCCGCCGTAGTCGCCGCCGTCGATCGCGCTGGCGCCGACCTCGACGCTGCCGTAGTCGTCCGAGAAGTCGGGCTGGTTGCTGATGTAGCGCACGGTGCCGGCGAGGGAGCCCGAGCCGAACAGCGTGCCCTGCGGGCCGCGCAGCACCTCGACGCGGTTCAGGTCATAGAGGTCGAGGTCCGGCGTGAACAGCGACAGCGAGATCACGGACTCGTCCATGTACACGCCGACCTGCTCCTTCACGCCCGGCAGGTCGCGGTCGGTCTTGCCGGCGGAAATGCCGCGCATGCCGACCTGGCTCTGGCCCGGGCCGAGGTTCTGCACCGAGAAGCCGGCGACGTTCCTGGACACGTCCTCGATGTTGGTGGCGCCCGCGGCTTCGAGAGATTCCCCGCTGCGCGCGCTGACCGCGAACGGCACGTCCTGGATCGACTCGGCGCGCTTGCGCGCGGTCACCTGGACTTCGCCGAGCAACGTCTGCGCCTGGGCGCCGTTGGCGATGGCGAGCGCCACCGCTGCTGCCACCAGTGATGATGGACGCGGCCGGAAATTGTCGTTCATGGTCCTGCCCCTGGTTGAGCCCGTTCCCGCGGGCGTGTTGTATGCAGGAGTGTCTCCGTAAAGGGAATTCGCCGCAAGTCTGGGTGGGCGTTGCGCGAGAGCGACGCCGGGTGGACTGTGCCCGGGGGATCGTGGGCCCGCTGGGATTCGAACCCAGGACCAAGGGATTCGCGTCATCCCGCCGTTTCCGGCGGGCGCGGACTATCTCTTCACCCGCGGCCGGCGCGGCCGGTAGGGTGCGGGACGCTCGCGCCTGTCATCAAGGGCACTCGAAGCCCCCAGGTAGTCTCTGCACCGTCCGGCGGTGCACCGCCGGCTTGGCTCAGGATTGCCATCAGCCGCCCGTGCGCTGGAAGGTTTCCCTGAATTCGTCCCGTCCACCCGGGCCCTTCCGGGCACGGGGCACCTTTTTCGAAAGATGAGTCCCCTGCTCTCACCACTGAGCTACAGGCCCGCCGCGAGTCTAGCAAAACGACCCGGGATCGCCGGCCGGTGCCAGTCAGGAATCGTTCTCATTTGACGCATGAGCACTGCAAAAACGGGAAAATGGGCGCCTGATGCGGACGGCACCCCTCGTCTCCCACAGGAGCTTTCACGATGACGGATGAGAAGATTTCCAGGCGCGGGCTGTTGAAGGGCGCACTCGCAGGCCTCGCCGCGCTGCCCGCGGCATCGCTGGTCGCGCGCGATGCGCGGGCCGCTGAGGCTTTGTCGGAGACCGACGAGGCCGCCAAGTCGGTCGGCTACGTGACCGATGCCAAGAACGTGGATCCGAAGACCAACCCGACCTACAAGGCCGGGCAGACCTGCGCGAACTGCTTCCAGTACACCGGCGCAGCGGGCGCGGCGGCGGGTCCGTGCCGGATCTTCCCGAACAAGACCGTGAGAGCCGCAGGCTGGTGCAAGGTCTGGGTTCCCCAGCAGAGCTGAGCGCCATTCAGTCGGGGTTCAGCGCCGCGTCGCGACACTGGCGCCGTCGGTGCTGGCCGCCGCCGGCCATCGGTCGGACCCGGCAGACTGGGGTGCCTCGGGCCCGGGCGAACTGACGGCGGCCTCACCGGCTTCCAATTCCCGATCGGGAAAAAGAAACCCCGCCTTTCGGCGGGGTCAGGTCCCTCTTGGTTCGTCGTCGGGCCGGTGGTCCGGCTTTTTGTTCGAATCCACCAGGTCTGCTCTCAGGCCTCACCCGGCGACTTCACTCCCCCCTGGGTGGCCATGCCCACCCTTTCCTTCCCCTCACCTTTGCCACCTGAAGCGGCAGGTTCGTTTGAGGTGCCGCATCCGCCTTCCGTGGTGCGGCTGTGGTGTCGCCCCGGAATCACCCGGCGCCCAGCATCCCCCGTCTGGGGCAAATAGAGACAACTTGCGTGCCAATCTGGAAGCGCTTCTTTACTATCAATGACTTGAGAAATGGTGTCTGACACCTTTTCCCGTCGTTATGTTGAAAGCGTAAGAAAATTCGACAGCAGAGGCGCCGTTGCGCGACCCCAGATTCCCCGACCGGCAGCCCGCCCCGCCGCGGCGCGAGACCGGAGCAAGACTCGAGAAGGTGCTGGCCGACGCCGGCATCGCCTCGCGCCGCGATTGCGAGTTCGCGATCCGCGCCGGGCGCGTGCGGGTGAACGGCCGCACGGTGCACGCCCTGCCTTGCCTGGTGGATCCGGTGCACGACCTGATCGAGTACGACGGCGCGGTGGTGGACGCCGCGCGGCGCGCGCCGGGCCGCCAGCGCGGGCGCCTGTACCTGATGCTCAACAAGCCGCGCGGCGTGATCTCGACCGCGCGCGACCCGGGCGGGCGGCCGAACGTGGTCGCCATGGTGGCGCCCGCGGTGCCGCCGGGAGAGCGCGTGTTTCCGGTCGGGCGGCTCGATGCGGACTCGACCGGCCTGGTGCTGCTCACCAACGACGGCGAACTCGCGCACCGGCTCGCGCACCCGAGCCACGGCGCCGCGAAAGAGTACCTGGTCGCCGTGCAGGGTGCGCTGCCGCCGCAGTCGCTCGAGCGCCTGTCGCGCGGCATGTTCCTCGCCGACCAGGATGCGCCGCAGGGCGGCGCGAAGCGCGCGAAGCTCGAACGGCTGCGGGTGCTGCGGCACACCAAGGATCGCCGGCGCGGCGATCTGTCGCTGGTGTCGGTCACGCTGCACGAGGGCCAGAACCGCGAGATCCGCCGCCTGTTCGCGCGCGTGGACGCGAAGGTCAAGAGCCTGGAGCGCGTCGCGATCGGGCCGCTCAAGCTCGGCAAGCTGCGCAGCGGGCATTTCCGCGCGCTGCGCCCGGACGAGGTGCTGGCGCTCAGGCGCAGCGTGCGCCTCGGATGAGCGGCGCCGGCGGTACACTGCGGGCATGACTGACGCGAACCGGCGCATCGCGGCCTGGCTGCTCGCCGTCATCGCGTTCCTGATCGTCTACGGCTCGCTGTATCCGTTCAGCTTCGCAGGCGCGGGCGGCGCGAGCCCGGCGGAGCTGCTCGGGCGGCTCTCCTTCGCGCGCACCACCCGCAGCGACATCGCGGCGAACGTGCTGCTGTACCTGCCGCTCGGTGCCTGCCTCGCCTGGCTGCTCGCCACCCGCCTGGGCGGGCTGCTCGCGACGCTGACGGCGACGCTCGCGGCGGCGGCGCTCTCGTTCGCGGTCGAGTTCGCGCAGCTCTACGAAACGCGCCGCGTCACCAGCCTCGGCGATGTCCTCTACAACACGATCGGCGCGTTCGCCGGGGCGTGGATCGCGCTCGCCATCGCGGCCACGCACCGGCGCCTGCACGCCTCGCCGTTGGCCGGACTGCTGCGCCACCCGGTCGCCACGGCACTGCTGCTGTCCTGGACCGGATACCGGCTGGCGCCGTTCGCGCCGGTGCTCGACCCGGGCAAGTGGGTCGAAGCGTTCGCGCCGCTCGCCGCGGGCGGCTGGTGGACCGCGGGGCGCATCGCGCCGCATGCGCTCGCCTGGCTGGTGATCGTGCAGTTCTGCGGCCGCATCGCCCGCGCGCGCCCGTTGGCGCTGGCGGGAGGCGCCATGGCCGCCGTGCTCGCCGGCCGCGTGCTGTTCGCGGGCCTCGCACTGGATCCGGCCGAGCTCGCCGGGATGGCGGCGGCGCTGGTCGTCGCGATCCCGCTCGCGCGGCTGCCCGGGGAGCGCGCAGCCTCGCTGCTGGCCGCCGCGCTGGTCGTGCTGGTCGCGATCAAGGGCCTCGCCCCCTTCGATTTCCAGCTGGCGCAGGACCGCTTCGCGTTGCTGCCTTTCGCCGAGAGCCTGACGCAGTACCGCGCGGCGAACCTCACCGAAATGTTCCTGCGCTGCTTCATGAACGGGGCACTGGTGTGGCTGCTGGTGCGCGGCG
>CAZYPM010000007.1:24775-29587 GCA_964649205.1 uncultured Steroidobacteraceae bacterium
ATGTTCCTGCGCTGCTTCATGAACGGGGCACTGGTGTGGCTGCTGGTGCGCGGCGGGCTGGCGGTGCTGCCCGCGACCGCAGCCGGGGCGGGCCTCGTATTCGCCATCGAGCTGCTGCAGACCTGGCTGCCCGGGCACACGGCCGAGATCACGGATCCACTGCTGGCGATCGCCGCAGGCGGCCTGATCGCGGTATTCGAGCGCGAGGGCGGCGGCCGGTGAGCGCCATGCGGCCCGGTTCGGGGAACAGGACCCGCAGCCCATGGTCTATCGTCAGATCATGATGACGCTCATCGCCCCACTGCTCCTCTGGGCCGCCGCCGACCCCGGCGTCGCGGAACCCCCGGCCCCCGCGCAGGAGCCGCGCCCGCCGGCGCGCATCCTGCCGCTGGACCCGCGGCTCGATGCCTTTGAGCAGTTCCGCGCCCATTACGAGGCCGCGCGCTTCGAGGAGGCGTTGCCGCTCGCGAAGCGGGTGGTCGAGCTCACCGAGGCCGGCAGGGACCAGGACTACGAGCTGCCGGTCGCCTACAACAACCTGGGCGCGACGCAGTACCACCTGGCCGACTACGCGGCGGCCGAGGCGAGCTACCGCAAGTCGCTCGAGCTGCTCGAGGCGACGCAGGGCATCTCCTCGCGCCGGCTGATCGTGCCCCTCGCCGGACTCGGCAGCGTGTTTGCGGCGAAGGACCAGCGCGACCTGGCGGCCGAGTTCTTCGCGCGCGCGCTGGCCGTGAGCCGGCGCTCGGAAGGCCTGTTCAACCTGGCGCAGCTGCCGCTGATCGAGCAGGCGGCCGACAACCTGTACGCGCTCAACGATTTCAACGGCGTCGAGCGCGAGCGCATGTACGCGCTCAAGATCGCGGAACAGAACTTCGGCTACGGCGATCCCCGCACGCTGCCGCCGCTGCTCGAGCTGGCGAAATTCTACGAGGGCCTGCGCGAGTTCATCGCCGCGCGCATGATGTACATGCGCGCGCGCGACATCACCGCCAAGGAGAGCGGCGGCTTCAGCCCGGAGGCGATCAAGGCCCTGATCGGCATCGCCCGTTCGCACCGGCTCCAGTACACGATGGACCCGGAAACACTCGATTCGCAGCAGCCGGCGCGCGACGAGATCACCGGCGAGGTGGTCGGCAAGATCTACAAGGAGTCGCGCGTGCCGCCGCCGGCCGTGGACCGCACCGGTCTGCGGGCCATCAAGTCCGCGCTCGAGCTGCTGCGCGCGGCCTCCGACCCGCCGCCGCAGCTGCTGATCGACACGCTCACGGAGCTCGGCGACTGGTACCAGACCACGTCGCGCCCGAATCTCGCCTTCCCCTACTACGAGGAAGCGTCGGCGGTCTTCGCGGCCCGCCCGGACCAGGGGCTCATCAACCCGTTGCTGCAGCCGCGCATGGTCTTCTACCGGCCGCCGGTCGCGGCTTCGCGCGGCCTCAACACGCTGACCGGCCAGTACCGGATCCGCAAGACCGTTTTCGAGTTCACGGTCACGGATGCCGGCCTGCCGGAAGACATCACGGTGGTCGAGTCGGACATGAACGAGGCCCAGCTGTCGCAGTCGCGGCGCGCGCTCGGCCGCGCCATCTATGCCCCGCGCTTCGAGGACGGCAAGGCGGTCGCGAGCGAGCACGTGCGCTTCACCAGCGAGTGGACCGAGCAGCACCAGCCCGAGGCTGCGCCGACGGCCGGCGCGGCGCAGGCGGCCGACCGCAACTAGGCGGGCGGCGGCGCCTCGACAGTCTCCTCGGTTTCGGGCTCCTGCGGCGCGGCCCCGGCCGGCGCATCCGCTGCCGGCGCATCCGTGGACGGCGCAATCGTGCTGCGCTCGGCGTAGGGATTGCGCAGCAGCAGGCGGATCGAGTCCTGGTCCGGCAGCTCCACGGCCACCTTCGCGCCGGCGTCGCGCATCGCGCGCTGGGTCGCGATCTGCAGCGGTTCCTTGCTCGCGAGCGTGCGCGCGGCCTCGCGGCCATAGCCCGTGTAGGTGAAGGCATCCACGCGCGCGCCACCGCCGTCGTAGACCGTCAGCAGGTAGCGGATCGTGACGATGAAGGCCTCGCCGGCGACGTCCTTGGGCGTCAGGAACGAGTACTCCTCGAAGCGCGGCTCCAGCACCAGCGCCAGCCGCGGGCTCACCTCGCCCGCCTTGGTCGGGTCGTCCACCGGCACCACCTCGGCGAACATGGCCTTCAGCAGCCAGTCGAGGTTGATGACGTGCGCGGGGCCGAGCGTGACCTCGTAGTCGACCTGGCCGCGCGTCTCCTTGTGCACGTACTCGCGGAACTCCTTCGAGTAGTACACGCCGACCCGCACCGGGTGCCGTTCGACCAGCGGCGGCGGCAGCTGGGCCTGCGTGGTGAGGCGCGTCGCGGTGCACGCCGAGGCGAGCGCGAGCACGGTGGCGGCTGCCAGCAGCCGGATCGTCGTCGGGTTCATCGTCTGCTCCGGGGCGGGGTCACGAATTCATCCTCCGGCAGGCCGACGAACACGCCGCCGTTCCTGGCGCACAGTATGCGCATCAGGGTCGCGTAGCGCATGCTCGTGTGCTGGGGATACTGGGTCGAGAACGGGAAGGCGAGCGCATGGATGCGCACCAGCCGGTCGCCGGTCTCGCCGGAACGGTTGATGCGGTCCACGGTGTCCACCACGTCCTGGATGGACGGGCCGGTGAACTCGTCGCCGAACACGTAGATGCTGATCGGGTGATCCTTGGTCCAGAACGTGCGCACCGCCGCGATGATGCCCTCGGAGGGGCTGGAGTTCGAGAACGCCTGCCAGTTGCGGAAACGGTCGAGGATCGCGCGCCGGCGCGCCGGCGAATCGGGGATCCACTTGCCGCGGTACTCCGTGAACATGTAGCCGCCCTCGTCGTCCATGACCTGGATGCCCTTGAGCTTCGGGTAGATGTTCAGCACTTCGCCGAGCTTGCGCTCGGCGCGGCGCCAGTTCTGGGTCTGCATCGAGCCCGAGGTGTCGACGATGAAGATGACGTACTCGCTGTCGATCGGCACGCCCGCGACCGGCTGGTTGTAGATCTGCCGGTAGCCGGCGCCCTGCAGCTCGCGCGTCTCGTCGACCAGCGCGCGGCGCGCGGCGATCAGGCGCTCGTTCAGCGTCTCGAGCGCGTCCTCCTCCGAGGTGCTGGCCTGGTGGCGGCCCTCCACGTCCGACAGGTCGCCGCGCAGCCGCGCGAGGCGCTTCTGCTCCTCGGAGAGCTGCTCGATGCGCGCGCGCAGCTCGCGCTCCAGCACCAGCGCCATGCCGCGGATGTCGAAGACCTCCTTCTGCATCTTCGCGATCTGGGCGTCGAGGTCCTCCTTGGCCATCTCGAGCTGGATCGGCTCGCCGAACTCGTTCAGCACCAGCAGCAGGATGATGGCCCCGAAGCCGCAGCAGATGCAGTCGAGGAACGACATGCTGAAGGTCTCGGTGTCGCGGCGCGTGCGGCGCTTCATGGCCAGTCCTTCGCCGGGCTCAGGAAGCCGCCGCCGGTCGCGCGCGCCAGGCGCCAGAAGTAGATCGGCGCCGAGGGATCGCCCTCCATCGGCAGCAGCACCACGTTCACCGGCGGCGGCGACGGCGGCAGCGACTTGACCGCGCTCTGCATCAGGTCCTCGCGCTGCTCCGGCGTCACCAGCGTGCGCATGAGCGGCGGCTTGTCGCCCTGGGTCGGCAGGCCGTCGGTGATCAGGATCACGTTGTCCGGCGCGGGCGAGAGCTGCCTGATGACGGCGAAAGCGTTGTGCAGGCTGGTGCCGCCGGTCGGCGCGGTCCGGCGCAGCGCGGCGACCGCGACTTCCACCTGCCCGGCGTCGCCTGCGCTCAGCCAGCGCCCCGCGGTGCCCTCCACCAGCGGGCGCGGCTGCGTGTCGAAGGCGTAGACCTGGAACTGCGCCGTCTTCGGCAGGCGGGTGGCGACCCAGTACACGGTGTTGAGCGCCTGCTGCCACTTGGTCGAGGCAATGCGCCGCTCCGGCGGCATGTTGCGCAGCCGGATCACGTTGACCACGGTCTCGTCCAGCATGCTGGCCGAGGCGTCCACCAGCACCAGCACGCGCTCGCCCGTGACGCGCAGCGTCACGAGCTGCTGCGGGTCGATCACCGGCGCGCGCTCTTCGCCGCTGCCCTCCTTCGGCGCCGCCGCGCGCAGCCGGCGCGTGCTCTCCTCGAGCTGCTTGAGGTCGGCCTTGAGGCGCTCGAGGCTCTCGCGGCGCGCGAGCGTGTCGTGCTCGTAGCGCGCGAGCTCCTCCTGCGTGATGCGCAGCTTCTCGAGGATCTCGCGCGACAGGCCGGCGGCGCGCACGGTGCGGTCCTCGGTGGACTCGAGCGCGTTCCTGAGCTCGGCGAGGTGCTTGTAGCCGTCGAGCACTTCCTGCTCCAGCTTCTTCGCCTCGGCCGTCAGGTCGGCGCTCTCCTTGATGCGGTAGAGGCCGGCCTGCGCGCTGATGATGGTGTAGAACAGCACGACCGCACCGAAGCCGCAGGAGATCACGTCCAGGAAGGACATGCTGAAGGTCTGCGTCTTGCGCTTGGTCATGGTTCAGCCGACCGCGACCAGCTCGAGCACGACGCCCGGCGTGCCCACGCGCAGGCGATCCCCGGCCGCGAGCACCGCCTCGCCGTCCACGCGCTCGCCGTTCACCCAGGTGCCGTAACGGCTGGTGTCGCGCACCAGGACCTCGCCGTCCTGCGCCAGCAGCGCGCAGTGCTGGCGCGAGATCCCGGCGCCGGCGGCCAGCGGCAGGCGCCGGCCCGGGCCCGCGCCGGCGCCGACCACCAGCGGCTGCGGCCCGATCGCATGCGCGCGGC
>CAZYPM010000008.1:0-16067 GCA_964649205.1 uncultured Steroidobacteraceae bacterium
ACGTCGGCGCCCACGTTCACCATCGTGCGCGTCATGTCGAGGATGCGGTCCACGCCCAGGATGATGCCGATGCCCTCGGGCGGGATCCCGAACGACGCGAGCAAGCCCGCGATCAGCGGCAGCGAGCCGCCCGGGATCGCGGCGACCGCGACCGCCGACAGCACCGCGAGCAGCAGCAGGGTCAGCTGTTGCGCAAAGCCGAGGTCGACCCCGAACACCTGCGCGACGAACAGCACGACGCAGCCCTCGTAGAGCGCGGTGCCCGCCATGTTCATGGTGGTGCCGAGCGGCAGCACGAAGCCCGCCACCGGCGCCTTGACGCCGAGATCCTCGCGCGCCGCGGCCAGCGCCGCCGGCAGCGTCGCCGCGCTGGAGCTCGTGGAGAATGCCGTGACCAGCACGGGCCGCAGCAGCTTCCAGGTCTCGAGCGGGCGGCGCTTCGCCAGGAACTTGAGCCAGATCGACATCGTGCCGAACAGGTGCAGCATCATGACCGCCAGGGCGCTCACAACAAAAACGCCGAGTGCGATCACGATGTCCCAGCCGATCTTGACGATCACGCTGTAGATCATCGCCGGCACCGCGTAGGGCGCGATCGAGAGCGCGAAGTGCACGATGCCGGTCATCAGGTCGTTGATGGTGGCGAGGCTGGACCGGAACCGGTCGCGCTTGTCGCCGGCCAGGCGGGTCGCCGCGGCGCCGACCAGGATCGCGAACAGGATCAGCGGCAGCACGTCGCCCAGCATGTTGCGGTCGTTGCCGACGAAGGCGCCGAACAGGTTGCGCGGCATGAACATCTCGACCACGGTCATCGGCGTGACGTCGGGCTGCGCGGCGCGGCGCTCGATGTGCTGCTGCGCGGCGCCGCCGTACTCCTCCATCAGCCGGGTCTTCGCCTCCGGTTCCATCGCCGCGCCGGGCTCGACCACGTTCATCATGACCATGCCGAGCGCGACGGCGATGGACATGTTCAGGAAGAACAGCACAAAAGTGCGGGTCGCGAGCGGGCCGAGCTGGCCGAGACGCTCCAGCTGGGCCACGCCGCTCGCGAGCGAAGCGAACACCAGCGGGATCACGACGAAGAACAGCATGCGCAGGAACACCTGCCCCAGCGGGTCCAGCACCAGGGTCGAGAACTTGCGCGCCGCGACCAGCAGGTCCGGATAGAGGCCGCCGGCCACCAGCGTGGCGGCGCCCGCCGCCGCGCCGATACCGAGACCGGCCAGGATCCGGTTCGCGAGCCGCGGGTCGATGTCTGCGCCCATGTGTGCACCCCCCGGCGCCGGCCGGTGCCGGGAATGTTAACCTTTCAGGCGGTTTCCCGGAGTCGGACACTTGCTGCGGCGCTTCTTACCGCCTGTCATCCTGCCGCTCGTGGCGATGGTCGCGTGCACCAACCCCGGGCGCGCGCCCGATCTCCAGCGCCTGTACCAGGCCCACGCCCTCGACGACAGCCGCGTCCCGGTGATCCTCGTGCCCGGCATGCTCGGCTCCCGCCTCGCGCGCCGCGACACCGGCGAGGAACTCTGGCCCGGCGGCACCACCAAGCTGCTGACCAGCGGCTACGAGGACCTGGCGCTGCGCATCGATCCAGTCACGCTCGAGCCGCTGGACGACGGGCTCGAGCCCAGCGGGCTGTTCGACGCCGCCATCGGCCAGGACTTCTACGGGCGCATCACGCGCGCGCTGCGCGAGGTCGGCGGCTACCTGCCGAGCCGCCCGGGCCAGCCCCTGGTGCAGCAGAAGGCGCGGATGTACGTCTTCACCTACGACTGGCGCCAGGACAACGTCGCCACCGTGCGCAAGTTCGACCAATTCATCGAGCAGATCCGCCGCGACTACCGCGACCCGGAGCTGCGCGTGGACGTCGTCGCGCACAGCATGGGCGGCCTGATCGTGCGCTACTACCAGCGCTACGGTACCGATGACGTGCTGGACGGCAACGCCTTCCCGGTGACCGGCGCAGGCGCGGCCAAGCTGCGCCGCGTGGTGCTGCTGGGCGTGCCCAACCAGGGCGCGACCATCGCGATCCACAAGTTCCTGAACGGCTACCAGGTCGGCATCTCGCGCCTGCCGACCGAGGGCGTGGCGACCATGCCCGGCCTGTTCCAGTTCTTCCCGCATCCTGCGGTCGACTGGGTGACCAACATCCGCGGCCACCTGCTGGACCTCGACCTGTTCGACGTCGGGACCTGGCGGCGCTACGGCTGGTCCATCTTCGATCGCCGCGTGCAGCGGCGCATCGCGAGCCACCCCGAGGTCTGGCCGGAGCCGCAGGTGTTCGAGCGCTGGTTCGAGAAACGCCTCGAGCGGGGACGGCGCTTCACCTGGTCATTGATGGTGCCGACCGACGAGGCCGACCAGGTCGAGCTGCTGAACATGGGCGGCGACTGCCTGCCGACGCCGCGGCGGCTCGTCATCGAGGAGACGGGCGGCGAGTCCATCGCGCGCCTGCGCCCGGAGCAGATCGCGCGGCCGGTGCCGGGCATCGACTACGAGCTCCTGATGTACGAGCCGGGCGACGGCAGCGTCACGCGCTCCTCGCTGCTCGCGCGCCAGGAGATGAACCACACGATCCCGCGCTTCGAGTACTCGCGCGCCGGCCTCGGCCGCGCATTCTTCGTCTGCGAGCAGCACGACTCGCTGACCGGCAACGTCAGCCTGATCGACAACCTGCTGCACTTCCTGCTGAGCGAGGAGTGAAGCGGACTCAGCGGCCGGTTTCTGCGGCGCGCGCCACGTAGGCGCAGAACTCGCATTCCTCGCCGGGCGCGGGGGCGTCCGCGGACTCCGCGAGTTCGACGGCGCTGCGGAAGGTCGGCAGCACCCATTCGTCGTCGCCGTCGTAGGGGATCATGTAGAGGTCGAACTGCAGCCGGCCGCCGAACTCGCCGGCCGCGGCATCGCCGTTCGCGTACACGAACCAGCCGCGGTCGCTGACCTCGAAGCGCTGGCGCCGCACCAGGAACTGGTACACGTCCATCTGCCGCTGGTAGGACGGATACAGCTTCGCGGCGGACGGGGCTTCCGCGCGCGCGGTCGCCTTGTAATCCGCGACGATGAGCTCCCCGGTCGCCGCCTGCCACAGGTCGTCCACCGCGCCGAACAAGGTCCAGCCGGTCTCGTCGTCCAGCCAGCGCACGCCGGTGAAGTTGTGGCGCCAGCGGTCGAGATCCGGATGGGCGAAGGGCACGGCATCCAGGCCCGCCGCCTCCATCAGCGGATGCGGCTCGCCGGCCACGCGATAGCGGTCGAACTCCGCCTTCAGCAGCGCATCCACCGCGTTGTTGAGCGTGAACGGCGGCCCGCTCGGACGCCGCACGCCCTGGCCGACGTCCAGCCAGAAGCAGCGCGGGCACTCGACGAACAGGTCGATCTTGGAGCGGCTGAGCTGGCGGCGCTGGCGGGAGTGGCTGGGCATCAGCGGGGTGCCCTGGCGCGGAAACGCGTGGCGGCATCGCGTGCGCGCGTCTCGATCCCTGCCCAGTCGCGCTGGGCGATCGCGTCCACCGGAGCGATCCAGGATCCTCCCACTGCCAGCACGTTCGGCAGGTCCAGGTACGATTGCGCCGTCTCGGCGGTGATGCCGCCGGTGGCACAGAACATGAGCGCCGGGAAAGGACCGGCGAGCGCGCGCAGCGCGGCCGGTCCGCCGAGACCGACGGACGGGAAGAACTTGAAGCAGTCGTATCCCGCGGCCATGCCCTGCTGGATCTCGCTCGCGGTGGCGATACCCGGAAGGTAAGGCAACTTCATCTCGCGCCCGGCGGCCAGCAGTTCCGGCGAGGTTCCCGGCGAGATCGCGAACACCGCGCCGGCCCCGGCGGCGCGCCGCAGGTCCTCGCGCGACAGCACCGTGCCGGCGCCGAGCGTCATCTCCGGCACCCCGCGGGCGATCGCCTCGATGGCCGCGAGCGACTCCGGCGTGCGCAGCGTCACCTCGATCACCGTGAGCCCGCCGCGCAGCAAGGCCCGCGCGAGGTCGCAGGCGCTGCCGGCCGAGGCGATCGTGACGATCGGCACCACCGGTGCGGCAGCCAGGAGCCCGCGCATCGAATCCGGCCGGTTCATGCGCTCAGCGTCGCACGCCGAATCCGGCGTCGTCCATCAGCGCGCGCACGTCGGATTCGCCCACGAGGTTGAAATCGCCGGGCACGGAGTGTTTGAGGCAGGCGGCCGCGAGGCCGAAATTGAGCATCTGCTCCTCGTCGTACCCTCGCCGGAGCCCGTGGAGCACACCCGCGGCGAAGGCGTCGCCAGCGCCGATGCGATCCACGATCGGGCCGACCGCGTAGCTCCTGGCCGCGACCAGGCGCGCGCGCGTCAGCATCCAGGCGGTCATGTCATGGTGATCCACGCTGTTCTGCTGCCGGACCATGGTCGCGATCCGCTCGAGCCGCGGAAACGCCTCGAATGCCGCTGCGCCTGCGGCGCGAAAGCCGTCGGACGAACTGGCGTCGCCAAACGCGCGGCCCAGCATCAGGGCGAGGTCACGCGCATTGCCGAACAGGGTGCCGGCGAGTCCGGCAAGGCCACGCAGGGCGCCGGCGGCATCGGCGCCTGACGTCTCCCAGAGCTTGGCCCGATAGTTGCAGTCGAAGGACACGGCGAGCTTGCGCGCACTCGCCGTCTCCATGGCGCGTCTCGCGGCTGCCGCCGGACCGGCGCCCAGCGCGGGCGTGACGCCCGAGACGTGCAGCGCATCGGCGCCGGCCAGCATGGCCTCCGTATCGATCGAGTCCGCGTGCAGCGCGAACGCGGATCCGGCGCGGTCGTAGAGCACTTCGGAGGAGCGGTGGATCGCGCCGGTGACGAGGAAATAGATTCCCATGCGTCCGGAACCGACCTTCACTTGGGTGGTGTCCACGCCGTGACGGCGCAGCTCCCCGACCGCCGCCGCGCCCAGCGGATTGTCGGGTACGACACTCGCCATGGCGGCGGAATGGCCGAACCTGGCGAGCGAGACCGCCACGTTGGCCTCCGCCCCGCCGACGTGCACCGCAAGTCGCGGCGACTGCAGCAGCAACTCGCGCCCCGGCGCCGACAGGCGCAGCAGGATTTCCCCAAGGCAGACGATGCGGGCGGCCATGGCGACTCCGGCGCCGCGGTGCGGCGCGCTCGTGCCGCGGCATTGTCGGGTCTGTGCCGCGGCGCTTCAACCGTGGCCGGCTCTTTGCACTGCAACACAGGGGCTTTGGAGATCGGGGTTGCTACCGGTGTCATTCCTGTGGGATAAAAGCATCCGGACGGTGCCCTCGGGCACCCGGCCACTGCCGCCGGGAAGCGGCGAAGTCGCGCACAACGACCTTGGGGGGAACATGAATATCCGCAGAAACAGGCTCTGGAACACGCATCTGCCGCGGTTCTCTGTGGCCAGCAGCATGCTCGTGCTGGCCGCCGGACCCGCCCTCGCGCAATCCGGGAGCGAACTCGAAGCCGTGGTGGTAACCGGTTACCGCGGCAGCCTGGCCCGGGCGCTGGACGACAAGCGCGACGAGAACGTGGCGATCGACGCGATTTACGCCGAGGACATCTCCAAGTTCCCCGACCTGAACCTGGCCGAGTCGCTGCAACGGCTGCCGGGCGTGGCCATCGCGCGCGACGCCGGCGAAGGCCGCCAGATCTCGGTGCGCGGACTCGGGCCACAGTACACCCGCGTGCGCATCAACGGCATCGAGGCGCTGTCCACGACCGGCTCGACCGATGCCGCCGGCGGCACCAACCGCGACCGCGCGTTCGACTTCAACGTGTTTGCCTCCGAGCTCTTCAACCAGATCGCCGTGCGCAAGACCAGCGCTGCCGAGGTCGAGGAAGGCTCGCTCGGCGCGACCGTGGACCTGCGCACGTCGCGGCCCTTCGACTTCGACGGCATGACGCTGGTGATCTCCGGGCAGCAGGGCTACAACGACTTCTCCGAGGATACGGCCCCGCGCGGCGCGTTGCTGCTCAGCAACACCTTTGCCGACGGCCGCGCCGGCGCGTTGCTGTCGGTCGCCTACAGCGAGCGCAAGCTGCTCGACGAGGGCGCCAGCACCGTGCGCTGGCAGAACTCCGGCAACTGCACCACCACGCCGGCGGGCTGCTTCCTGGCGCTCGGCCCCGATTACGCCACCAGTGGCTCGACGGCGACGCTCGCCGAGATCAATGCCGCCTTCCGCCCGCGCCTGCCGCGGTACGACAAGTACATCCACGACCAGGACCGGCTCGGCATCACCGGCTCGCTCCAGTTCCGCATGGGCGAGGCGACGACGCTCGCGGTGGACGCGCTGTACTCGAAATTCGACGCCGAGCGTACCGAGATCTTCCTGCAGGCGCCGGTGTTCAGCACCAACGGCGCGCAGGCGATCAACGCCGTGCTGCCGAACGCGGCGGAGATCGATTCGACCAACACGCTGGTCTACGGCCTGTTCGACAACGTGGACATCCGTTCCGAGATGCGCATCGACGACCTGTCCACCGAGTTCACCCAGTACACCGCCGAACTGACGCATGAGTTCAGCGATGCCGTCAAGCTGCGCGTCCTCGGCGGCATGGCGGAGTCGGAGCACGACAACCCGGTCCAGACCACGCTGCTGTTCGACGCGCTCAACGTCGACGGCTACAGCTTCGATTACCGCGACAACAGCCGCCTGCCACTGATCTCCTACGGCAACGCGTCGGTCACGGACCCGGCGTTCTGGACGCTGTCGCAGATCCGGCTGCGGCCGCAGTCGGCGGACAACGACCTGACCACGGTGATGGCCGACCTGGAGTGGAAGACCTCGGACCGCACCAGTTTCGCCTTCGGCGCGCAATGGAAGAAGTACGAGTTCGCGACCGCCGAGCTGCGCCGCTCGAACGGCACGCTCGCGAACCTGGAGTCGTCCATTCCGGCCCCGGTCGCCGCCACGCCGGTCTCGCAGTACAGCCAGCTCATCGACCTGGAGGTCGGCGCGCCGGCAGGCACGACCACGTCCTGGCTGATCCCGGACCACGACGCGGCGAACGCGCTGTTCGACTTCTACAACACCGCGAACTTCCCGATGGGGATCGAGCCCGCGCTCGGCAACAACCGCTCGGTCGAGGAGGAGGACACCGGCGTCTACGTGCAGTTCAACTTCCGCTCGTCGCTGTTCGGCAGGCCGCTGCGCGGCAATCTCGGCGTGCGTTACGTGGAGACCGACCAGACCACCACCGGATACGTGTTCACCGCCGGTGCGCCGCTGCTGACGACGGTCACGCGTTCGTATGACGACACGCTGCCCGCGCTCAACCTCGCCCTGGAGGCGACCGACAGCATCGTCCTGCGGCTGGGCGCGGCCAGCGTGATGACGCGGCCCGGGCTCGGCAACCTGAACCCCGGGGCCGCGGTCAGCGTGTCCGGCAACAACCGCACGGTGAACGCCGGCAATCCGCTGCTCGACCCGTTCGAGGCCGACGCCTACGACCTCGCATTCGAGTGGTACTTCGCGCCCGAAGCGCTGTTCTCGGTCGCGCTGTTCTACAAGGACATCGGCACGTTCGTGCAGACCATCCGCGAGACGCGGCCCTTCACCGGCAATCCCCTCGGGCTTCCCGACAGCGTCGCCATTGCGGCCTGCGGCGCGACGCCGGGCTGCGATGCGTCGGTGGACTGGCAGTTCAACCTGCCGGCCAATACGCCGGGCGGCTCGCTGGAGGGCTTCGAGGTCAGCCTGCAGACGCCGTTCTCGTTCCTGCCCGAGCCGTTCAACAGCTTCGGCACGATCCTGAACTACACGCACGTGGACTCGACCGTCCAGTACCTCAACGCGACCGGCGCCGTCGTGGCGCGTGAGACCGTCACCGGCCTGTCCAAGGACGCCTACAACGCGACGCTCTATTACGAGCGCGGTCCGTTCCATGCGCGCGTCTCGGCGGCGTATCGCGACGAGTACCTGACGACGGTCCCGGGCCGCAACGGCAACGACGTCGAAGGCACGGCCGACACGCTGACGGTGGATTTCTCGACGTCCTGGTCGCCCAACGACCGCCTGACCTTCACGCTCGAGGGACTCAACCTGACCGACGAGGCGAATGACCAGTGGGTGGACTCGACCGGCGACCGGCTGTCGTTCTACCACCTGTCCGGGCGGCAGTTCTTCCTCGGCGCGCGCTACAAGTTCTGATGCGGGCGGGGAACGTCACGGCAGCCGCTGCGCTGGCGGCGGCTGCCTGCTCCGGCCTGGCGCAGGCTCATCCGCCGGTGCCGGAAGCGGCGCGCGATGCGGAAGGGCCGGTGGTGATCCGCTACGACCAAGACGTGCGCAAGGCCGAGCCCGGGCCGCATGACGGCGGCGGACGCACCACCGCCAACCGGTTCTTCGATGACGTCCCGGACCCCAAGCTGATCTTTCGCCGCCGCGCGCTGCACCCGGGCGCCGCAATCGGCGTGCACGCGCTGCGGCACGACGAGGTGTACTACGTGCTCGCGGGCCGCGGCGAGCTCACCGTCAATGAACTGGTGACCGAGGTGACCGCCGGCGCCGCCATCTACCTGCGCGAAGGCGCCGCCGTCGGCATCCGCCAGCTGGGCGACTCTGACCTCGAGATCGTCATCGCCTACCCGCCCTTCGAGTAAAGGGGACGCGTCCCTTTAAAGTTAAAGGGACGCGTCCCCTTTACTTGCGTTCCATGGTGGCAAGGTCCCACTCGGACTCGACGAACGGCGCGCGGGTCTCGCGCGGCGCCGGGTAACCCTCGACCTGCTGCTGGCTGTCGATGATCTCGCCGCGCCCCTCGATGACGTCGGCCAGGATGCGCAGGTCCACGGCGTCGCGGTCCCAGGGCCGCGCGCCGGCGTTCTTCACCACCGCGTCCTGCACCTGCTCCGCGGCCAGCGCACCCGCGAAGTCGGGAATCTCCGGCATCTCCGCCAGCACGATGAACCTCGCCGGCGCGGTGGTGTAACGCCCGAACACCGGCAATGGGCGCCCGATGCGGTCCACCGCGACGTTGTCGCGCTCGTACACCTCGAGGTCGCCCGAACCGCCGAGCATCAGCAGCGCGAGGTCGGCCGGCGTCGAGGGCCCGGCCCGCAGCACGTTGCCGACCAGCGCCATGCGGCCGTTCTGGTACGGCATTGCGCCCCACTCGGCTGCGATCAGGTTGTAGTGCACGGCGCGCGGGCCCGGATTGTAGATCAGGTTATTGACGACCGCGCCCTGCACGCCGCCCTTGAACAGCGGGTTGCGCTCCATGTTGTTGGCATAGAGGTTGCCCGCGATCAGCATGCCGGTCACGTTGTCGTGGATCAGCGAGCCCTTCGAGTGCTCCCCCTTCGGGTGCGTCGAGCGCGCCAGCCCGTCGGCGATGATGTTGTTGCTGAACGTGATGCGGTGCGAGGTGCCCTGGCGCCATTCCTCCGGCGTGCGCCCCGTGAATCGCGGTCCCGACGCGGACAGGTTCTCGTCGATGCCCCAGGACATCGAGCAATGATCGACGATCACGTCGCGGGCGCCCTGGGTCGAGAACGCATCCGGGTCCCAGCCGCTGCCGCGCGCGAGCCCGGCGTCGCCGGTGCGCACGCGGATGTGGCGGATGATGACGTCGTGGGTGCGCAGCTCGATGCCGCCGCGGACCAGCGTGATGCCGGGCGAGGGCGCGGTCTGACCCGCGATCGTCAGGTAGGGCTCGCGGATGTCGATGATGCGGCGCTCGAGATCGATGACACCGCCCACCTCGAACACCACGATGCGCGGCCCTGGGGTCGCGATCGCCGCCAGCAGCGACCCGGGTCCGTCCGGCGCCAGCGTCGTCACGCGCAGGATCCTGCCGCCGCGTCCACCGGGCGTGCGTGCGGCCCATCCCTGCGCCCCGGCAAAGGCCGGCATGGCCCCGGCGGGCGCCCCGCGGGGGGCCTCGCCGCCGGCCGTCGCCGTGGCCGCGGCGGCCGCCATGAGCAGTCCCGCGACCCATCCGCCGCGCCTGGCGAAAATCCTCATTTTTCCCCTCCAAACAGTGGTTCCGGCCTGCGCGCGGAGCCCGGACAATTTGCGGATGACACCGGTTTCCTATATACAGGTTTCGGGCCTGAAATGGGAGCCGGAAGGGTGGCGGATACACGGCAGGCGCCGGTCGCGGCGGCAAGCGCGATCGCCGAGAAATTCGTCGCCGCACGGCTCGCGGCCGCGCCCCTGGCTGCCTATCCGGGCCCCGTACCGGCCGATCTCGACTCAGCATACGCCTGCCAGGACGCCGCCATCACGCTCTGGCCCGACGTCGTCGCAGGCTGGAAGGTCGGATGGATCCCCGTGGACTGGCAGTCCCGCGTCCGCGAGGAGCGCCTGGTCGGCCCGATCTTCCGATCCAGCGTCGCGACGCCCGCGGGCGACGCTGTCGTCGATCTCGCGGTCATCGACGGCGGCTTCTCCGCGGTCGAGGCCGAGTACGTGGTGCGCATCGGCCAGGACGCGCCGCCGTCACAGACCCAGTGGTCCGCGGACCAGGCCGCCGCGTACGTGGGCGCGCTCCACATCGGCGTCGAGCTCGCAGGCAGCCCGCTGGCGACCATCAACGAGCTCGGCCCCTGCGTGGTGGTCTCCGATTTCGGCAACAACGCCGGGCTGATCGTCGGGCCCGCGATCCCGGCCCCGCTCGCGCGCGAGATCCACACGCTCACCTGCGAGACGCTCATCGACGGCAGGCTCGTCGGCAGCGGCGGCGCCGCCAGCCTGCACGGCGGGCCGCTGTCCGCACTCGCCTTCGCGCTGGGCCGCTGCGCGCGGCGCGGGCGGCCGTTGAAGGCCGGCGATCTCGTCACCACCGGCGCCGCCAGCGGCATCCACGACATCCGCGCGGGACAGACGGCGGTCGTGCGCTTCGCCGGGCTCGGCGAGATCCGCTGCCGCGCGGTTCGCGCCCAGCCTGTGGGTGCGTCGCCCGTCGCCGTGCCGGGGGCCGGGAGTTGCTGAGCCGGCGCGCGTTCCTGGCGACCGCGACGAGCCTCGCGGCATGGCCGCGCGCAGCGGCGGCCAGGGCCGCCGTGCTGCTGAACGCCGCCGACGTGCACGTGGACCATTACCCCACGGTGGAAGCCGTGCGCTTCATCGGCCGGGCCCTCGAGGAGGGCACGGACGGGCGCGTGGCGATCCGCGTGTTCCACTCCGGCCAGCTCGGCCGCGAGACCGACACGGTCGAGCTGGTGCGCCACGACGTGCTGCAGCTCACGCGCGTCTTCTTCGGCGCGGTCAACAACGCCTTTCCGCTGACGCGGATCCTCGGCTTGCCCTACGTGTTCGAGTCGGTCGGGCACATGCGCCGCGCGGTGGACGGGCCGGTGGGCGCCGAGGTGCGCGCCTCGTTCGCGGCGCGCGGCCTGGTCGGCCTCGCGATCTACGATTCCGGCGTGCGCTGCTTCTACAACACCAGCCGCCCGGTGCACGTGCCGGCCGACCTCGCGGGCCTCAAGCTGCGCGTGCCGCCATCCGACATGTTCATCGGCCTGGTGCGCGCGCTCGGCGGTAACCCGACGCCGCTGCCCTACGGCGAGGCCTTCTCGGCGCTGCAGACGCGGCTCATCGACGGCGCCGAGAACAACGTGCGCAGCTTCCACTCGAGCCGCCAGTTCGAGGTCGCGCGCTTCTGGTCCCTGACCGAGCACTCGTATGCGCCGGAGGCGCTGTTGATGTCGCGCCATGCCTTCGAGGCGCTTACGCCTGCGGAGCGCGCGCTGCTGACCGATGCCGCCGACGAGTCCGTGCGCTACATGCGCGGGCTCTGGGACCGCTCGGTCGCCGAGGCGGACGCCGCCATCCGCGCCGCGGGCGTGGCCATCAACGAGGCCGATGTCCCGGCTTTCCGCCGCGCCGCCCTGCCCTTCGTCGCCGGCTACCTGCAGGATCCGGACCTCGCGCGCCTGCACGCCGCGATCCGGGCGGACGCATGAGCGCGCCATCCGGGGCCGCCACGCTGCTCGACGCCGCCGCGCGCGCCGCGCTGTGGATCGCGGGGATCGCGCTCGTGGTCATGGCGGCGGTCGAGTTCTGGCAGGTGTTCGCGCGCTACGTCCTGAACGATTCGCCGAGCTGGACCGAGCCGGTGGCGCTGGTCGCCTTGAAGACGGCGATGATGATGGGCGCCGCCGCGGGCGTGCGCTGGGACGCGCACTTCGGCTTCTTCGTCGCCGTGCAGGCCGCGCCACCCGCCGCCCGGCGCGCGATCGTCGCCTTCGGCCGCGCCGTCGTGCTCGCGATCGGCGTCGTGCTCGCGTACTGGGGCTACGTGCTCGCGGCCGACGGCTGGGACGTGCCGATGGCCGGCATCTCGCTGCCTGAAGGCGCCGCGTTCGTGCCGATCGCAGCGGGCGGCGCGCTGATCGCGGTGTTCGCCGCGGCCGCGCTCGCCGGACGCGCCGCCGCGCCGGCGGCGGAGGGCTGAGCGCATGGAAGTCGCGCTGCTGTTCGGCGTATTCGCGGTGCTGCTGGTGCTCGGCATTCCGGTCGCCTTCGCGCTGATCGCGGCCTCGCTCGCGACCGTGCTGTACCTGGGCCTGCCCGTGATCGTGGTGGTGCAGCAGACCTCGGCGGGCGCCGGCGCGGCGTCGCTGATCGCCATCCCGTTGTTCATCTTCGCGGGCGAGATGATGCTGCGCGGCGGCATCGCGGAGCGGCTGATCTCCTTCGCCGCGGCGCTGGTCGGGCACCTGAAGGGCGGGCTCGGCCAGATCAACGTGCTCGCCTCGCTGTTCTTCGGCGGCGTCTCGGGTTCCGCGATCGCCGACGTCTCGGCGGTCGGCGGCACCATGATCCCGCAGATGGTCAAGCGTGGCTTCGAGCGCGAGTTCGCGGTCAATGTCTCCGTCTCGGCCGCGCTGGTCGCGCTGCTGGTGCCGCCCTCGCACAACCTGATCCTGTTCTCCGCCTCCGCCGGCGGCTCGATCTCGATCGCCGACCTGTTTGCGGCCGGCATCGTACCGGCGCTGCTGATGACGCTCACGCTCATGGCGACCACGCGCATCCTGGCGGCACGGCGCGGCTACGCCACCGAGGCGTTCCCCGGCCTCCACGAGGTGCTCCGCCGCCTGATTGCCGCCCTGCCCGGGCTGCTGCTGGTCGCCATGATCTTCGTCGGGATCCGCGCCGGCGTGTTCACCGCGATCGAGAGCGCGGCAGTGGCCGTGGTCTACGCCGTACTGGTGACCGGACTGGCCTACCGCCGCCTGAGCCGCGCGGTGTTCGCCGAGGCGGTGACCGGCGCCGCGCGCACCACCGGCCTGATCCTGTTCGTGATCGGCGCGGCCGGCGCCTTCGGCTGGCTGCTGGCGTACCTGCAGGTGCCGGCGCAGGCGGTGGAGGCGCTGTCGCAGTTCTCGGACAGCCGCATCGTGATCCTGCTGCTGCTGATCGCGCTGCTGCTGCTGCTCGGCACCTTCATGGACCTGGCGCCGCTCATCATCATCTGCACGCCGATCTTCCTGCCGGTGGCGAAGGCCTTTGGCGTCGATCCCGTGCACTTCGGCGTGATCCTGATCCTGACCGCCGGCATCGGCCTGATCACGCCGCCGGTCGGCTCGGTGCTGTTCGTCGGCTGTGCGATCGGCAAGGTCGGCATCGGCCAGGCGCTGCGCTCGATCTGGCCGTTCTACCTGGCCGCGATCGCCGTGCTGCTGGTCGTCACCTTCGTACCGCAGTTCTCGCTGTGGCTGCCGGCGCTGTTGCGCTGAGCGCCCGTGGCCAGGCATGAGCCGTTCGCATACGATGGGACCGTTCCCGTGACTGGAAGGACACCGGTGGCAAAACGCACCCGCGGAAGCTCCCGCGCCATGCCGCGCAAGGCGCTGCGCGCGCCCGCGCGGCCGGCCCGCGCCGCCCGCCCGGGGCCCAACGGGCGCGCCACCATCAACGACGTGGCCCGGCTCTCCGGCGTTTCGAAGAAGACGGTGTCGCGCGTCATCAACCAGTCGCCGCAGGTGCGCGAGGACACGCGCGCCAAGGTCCAGGCCGTCATCCAGCGCTTCGGCTACGTGCCGGACCCGCAGGCCCGCGGCCTCGCGTTCCGCAAGTCGTTCCTGATCGGCCTGGTCTACGACAACCCGAATGCGCAGTACGTCATCAACGTGATGGAGGGCGCGCTGGACGCGTTGCGGGACTCGGATTACGAGCTGGTCGTGCACCCCTGCGACCGCAAGAGCGCCGGATTCATCCCCGGCGTGCGTCGCTTCGTCACGCGCCAGCGCCTGCGCGGCGTGATCCTGCTGCCGCCGGTGTCAGACAGCGACGAGCTGCTGCGCGCGCTCGCGGAGCTCGACTGCGCCTACGTGCGCATCAGCTATGCGCAGTTCGACGTGCCGGCGCGCATGGTGGCCTCCAACGACCGCGAGGCGGTCGGCGAGGCGGCGAACTACCTGGAGTCGCTCGGCCACCGCCGCATCGGCTTCATCGCCGGCCCCGCCGGGTTCCGCTCGGCGGCCGAGCGGCAGACCGGATTCCTCGAGGCGCTGGAGCGCCGGGGCGTCGCGGTGCCGCCGGAATGGATCGTCGAGGGCGGCTATACCTACGAGTCCGGCATCGCCTGCGGCGAGGCGCTGCTGTCGAGGAGCCCGCGGCCGACGGCGATCTTCGCCAGCAACGACGAGATGGCCGCCGGCGTCTACCGTGCCGCGCAGCGGCTCGGGCTCAGGATCCCGCAGGATCTCTCGGTGATCGGCTACGACGACGGCCCGCTGGCCGCGCGGCTGCTACCGTCGCTGACCACGATCCGCCTGCCGATCCGCGACCTCGGGCGGCTCGCGGCCGCGCGGCTGACCGAGCCGCAGGGCGGCGGTGAGTCGGCCGGGTCGTCGCCCATCGTCCCGCACCTCGTGATCCGCGATTCCTGCCAGTCGCCGCCGCGCTGAATCCCCTGGAGTGACGCCATGAACGTCGAGAAGAAGCACGCCAGCCATCCGGACATGATCAAGGGCCTCGACACCGCGGCGCTCCGGCGCCTGTACCTGGTGGAGCGCCTGTTCGAGCCCGACGGCCTGTGCCTGGTGCACAGCCAGATCGAGCGCATGGTGCTCGGTGGCGCGTTCCCGGCGACCCGGGCGGTCACGCTCGACCAGTGCCCCGCGCTCGGCAAGGGCCCGCTGCTCGCCCTGCGCGAGCTCGGGCTCATCAACGTCGGCGGCGCCGGCCGCGTGACGGTGGACGGCAAGCGCTACGATCTCGCCCCGCGCGACGGGCTCTACGTGCCGCGCGGCACCGGCGCGCTGCTGTTCGAGTCCGAATCGCCCGCCGCGCCCGCGAAGTTCTACCTCGTGAGCACGCCCGCGCACGCGACGCACGAGACCGTCAAGATCACGATCGACAAGGCAAACCCGATGCCGATGGGCTCGCCCGCGACCTCGAACGAGCGTGTCATCTACCAGTACGTGAACCCGGACATCTGCAAGTCGTCGCAGCTGCTGCTCGGGCTCACCATGCTGAAGGAAGGCAGCGTCTGGAATACGATGCCCACGCACCTGCACGACCGGCGCTCCGAGGTCTATTTCTACTTCGACCTGAAGCCGGACGCGCGCGTGTTCCACATGATGGGCGAGCCGCAGGAAACCCGGCACGTGGTGGTCGCCAACGAGCAGGCGGTGATCTCGCCGCCCTGGTCCATCCACTCCGGCGTCGGCACCTCGAGCTACAGCTTCATCTGGGCGATGGGCGGCGAGAACCAGGACTACAAGGACATGGATGCCGTGGCGATGGGCACGCTGCGGTGAGCGCGGAGCTCTTCAGCCTCGCCGGCAAGGCCGCGCTGGTCACGGGTGCGGGCAGCGGCCTCGGCCTCGCGATCGCCGCGGGACTTGCGCAGGCGGGTGCGGACGTCGCCGGGGTCGGCCGCTCGGACCTGGCGCAGGCCGCCACCGCCGTCCGGTCCGCCGGGCGGAAATTCCACGCCATCCGCGCGGACCTGGGCGGCCGGCCGGATTTTGCCAGCATCGTGCGCGAGGCCGTGGCCGGACTCGGGCGGCTCGACATCCTGGTCAACAACGCGGGCCTGATCCGCCGCGCGGACGCGCTCGATTTCACCGAGCAGGACTGGGACGAGGTCATGACGGTCAACCTGCGCTCGGTGTTCTTCCTGTCGCAGGCCGCGGC
>CAZYPM010000008.1:16167-25065 GCA_964649205.1 uncultured Steroidobacteraceae bacterium
GGAACTTCGGGCCGCTCCGCGCGACGAAACGAGGGTCGGGCGGGACGGGCCGCCGCTCCCCGGCGCCGGGCGCCACCTATGATCGGGTGATCGGCCGGGATCCTGAGCGGCCGAGGGAGGGTGCCATGCCCGCGTCGAACCGTTTCCTGCCGTCCTGGCGGGGCTTTTCCGCCTCGCTGGTCCTCGCCTGCTCGCCATTCGCCAGCGAAGCCATGGAGACACCGGCATCGGCGCTCGCCGAGGGCATCGACCAGCTGCGCCAGACGGTCGGCACCTGGAACGTCACCACGACGCAGTATCGCGACGACGGCACGATCGCGAGGACCGTCGCCGGGACCTACCAGTTCGAATGGGTCGTGCCGGACCGCGTGATCTCGGGCCGCTCGAACATCCCGATGCTGAGGGAGATGTCGGGCATCCTCATCTACGTCAACGAGCAGCGCGCGGCGCTCGAGATGGCGCAGGTGGACGCCAATGGCCAGCTCACGGTGCTACGGGGCACCGCGGGCCAGGAATTGCGCACCACTGCCCCGGTCGCGGCCGCGGACGGCTCGAAGATGCAGCTGCGCGTCACCCGGCTGAACGCGGGGCCGGATCGCTTCGAGTCGCGCCTCGACGTGAGCACCGACGGCGGCATGAGCTGGCGGCCCGGCCAGCACCAGCGCTTCGTGCGCGCCAAGGGCGAGGCCGGCGAAGCCGCCGGCCTGCGCTACCGCAAGCGCTCCCAGAACTACGTCCCCCTCACCTGATAAAGGGGACGCGTCCCTTTACCTCGCAGCACTCCCGAAGTCGCCGGGACATGTCAGGTAAAGGGACGCGTCCCCTTTATTCCTGGCGGGCGGGGACCAGCAGGACCGGCACGGTCGAACGGCGCACCACGCCCTCGGCGACGCTGCCGACCAGCAGGTCGTAGACGGCGCCGTGCCCATGGCTGCCGAGCACGATCAGCCCGGCGCCAAGCTTCCCCGCCTCCGCGATCAGCGTCTCGACGGTCGCGCCCTGCAGCAGCAGCGCGGTCGTGTCGACCTCGTTCGCGCGCAGGTCTTCCGCCAGCCGCTGCAGCTGCTGGTGGCGGGTGCGGTGCTCGACTGCGACCTGCCCGCGCACGACATCGGGCCCCGCGCTGTAGCCGACGAAATCCGGCTCCGGCGGCGCGACGTGCACCAGGATCACCTTCGCGGGCATGGTCGCCGCGATGCGCCGCAGCGCATCCATCACGTCCTGCGTGACCGCCGAGAAATCCACCGCCGCCAGGATGTTCATTCGCCAGGCCTCCGGGCGGGATGTTCGCGCAACCAGGGGACGTCCCGCATCAGCAATTCCACGTAGGCGCGCGTGAACTTCCGCTGCGACGCGGCGGACAGGTGCGACCATTCCGGCGATTCCAGCCCCTGCATCGAGGCATGGTCCTCGAAGTGGATGCCATAGGCGCCGGTCGCCGCCAGCAGCGGGTCCCAGGTCCGCGCCCGCGGCTGCCCCTGCAGCTCGCTTTCGTAGTAGAGGCCCGCCGACGGCGCGCGGATGAAGACCACCTCGCCGCCGCGCGCGCGGATCATGTCCACGTGCTTCTTCGTTTCGGCGATGATGCGCTCTGCATCCGCCACCTCGATGCGCGGCTCGCCGTTGAACGGCCCCCACACCCAGCGCGCGTGGTCGCGCAGGTATTCGTCGGTCTCGAGCCGTGGCCACATCGTCGTTTGCCGGTCCTCGAAGCTCTCGGAGATCTTCCACACGTCGCGGATCGGGCCGCGCACGCCGGGACGGTCCGCGAAGGGCGCGGCGCGGTCGATCAGGTTGCCGAGCCGGTACGCCTCCTCCAGGAAGGCGAGATGCCGCTGCAACTCAATCCACACCCGGTGCCCGAACC
Source organism: uncultured Steroidobacteraceae bacterium (assembly GCA_964649205.1). GTDB lineage: Bacteria > Pseudomonadota > Gammaproteobacteria > Steroidobacterales > Steroidobacteraceae > SCUD01. The sequence goes on from CAZYPM010000008.1 coordinate 18,035, forward strand.
GCGACGACGGCGACTCCTCGTGCCAGAAGCTCGTCAGGCCCTGGAAGACGGGAATGCCCGGCCAGTCGGTGAAATAGATGTCGGGCGTGACGCCCACCACCAGCAGCCCGGCGAAGTCGCTGTTCTCGGCGAGGTCCTTCAGGTGCGGGCGCGGATTGGTGCCGGGAAGCGCAAGCTGCACTGGCCGCAACCCGGAGACCTCCTCCCAGACATCCAGGTTCGTGTCGAACAGGATGCGCGAAGATCCGATGATCACGACGCCGTCGTGCTCGCCGCTCGCGAGCTTGCGCCGCTCGACCGCCCAGTGCGACTTGCTGTCGTCGAGATCGCCCGCGCGCAGGCCGAGCCGGCGCATCTGCATCTCCCACGCGGCCACGGCCGCGACCACCAGCACGAGCGCCAGCCAGCCGATCGCTCCCCAGCGCACCGCCGGGATTTCGCGCGTCGTGATCTCGTCCTGCCGCAGTTCCATGTCGCCCGCCCTAGAACTGGAAGTAGATGAAAGCTTCGCCCGAGCCCTGCGTCGTGATCACGGCGAACAGCATTGCCGCCACGACGACCCCCGTCAGCCACCAGGGCATGCGCGCGACCACGGCCTCCAGGCTGCGATTCCGCATCAGCCATTGCACCGCGACCATCCCCGCGACGATCACCGCGACCTTGACCATGTGCACCGTGGGCAGCACCGCCGCCGGTTCCGTGGCCAGGCCCGCCATGCCGGCCAGGATGCGCGCCGCGCCCTCGAAGGTTTCGGCCCGGAAGAACACCCAGGTGATGTTGACCAGGAAATAGGTCGCGAGCGCGAGCGCGAACCGGTTCCACGCCCCGGCGGGATCGCCCTGCACGCCGCTCTGCGAGCGGATCCAGCGCTCGGCGGCAAGGTAGAAACCGTGCAGCCCGCCCCAGGCGACGAAGGTCCAGCTGGCGCCGTGCCAGAGTCCGCCCAGCAGCATGGTCAGCATCAGGTTGACGTAGGTGCGCGTCTCGCTGCCACGGTTGCCGCCGAGCGGGATGTAGAGATAGTCGCGCAGCCAGGTCGAGAGCGAGATGTGCCAGCGCCGCCAGAAGTCGGAGAAGCCGATCGCTGCGTACGGCATGCGGAAGTTGTCGGGCAGCGCGAAGCCAAGGCACAGCGCGGCGCCGATCGCGATGGTGGAGTAGCCGGCGAAGTCGCAGAAGATCTGCCCGGAGAAGGCGAGCGTCCCGAGCCACGCATCCGCGAAGCCGACCGGCTTGTCCGAGCCGAACACCGCATCCGCCGAGGCTGCGAGCCCGCTGTCCGCGATCACCACCTTCATGAACAGGCCGAGCACCATGAGCGCGAGGCCCCAGAGCAGCTGGTCGCGCGTGGCCTGCACCGGCCGCGCGAACTGCGGCACCAGTTGGCCGGGACGCACGATCGGGCCCGCGACCAGCTGCGGGAAGAAGGTCACGAACAGCGAGAAATCGAGGAACGAGTCCAGCGGCTTCGAGCGCCCGAGGTAGACGTCGAGCGTGTAGGCCATGGTCTGGAAGGTGTAGAACGAGATGCCGACCGGCAGGATGATGTTCCATTCGGGCGGCACATACGTAATGCCGACAGTGGCCATCAACGCCTGCCAGTTCGCGAGCAGGAACTCGCCGTACTTGAAAAACGCCAGGAAGCCGAGGTTGACGGCGAGCGAACCGAGCAGCCACGCGCGCCGCACCGCCCGGCTCTGCTCGCGTGCGTTCCAGATGCCGCGCGCGATGTACCAGTCCACGACGGTCGAGATCCACAGCAGGATCACGAATGGCGGATTCCAGGCCGCGTAGAACACGTAGCTCGCAACCAGCAGGTTGAGCTTCTTCGCGGTCCACGGCAGCGGCAGCCGGTGCAGCAGCAACACCAGCGCGAAGAACACGACGAACGTGAGCGAATTGAAGACCAACGGCTCGCCTTTTCTGGTTGGTGTTTGGCGGCGCCCGCGAGTATGCGCAGGCCGTGCCGCTTGTGCAATCGCGCCGAAAAGAGGACGCTCGGTGTCGCTGGCGCAATCGGGGATGTATCCCGATGGCGCGCAATATCGAAAAATCAACGACTTGGGGGACAACATGCGTCAGTTGAATTGGCTTGCGGCCGCGCTCGCGACGGTCCTGCTCGCATCCGGTTGTGCTGCGAAGGCACCGGCGGTGGACACCGCGGCGGAAGCGCAGGCGGTTCGCGATCGTTCGGCGGAGTGGCTCGGTCTCGCCCAGGCGAAGGATGCCGCCGGCATCGCGAGCGGCATCTACACGTCCGACGCGGTGACGATGTTCGACGGCCAGATCCGCAAGGGCGCGGCCGAGATCCAGGCCGGGATGGAAGCGGAGGCGGCCGCCATGCCGAACTCGACCATCAACTGGACCACCAGTGACGTACGCGTCTCCGCCTCCGGCGACATGGCGTACGAGACCGGATCATGGACCTTCGACCCGGACGGCGACGGCGAGGCGCTGTCGATGAGCGGCGAGTTCATCACCGTCTGGACCAAGGTCGACGGCACCTGGCGCGCGGCGGCCGACGCCGGCACTTCGCCGCAGGCCGAGGAACCGGCCGCGCCACAGGCTGAAACCGCTGCCTGAGCCGGGCGCCACCGGCCACGCCGCCTCGCCCGGGCTGCTGCGCGGCCTGACGCGTCTCGACGTGGCCTCGCTGACGATCAACTCGGTCGTCGGCGCCGGCGTGTTTGCCTTGCCCGCGGGGCTCGCGGTGTCCTCGGGACGCTGGAGCCTCGCGGTCATCCTCGCCGCCTTCGCGGTGGTCGCGGTGCTCGCGCTGTCGCTGGCCGAGGTCTCGAGCCGCTTCGACGTCACCGGCGGCCCGCAGGTTTACGCGCTGCGCACTTTCGGCCCGCTCACCGGATTCACGGTCGGCTGGCTGTTCACCGTTTCGCGCTTTGCCTCCCACGCATTGATCGCGCAGGTCATGCTCGACTACGCGGCGGCGCTCTGGCCGGCGCTGGCGGGCTACTGGCCGCGCGCAATCGCGATCACGCTGGTCATGGTGCTGCTGACGGCCGTCAACCTGCGCGGCGTCAAGGGCGGCGCCTGGACCGGCAACCTGCTCACGGCCCTGAAGCTGCTGCCGCTGGCCGCGATCGCGCTGGCCGGTATCTGGTACGCCGGCTGGAACAACCTGCCGGCAACGGCGCCGCAGGAGCCCGGAGGCCTGGTCGCCGGCCTGCAGCTCGCGCTGTTCGCCTGCGTCGGATTCGAGGTCGCGGCGACGGTCGCCGGCGAGATGCGCAACCCGAAACGCGACCTCCCCTTCAGCATCCTCACGGGCCTGGCGATCTCCTGCCTGCTGTACCTGTTGCTGATGCTGGCGAGCTTCGGCGTGCTCGCGGACACGGCATCGCACGCGCGTCCGCTGGTCAGCGTCGCCGAGCACTTCCTCGGACCGGCGGGCGGCACGCTGATGGCCGCGGCGGCCGTCGTCTCCTGCGCCGGCGGGCTCGCAGTCTCGATCCTGACCTCGCCGCGCAACATGTTCGCGCTCGCGGAGGCCGGCGACCTGCCGCGCGCGGTCGCCGCCGTGCACCCGGTCTGGCGCACGCCGCACGTCGCCATCCTCATCTTCGCCATACTCTCCTGGCTCGCGACGATCACCGGCACCTTCCGGTACCTGCTGGAACTGTTCGTGATCTCGCGGATCCTCGCCTATGGCTCGACCAGCCTGGCGCTGATCGTGCTGCGCCGCCGCGAGGGTCCGGCGCCCGTGCCGGTGCCGGGCGGACAGCTGATCGCCGTGCTCGCGCTGGTCGCCTGCGCCGCCATCGTGACGACGGCGACACTGACGTCGGTACGCGACGTCGCCATCGTGGTCGCGGCCGGTTTCCTGATTCGCGCGCTGGTGCGCTGGCGCGGTGTGCCCGGGCGGGCGAGCTAGCCGCCGCGCTCAGTCCGGCCAGGCGCGATCCGCCAGCCGGCAACCGCCACCTGCGTCGGCCCGCCAGCGGATCGCTACGCCGGTGTCCTCCACCGACTTCATCAGCGGCGTGCCGGCGGCGAATTCGGCGGCCCGTCCGAGCTGCCGGCGCGCCTCGTCGAGGCATCCGGCATCGGCCAGCGTGAGAGCCAGGTTGTTGCGCGCCGCCGCGTTCCGCGGCGCGAGCTGGATGGCGCGCAGGTACTTGTCGACCGCTGCGTCCAGCTCGCCCTCGGCATAGGCGGCGTTGCCGCGCCCGAGCCAGAACAGCGGCTCGTCCGGCCAGCGCGCGATGGCCGTGTCGTAAGCCGAGGCCGCCGCCGCGAGCTGCCCCGCGGCCTCGAGGCCCGCCACGGCGGCGAGGTAGCTGTCCGGCAGCGCATGTGCGGGAATCGCTTCGGGAGGCAGCACGGTGATTGCCCAGCGTCCCGCCCGGTGCCAGCTCGCCGCGAATCGCTGCCAGCGCATCTCCAGCCGCTGCTTGCGGCCGGAACGCAGGATGGCGACGTTCTTTTCCGCGTCGTATCCGACCAGCACGGCGTAGTGCCAGCGCGGCAGGAAATCGGTGCCGAGATTCTGCAACAGCAGCACCGGGCGGCCTTCGGCGAGCTCCGCGACCAGCGCATCGCCGTGCTCCGGCAGGAGGTATGCGACCCGGCCATGCCGCCGCGCGGCGCCGATCAGCTCCGCCTGCAGCGTGCCCTTGCGCTTCGGGATGTAGGTTTGCGGCGCGAGCGCGGCGGGCTCGACCGCGACGCCGCTGGCACCCAGCACGGTCGCGAGCGCCGCGGGGCCGCACTGGAAGTCCTCCTGCGGGTGGAACGGCACCGACACCAGCTCGATCGAGCGTGGCGCGGCGGGAGGCAGCCCTTCCGCCAGTCGCGGTGAACTGGCGCAGCCGGCGAGCAGCGCAACGAGCGCCGCCGCCGGCAACGCCGCGGATCTCATGCCTTCTTGAAGATGTCGATGACGCCCGTGAACTCGAGGATCATCAGCACCAGGAACACGATGCCGATGACGGCGAGCGCGTCGCCGCCCGCGGGCGCCTGCTCGAGCTGTTTCGCGAGCAGGTCGAGTTCCGCGTCCGTCAGCGCGGCCAGGCGGCCGTCGACCTCGGCGGGATCCACGCCCAGCGCCACCATGCGATCGCGCACGTCGTCGCGCGCCAGCACCCCGCGCACCGCCGCGAGCGGATCGGCAACCTGGGCCGCCGCGACGGCCTCGGCCGTCCCGACGATGCCCGCGGCCGCCGGCGCCTGCAGGCCGAGCGACACGAGGCTCGCGCTCACCAGCACGACACAGGCACGGCGAAACCGTTCAATACGCATCGGAATACCTCCGGTCGGGTGGGACCAGGGGCCAAAATACCACGACCGGCGGCGCCAGGCAGTGTCCGTCGGCTATCGCCGACAGTTCAGCGTGCTTCACCCCCATCCGGGCCGTAGAAGAACACCCAGGTCGCGAAATCTTCCGTGAAATCGCTGAAGCGGTGCTCGATGCCGGCCTCCACGAACAGCACGTCGCCGGGAGCGAACGGCGTGCGCGCGGGACCATGCTGGAAAGTGCCGGTCCCCGAGATTACGACGTAGAGCTCGTCGCGCCGGTGCGGCTTCTGCTTGTCGGTACCCACCGGGCGGTAGATCTCGACCTCCAGCGTGCCGTGGCGGAACAGCGTGGTGAACTCGCCGCCGGCCTGCGCCAGCGCCGCCAGCGCGTCCTGCACTGAAAAGGTTGCGCTCATTCTGGTGTCGCCATTTCAAGTCACCCCAGTTTTGAACTTGCGCGGACGGATCGCTACCAATGTACCAGCAGCGCCGTCCGCGCGCGTCGCCGACCGGCGACAGATTTCAGTTCAGGGGATGAACCAGGCCGGGGCCTTCGGGTCTCGTTCATCACATGGAATTGGAGAGCGAAGCATGAACGTCAAGATGAAATCGATCCTCGCATCCGGGCTCGCGGCCCTGTTCGTCGCCGGCGCCGCGGCGTCCGAAACCTCGCCGCCCGTGCAACTCGCCGCGGAACAGCCGGACGACGGCGCGATCACCGAGAAGGTGAAGGCCGCGATCGCGGCGGACAAGGCGCTCGCCGCCGCCGACATCGCGGTCGAGACGAACCAGGGCGAGGTGCGGCTGAGCGGCACCGTCGCGAGCGCGGGCGACATCCAGAAGGCCAGCGCGCTCGCCTTCAGCGTGACCGGCGTGAAGAAGGTCCAGAACAACCTGAAATCGATGTAACGCAACGGAAGGAGGGGAACATGTCCGCTACGGGATACAAGCAACGGCATCCGCTCGCCTGGACCCTGATCGCGGTCGTGGCGCTCGCGGGCGTCGCATCCGCCGGCGCGATCCAGGGGTGGCTGCCGGGGGTCGGGCCCGGACCACAAGCCGCCGGCTGCGCCGACTGCGTCATCGTCGAGGCGGTGAGCAGCGATCCCTTCCACCACGAGGTCACCGTCCGCTACCAGGACGGCTCCACGGGCGTCTTCAGCCTGGCCGAGCCGCCGGCCTGGAAGGTCGGTGACGAGGTCCGGGTCGAGGACAGCATCCATCTCGTGGATGGTTGAACCCGGCCACGGCGAAGGAGGTGTCATTCATGAACATCCGGATCAAATCGGTGCTCGCGGCCGCATTCGCGAGCTTGTTGCTCGCGGGTCCCGGCTGCGCATCGAGTCCCGAGCGCTCGAGCACGGGAGAGTATCTCGACGACAGCGTCATCACGATGAAGGTCAAGGCCGCGATCATCGCCGACGAGGAACTCAAGGCGACCGAGATCAACGTCGAGACTTTCAAGGGCCAGGTGCAGCTCTCGGGCTTCGTCCGCGATCCCGCGCACATCTCGCGTGCGATCGACGTCGCGCGTCGGGTCGAGGGCGTGAAGGGTGTCGTGAACAGCCTCGTCGTCAAGGGATGACCCGAGGCTGCGGTGCGGGGCCGGCGGCAGGGACGCCGCCGGTCCCCCGGCGGCATCAGGTGCCGCCGCAGACGGCGCCCTGGCCGGCGCAGATCCTGCGTGTCTGGTCGATCAGCGCCTGGTCTTCCTGCTGCGCGCGCACCATCTCGCGCAGTCCCTCCTCGTCGTAGCATTTCTCCGTTTCGAAGCGCGT